>JADMKJ010000072.1:3162-4306 GCA_015478855.1 Proteiniphilum sp.
GGTGAATAACCGTTGATGGAGTTCGTTCCCCTGATCCTCACCTCCGGATCCTGTCCTGCACGTCCCGTATTCACTATCTGTACACCGGCAACTTTACCCTGTACGGATGAAATAAGGTTTGTTGTAGGCCGATTGGATATTTCATCGGCATTCAGACTGACGATGGAGCCGGTCAGATCTCTCTTCCTCGCGCTACCGTAGCCGATCACAACCACCTCGTCCAGTGCCTGCACATCCTCCGCCATGATGACACTGACCACTGAGCGTCCGTTAAGCGGTTCCTCAATGGTCAGCATCCCGATATAACTGAATACGATAATGGCGTCCTGGGGTACGTTGCTTAAGGTGTAATTGCCATCAATATCGGTCACGGTACCGATGGTCGTACCTTTTACCAATACGGTGACACCTATTGCCGGGTCACCTGTTGCTCCTTCTGTTACCGTTCCTGTGACGGTTATTTGCTGCTGAGCAAATATAACAAAAGAAAACAGCAATAAATTGATTACTGTTGCGATTTTCAATTTCATAGGTTCTAAATTTTTTTGTTTGAATTAACTTTCGGTGCAAAGAAAACAAACCTATTTATTTCAAAAAAAGATTAAACCTCATTTAAAATACGCCATGTTTTATAACACATTTTCAAAGGATACTTTTTTACTACAGTTAAATGATTTGTATGGATGATAACCAGGGTGTTATATTTTAAGGAATAATAAGTGTACAGTAGCCATTTATTGAAATTTTATCATGAAATCAACCAGATTCACTGCTTCTGTCAGGTTTATTTTTTTACGCAAACGGTATCTGGCAGCCTCAACACCACGGATAGATATATTTAACATAGAGGATACCTCCTTTGAGGAGTAGTTTAGTCTGAGCAAGGCGCACAATTTCAAATCAGTAGGTGTGAGGGTAGGATATCTCTCTTTTAGTTTACGAAAAAAATTCTGATGAATAAGATCGAAATTATCCTGAAAGAGCTTCCATTCATCCTCATCCGACAAACTATTGCCGATCATGTTCACAAGTTCGTTCCCCTGCGCACGATTTATCTTACCGGCAAGGATCTGATTTTGAATAGTGGATCGTAAATTTCTCAGGAATTCTGAATGGTTGATGATCAGCATGGTGGCACTTGCCA
>JADMKJ010000073.1 GCA_015478855.1 Proteiniphilum sp.
GCAACCGTACCGGCACCTCTGTTTCCTGATTTGGTGGTGATCAGGATCACTCCGTTTGCGCCACGTGTACCATAGATTGCCGCCGCGGAGGCATCTTTCAGCACATCAATGGAAGCGATGTTCTCCGGCGCCACGGTGCCCAGGTTTCCTTCAATACCATCGATCAACACCAGTGGTGTGGAGCTGCCTTCGAGGGATATCACACCGCGCAGGCGAATGGTGGAGCCATGATTGGGGTCACCCGATCCTTTTGAGATAGTCAACCCGGCGATCTTACCCTTGATAAGGTCTGCCGCATCACCGATCTTACCCACTGTAAAATCTTCTGCCTTAACGCTGGATATAGCGCTGGTCACATCTCCTTTTCGTTGTGTACCATAACCGATGACCACCAGCTCCTCCATCAGTTCGGTATCTTCACTGAGGGAGATGTTCAGATTTCCCGAGGCGGGGACTTCCACGGTCTGGTAGCCGATATAGGAGATCACCAGCACAGCACGGTTACTCTGCACATCAAGCCGGAAAGAGCCGTCACTGTTTGTCACGGTACCGTTGGTTGTTCCTTTTTCAATGACGTTTGCACCTATCAGCGGCTCACCGGTTGATGCGTCACTGATCACTCCCCTCAGGGTAAGCGGATTTTGCTGCATCTCTTCTATGGAAGAGACAACATGACTGTCCACTGAGGCGGATACTGTTTCAAAACCACTCGTGAGGGTTAGTATTGAAAGCATTAACAGAAATAATCCCGCTTTCCTGTTCATGGAAAAAAGGAAATGAATAAATGTGTTCATCTTCATAGTCTTTTTAATCATTTTGCATTATTCACTTTTATTTAAAAAATTCAGGCTACACTTCACTAATCAGTCTTAAGCCTATAAACGTGATTCAGGTCACATCAGGCTTTTCTATTCGACAGTTCATTTAACACTTATTAGATTCACTTTCACAAATTAAAACAATGTCATGTAATCATGATAGAAAATTCCTCCGAAAAAATAGAAATATCCTCTAAGCGATGAATAAAATCATTTATGGTTGCTGATTACCAGGCATATTCCATCTTGGTGGCTCCAGTTGTAATAGGTGTCTGACGAAGAAATCGGTTCTTTTTCTTTCGCCGTACTTACCACCATCGGTATGACCGGCACCCGGCAGCATCACAAAATCAAACTCCTTACCATGGTGTATCAGTTCATTCACCACCTGCAGGGTACTTGAGGGATCCACATTGTTGTCCACCTCCCCCACCATCAGGAGCAGTTCTCCTTGCAGCAGATGTGCATTCACCACGTTGGAAGACGCTTCATATGCTTTTCCTACAGGGTATCCCATCCATTGTTCGTTCCACCACATTTTGTCCATGCGGTTATCATGGCAACCACAGGATGATACTGCCACCTTATAGAACCCCGGATGAAACAGCAGTGCCCCCATGGCACTCTGACCACCTGCCGAGGTGCCGTAAATACCCACGCGTGTGGTATCCATCGCGGGGTACTTCTCTGCCGCCGCTTTGATCCAAGCAATACGATCGGGGAAGCCGGCATCTTTCAGGTTCTGCCAGCAGACATCATGAAACGCTTTGGAACGGTTTGCGGTACCCATGCCGTCGATCATCACCGTGATGAATCCCAGTTCTGCCACGGCACTGCAACGATGTACCATTGAGAATGCCTTGGGTACATGAGAATCATGCGGACCCGCATAAATATACTCTATCACTGGATATTTTTTAGCCGGGTCAAAATCTGTGGGTCGGATGATCACCCCCCATATGTCGGTGCTACCGTCTCTTCCTTTTGCAGAAAAAACCTCCGGCATGTTCCATCCATCCTCAAGTGCTGCAGTAATATCAGGTTGCTTTTCCGGCCTGAAGATTACCTCTCCGTTCATGACCGAACGCACTACAATGGTTGGAGGCAGATCGACACGTGAATAGGAGTCGACCATATATTGATAATCGGGGCTGAAGGTGACTGCATGATGAGCATTCTCCGGTGTGAGCGGGTGTATATCTCCATTACGAATGTTCAGCCGGTAATACTTCTCGAGGTAGGGATCCTCATCCTCATTCATTCCACATGCTTTGATGATCACAGTGCCGGCATCTTCATCCACGTGCATCACGCTCTTGACCACCCACTTACCACGTGTCACCTGCTTCTTCACTTTTCCGGATGGCACATCATACAGATAGAGGTGTCTCCAACCGTCTCTCTCGGAGATCCAGAGCAGCTCGTCGCTGTTTTTAAACCAGTAGCTGTAGAGATTGCCGTAATAGATAAAGGTATCCTCTTTTTCATCCACCACCGGGTATAACGCTCCTGTAGTGTCTCCTGAATAGATCAGATAGTGCTGATGTCCGCGTCGGTTGAAATGGAATGTAAAGAACCGGCTTTCTTCATCCCATCTGATAGCCCCCAGATCATACTGTTCCTCCAAATCGGGAATATCAAAGAAAATCTGTTTATCCTCATCCGGTATAAACATTACCGGGCGCCGTATGGGCAGTGCGTCGCCGGGTTTAGGGTAGTCGTAGGTCACCGTTCTGGGCTGCAGTTGATCAGCGGGTGATGAGGAGATGAGCAGCAGTTTCCGGTCACCTCCCGGCCGGTATTTACAGGAGACAATCTTTTTTGAATCGGGTGACCAGTATATATTGGAAGAATAGTACTCATATGGTGAGCCGTCGTCGCTCAATCGTACACTCTCGTCCGTGGCGAGATCTGTTACCCACAGATTACCTTCAGAGATGTAAGCTCTCTTTTTCCCATCGGGTGAGGTCACTTTCCTCTCTTCATTTTCACGCTGTCGTGCACCCCAATAACGATTGGAATGCTCAGTCACCCTGTAGCGTGTAGTGGCAAAGTCTGTGAGGGCTACCTTATAATCAAACTCTTTCAGGCGAAAAGAAAGGGTATCAGTGCCTCCTTTAAAGCGGATGGTCCTGAACGGCAACTGCCACGGATCTGTATCCCTGAGATCGTAAAAGCCGGATAGTGCTTCAGCCACTTTCTGCTGATCAAATGCCGGTGAGGTCGTTTGTTTCTCCGCATCGATCAGAAAGAACTCCGTTCCCCGGGGTGTATGGCTGGAATACCAGAAAGAGTGGCTCTGTTCAACGGCACCAATCTCCCCGATTGCGTAAAAATAGCCGGCAGTAAACTTTTCACTGAAGGAGTCAGCTTTTTTGTATAATGTCGCCACCGTCTCCCCACACAAGGGCAGGTCGCTTTCCGGAAAATACTCCTGCAGGAGCTGATACATCTCAGGGTCGTATCTCCTGAGTTTCTCACGGCTGTTGATAGCGTTGTGTACACCATCAGGTTCTTCAGCATAGCGGTTGCAATTGAAAAATGATTGTACCGTTTCAGCAAAATACTCCTCCTTGCTGCTTACAGCATAGGTGTTTTGCCATAGTTTCTTTGCTATGGCCTTCTGTAGCAGTTCTTCAAGCTTCTCATCAAATGCAGGAGTGACAGTGGTGATACCAATCATATGCATGAGATGAGCAAACTCATGTATCAGGATGCTTTCACCGCTGTAGCGATCGCCCTCCAGGCAGAGCACATTCTCTTCACCGCAGCTGGCGCTGAGTGCATCCTCGGGAGCACCACCAAAACCGCGTGCCCGTCTGTTCCAGTAGGCTATCTGTTCCGGTGTATCACAGATATGACCATACTCGGGAAGGTCACACACCTGTTCCTGCTGACCGATGATCATCACCTTGCATCCCTTCCTGATCATTGCCTGCCTTACATCCGGTCTTTTGGACAACATGGATGAAACCACGTTGCCGGCAAGTATAAGCGCTCTATCGTCAACAGCGGCGGAAGATACTATGGGTATACCCTCCGCGTTCAGGTATTTACCGTAGAACGGATCCAGTCCCAGCGAGTCGGGTACGAGAAGTACTTCGCCTGCCACCAGTGGCAGGCCGAAACATAACAACAAAAACAACACCCTGCGAGGGGCAGCGAAAACAGATCTGATCATGATCAATTATTTATTCTATTCATTTACTTTCCACTCTATCACGCCGGCGGAGTAGCCATTTTTACCCTTATTGCTTGCCTGCATCCGGTTATCGCTGTTCGGCTTCCATGAGGGATCGGGGCCCTGCAACCTGGCTACCAGTTTCAGCTGGTCTGTGGTCACCGGATCGAAGGTTACATGGTTGTAACGGTCTTCCTCCACACCGTAACCGGAAGGGTTTGACACCTCTATCCATTCATTCCCCTCTCTATAGTAGAGCTTCCAGTATTCCGG
>JADMKJ010000074.1:0-1105 GCA_015478855.1 Proteiniphilum sp.
GCGCTCGGCAAAGATATCAGGGGACATCTCGGACTGAGTCCGCTCGGCAGCTACTCACAGGAGTGGTGGGGTGCAGGACCCAACGAGAAGAGCGCCTGGACCATGTATGATATGACCTTCACCTTTATCCAGAACGGTGTGCAGTTCAGGATGGTGACCCTGGGTGAGGGGTATGGAAGAAAAGCATCTTCAGAAAGTGTCGGCGGATTCAGCGTGACAAACGTTGACGGTGATGATGCCACCTTCCCCTTTGATGGAGGGAACTTCAACTTCTCCATCAGTGAGGGAGGTACCTATCCTTCGCTCACACTGAGCGGAAACGCCTTTATGGGTTACTACTGCGGCAACCAGACCTACGAGATCATCTATCAGACCGAAGAGGTGATGGCACTGCGTGTGGAAAACACGGTTGAAAGTCAGGACTGGGTATTCATCTACTGTCTCGAGGAGCTGAACGTGGAGCCTCCGGCAGTGGTGAAAGTGCCGAAAGCGATCCCCCTGGCCGAGGATTTCGAAGGAGAGACCTTCCTCAACTTCGTGCAGGAGGATATGGGTAGTGTGAGTGGCGTGTTCGACAACCCCCTGCCGCTGCCAATCAATACATCTGACAAGGTGTACCGTTACTGGAAATCAGGTGGCTTCTACAGTAACCTCGCCTTTACCGCAGCAGAGTACAAGTTCGATCTCACAACTCAGAACAAGGTGCGGGTAAAGGTCTTTATCCCCTCGTTCAACGACTATACCACAGAGCATGCTGTTGCAGGCGACTGGATCGCCAACAAGAAGCTGCTGCCTCAGCTGGCAGTGAAGCTGCAGGATAGCGACATGGGCGGTAATGCCTGGCAGACACAGACCGAGATCGTGAAGGCCAATCTGGAGATGAACAAGTGGGTGGAGCTGGAGTTTGACTTCAGCGGCGTAGCCGAAAGGACCGATTACGACAGGATCGTGATTCAGTTCGGTGCAGAGGGACATGCCGGCCCGGGCTTCTTCTACTTCGATGATTTTACATTTGCTGAATAACAATAATCTTGTAATAGAAAGGCTGCCATATTGTGTGGCAGCCTTTTCAGCTGAAAGGATGAAAATGAATAATTTACTATTT
>JADMKJ010000074.1:1205-4236 GCA_015478855.1 Proteiniphilum sp.
AAGTGGTGGTACGAGAACCTCCAAAAGGGAGCGGTCAACAATGAGCTGCAGACCTACGTGGGCGGTTACCGCGGCACCGATACGGTGGCGGCGATACATGACGGCACACTGAAGATCATCGCCCGAAAGAGCGGCAGTGACATCATTTCGGCACGGATTAACACGATAGAGGGCTGGACCTACGGTTACTTTGAGGCGCGCCTGCGGGTGCCCGGTGGAAAGGGAACCTGGCCTGCCTTCTGGATGATGCCGAAGAACTTCACCTCCTGGCCGCTCGACGGTGAGATCGACATCATGGAGTATGTGGGGTATCAGCCCAACGTGGTACACTCAACGGTGCATACCGAAGCATATAATCATATGATCGGTACCCAGAAAGGAGCAACAAAAACCATTCAGAATGCCGAGACGGCGTTTCATATCTACGCGGTGGAGTGGACGGCCGATTACATCAAAGGCTTTGTGGATGGCGAAGCGTATTTCCGGTTCGATAACGACGGCAAAGGGGATAAAAAAACCTGGCCCTTCAACGTGCCCTTCTACCTGAAGCTGAACCTCGCATGGGGAGGCGACTGGGGTGGTGCGCAAGGTGTCGACGAATCGAAGCTTCCTGCAACCTATGAAATTGATTACGTGCGGGTTTATCAGAAATAATTTTTTAAATAAAACCAACACGCTGGAATCAAAAGAGCTTATCGCCTACAGCCTATAGCTAGCAGCTTTTGACTAATAGCTTACTGCTTACAACTTACATCTTACTGCTTATTGCCTATAGCTTTTGTCTAATCAGCTTATAGCTTATAGCTTAACGCTTACAGCTAACAATATACAGCTAATAATTATCCTATGAACATCAACAAAATTATATTTTCCCTCCTTTTCATACCGTTACTGGCTGCCTGTAACGGCAGCACCGGTAAATCAGGCGTGAATCAGGATGAGGGAATTGAGAGAAAAGTAGACAGCATCATGGCGCAGATGACCCTTGAGGAGAAGGTGGGTCAGATGGCACAGTTCACGGTCGATCTGCTCGGTAAAGGTGGAAATGCCTACTTCAGTGATGAACCGTTCGAGGTGGATCCGGCGATGCTGGATACCGTGATCGGCAGGTACAAGGTGGGCTCTATCCTCAACACCGCCAACAACCGTGCCCGTACCACCGAAGTGTGGGAGAAGACCATCCGTGCCATTCAGGAGAGAGCACTGGAGGAGACAGGCATACCCGTCATCTACGGCATCGACGCCATCCACGGCACTACCTACACCGCCGGTTCAACGCTCTTCCCGCAGTCGGTAGCGATGGGTGCCACCTTCAACAGGGAGCTGATGAGGGAGGGATCGCGCATCACCGCCTACGAGACACGTGCCAGCAATATCCCCTGGACTTTCGCTCCTACCATGGACCTGGGGAGAGATGCCCGCTGGTCGCGTCAGTGGGAGAGCTTCGGTGAAGATGTCTACCTCAATGCAGAGATGGCGGTGGCATCTACCTTCGGTTTTCAGGGTGAGGATCGCAATAATGTGGGTAACAGTCATATCGCTGTCTGCCTGAAACATTACATGGGTTACGGTGTGCCTGTCTCAGGGAAAGACCGTACCCCTGCCGTGATCTCAGAAAGTGACCTGCGTGAGAAATATTTTGAGCCGTTCCGTGCAGCGGTTGAGGCAGGTGCACTCTCTGTCATGGTCAACTCGGGCATTATCAATGGTGTATCGACCCATGCCGACAGTCGCCTGCTGAATGGCTGGCTCAAGGAGGAGATGAACTTTGACGGGGTGGTGGTGACCGACTGGGCGGATGTGCAGAACTTGCTCTCTCGTGACAAGATTGCCGCAGACTACAAGGAGGCGGTGAAGATCGCTATCAATGCCGGTATCGATATGGTGATGGAACCTTACAACCTCGCTTTTTGTCCCACGCTGGTGGAGCTGGTGGATGAGGGAGAGGTGTCGATGCAGCGCGTGGATGATGCCGTAAGAAGGGTCCTGCGCATGAAGTACCGACTGGGACTCTTCGAACGTCCTTTCTGGTCCCGGGCGGAATACCCCGATTTCGGGAGTGCAGAGAATGAAGCGGCGGCCAAAGCTGCTGCCGATGAATCGATCACGCTGCTGAAAAATGAAGAGGGGATCCTCCCGCTGCCGGCCGGCGCACGCATCCTGGTGACAGGTCCCAATGCCCACTCCATGCGCACGCTCAACGGTGGCTGGAGCTACTCCTGGCAGGGTGAGAAGGTGGAGGAGTTTGCAGCGCAGTACAACACCATCTACGAAGCTTTGCAAAATAAGTTCGGTGAGGGCAACGTACGCTACGAACCGGGTGTGACCTATAAGATGGAGGGACAGTATTACGAAGAGAACACCCCCGAGATACAAAAAGCGATCGCAGCAGCGAGCGGTGTGGATTACATCATCCTCTGCGTGGGTGAGAACTCCTACTGTGAGACACCCGGCAACCTGGATGAGCTGACCCTCTCGGAGAACCAGACAGCCCTGGCACTGGCCCTTCAGGAAACAGGCAAGCCCGTGATCCTGGTGCTGAACGAGGGACGCCCGCGCCTGATCCGCAAGATCGAGCCCGGTGCAAAAGCGATCCTGCAGCTCTATCTGCCGGGTAACTTTGGCGGAGATGCCCTGGCCGATATCCTGACAGGTGATGTGAACCCCAGCGGTAAGCTCTCCTACACCTACCCGAAATTTGAACAGGGACTGATCACCTATGATCACAAGCCCGGTCAGAACCTCGAGGGTAAGATGGAGGGTGCGTATGATTACGGTGCGCAGACCTCGGTGCAGTATCCGTTTGGTTATGGTCTGAGCTACACGACGTTTGATTATTCCAACCTGCAGGTAGATAGACCTGAGTTCACTTCCGGCGATACCATCACGCTGTCGGTCGATATCACCAATAGCGGCAGCATGGAGGGTAAAGAGGCGATGTTGCTTTTCAGCAGCGACAAGGTGGCATCCATCACTCCCGATGTACGCCGGCTGAGAGCATTCGAAAAGATATCGCTGAAACCGGGAGAGA
>JADMKJ010000075.1 GCA_015478855.1 Proteiniphilum sp.
TATTATGTAATTTCATATAACGTTGCAATTTAAAGTTGTTATTCACAACTGATATTGATGTTTTTAACTGGTTCTCCATTCTCATCGAGGATACGCACACAGAAATCACTCATCCCGGGACCGTTGATAACAGCTCCACGAATGATGTTTCTCCCTTTTTTGAGTGTCAGACAGCGAGAGAGCGCATCATCCATCACCATGCGCCTGTCACCTGAAAGCAACAAAACTTCCTCTCCGTTCATCCACCACATGGAAGCAGAGTTGGAACCGACCGAGATCCTCACATTCTTCATTTCTTCCGGGCTGTTGATTACAGTTACCGCCCAGAAGAGTACCCCATAAGTGGGTTTATACAATCCATATGCAAAGCGAAACAGTTTGACGTTGAATAGTTTGCTGTCAAGTGCATGCCAAGTGAGTTCCTGATTGCCCACCTTCACCTTCTCTCCATCAACTGGGAGCAGTGTAAACTGATTGTGAAAATAGAGTGTGTCAAATGCATTCCTAAGATAGCTGTCTGTGAAGAGAGTGTTTGTACGAATCTGTTTTTCAATTGGCTCCAGTAGCAACCAACGTTGAATGAATCCCTCTTCATCTGGTGTAATCGAAGCTAGTGTGGCAGGTGTAAAATAGTGATTGAGGCTTCGTGCCGTATCACTGGCTACTGTTTCCGGTTCATTGCTCCATGCTCTTCCGTTTTGTGCTCTAAGTCCAGATGCAATGAAGAGAAGAGTGAGGGTGATAAGGAGAGTTGCTCTATGTTTCATGTTCATGTTAAATGTTGTTTATGTTGCTGATGAATGTTTCTATTTTTCCGCTTCTTCCTTAAAGAAACGTACCATTGTCTCAAAAGTATGCTCGTTAAAAGTTACAGGCCCGTGTTGCCCTTCAGGAACGGTTATAAATTGTTTCAGCACTCCTTTCTCCTTCAATGCAGCAGAGAAAAGCTCACTTTGGCAGTGTGGTACCACATTGTCGGCCGCACCATGTATCACCAGAAATTGAGGATCAGCCTCATCTAAAAAGGTGATGGGGTTGAGCAATCCAATCATGTCGGGATTGTCGGCAGGATTACCCCTGATCAATGCTGCTTCTGGAGAATCATTTCCTTTAGGCCCCTTGCATTCATCCATCAGCATCATGTCAATCGGACCAAACCAGTCGACTACCGCATTTACAGCACTGCTGGCAGAATGATGTATACCCACATTCCCTTCGATATCAACTGTCGTGTTGTTAAGAGTATATTCTTTTACACCGTTTGTTGTGCCTGCCAGAGATGCCAGATGTCCTCCTGAAGAGAAACCTGTGATGCCGATAAAAGAAGCATCGATTTTGTAGAGAGATGCATTTGCCCTTATGAAACGTATGGCAGCCTTCACATCATTGATCTGTGCTGGATAGGGAGCATCTGAGCTTGCCCTATGGTTGATGGCAATCACTGCGAATCCACCTTCAAGGAGTTGCTTCCCTAAAGCGTCGTATGCAAATTGTTTCATGTTGTTGCCGAACCATGCACTGCCGTAGATCACAACGATTGCTTTGTAAGCAGGTTCATCTGTTGATGGGAGATAGATGTCAAGGTTGTGATATTCCTTTTCATCACCGGCATAATTCAGGTTGAGCCACTGTCTTTCATTGCTTTGCCCAAAACTGGTGACAAAACAATATACAGTAAGGAGTGCGGTTAATAGAATTCGTTTCATATTCAATTCAGTTCTTTTATTCTAATGTGTAACATATACAAATTTTATTCAATGTAGTTTAACATTATATTTCAGCCGATATCTCAAACAGCTTTTGTAATCCTTCAGAATAGGTTTTTGTTGCAATCCACTCCTGAAAATTTAAATCATGGTTGTGTTTGTCAAATACAAAGATCTTCAGATTTGATTTCTGACATCCCCGGAACCTGTCTTCAAGGTCGAAGAGACCATCTACCGGAACATTTAAATCATCTCTTCCATGAAACAGATAGATGGGGACATCTACTCTGATTAGTCTTGTTTTGTTCGGTTCAAGTGCAAAATGTTCCTTGAACCGCCGCCATTATTCTGCCACTTAATAATATCAAACATGTTATCATGAGCATACCCGTGTAAGAGCAGTGCATCGATCATTACTTTCTTCCGCTAGGCAACCATGGAAGCAATGATTGTGCCTTCGCTTATTCCATAAAGAATAATTTTACAATTGCTGAATCGAGGATCATTTTTCAGGAAGGCAATCATGGTTTCAACATCGTTTGCTTCGATATGAGGCTGATATCCGGCGTATTGAGTGGTGTCTACCGTGTCATACCAGGGTGCCTGATCCCCTAAATCAACCCCACGGCGGTTGTAGGTGAAGAAACCGACCCCTCTCTCACAAAAACCTTCCGCCAGGACATCATAGGAATTGAACCCATCTCTTTGAGTCTGATATGTAAATGGTTCAGTCCAATGGACTATAAAAACAATACGATCGGTCTCACCATATTCGGGGAGTGCGAGCCGGACTGTTGTAGTTTCCCCATCAGACAATTTTATCGGAAAGATTTCGGAGTTGAACGCAATTGCTTGTGTTGAGGTAATTGACAAGATTGCCATCGTAACCCAGTTTGCCAGAGTTTTCATTGTATGAAATTACAGGAAATAAAACTATTCGGGATCACTTGAATCCCGAATAGTAATTGGATAGTATCTCAGCTGATTTACAGTTGGTTTCTATTTGAACAACAGCGGGGCGAACTCCTTCAGACATCTGCGCCAGGTGAGGAACTCATGTGCGGTTCCCGGTGATTCGTAATAGACATTGTTGATGCCCGCATTTTTCAGCGATTCACTTAGATTTCTGGTACGTTCAGGGCGCTCTTCGGAACCGATACCCATAAAGAATACATGTACTTTCTCATTGAAAGCAGCAGGATCTTTGAAGACTCCATTGTATGCCTGATCCAGTTGATTGGTGTTGATCATACCAGCACCACTGAATCCTCCAATGTAGGAAAATTTATCGAGATTGTTAAGGGTGATATTAAAGGTCTGCAATCCACCCCAGGAGAGTCCTGCCATTGCCCTGTTTTCACGGTCGGTCAGCACTCTGAAGCTGGATTCAATGTGGGGGATGATCTCGTTCAGCAGGATGGGAGTGAAGTCGGCGCCGAATCTGCCTCTCGCCTCATTGGGGTTTTCACCGGGCAGTGTGCGGAAGTTTTCAATGTTTCCGTTATCCATCACCACTACCATCGGTTTTGCTTCACCTGATGCAATCAGGTTATCCATGATAAAATTCATCCTTCCCTGGTTAGCCCAGCTGGTTTCGTTCTCACCCATACCATGCTGCAGATACAATACCGGGAACTTGCGATCCATCTCTTTGTCATAGCAGGCAGGAGTGTAAACGAAGCAATGGCGCCATTCATTGCGTACTTCGGAATAGTACCAACTCTCATTCACCCTTCCTTTGGGTACGCCGGCCTGTGGCTTGTAGTAGGCACCGCCCTCTTCCGGTATTTCAATGCCGCTGACCCACTTTCCCATGCCGAAAACAGGCTTACCGTTAGGATCAGCAACGCTTACACCGTCGATAATGACCTGGTAGTAGTGAAAACCCACTACCTCCGGGTCCCTGGAGACAAGCGTCCAGAATCCGTCATTCCCTTTTTCCATTTCACCACGGAAGCTGATCTCCACTTTCTTTGCATCCGGTGCAAATACTTTGAAATAGGTGCGTCCATCCTTTCCCACTCGGGGATACTCCGCTCCGACAATATTGAATTCATTCGGGAGCGTTCCCTCGGGTAATTGAACTGCTTCTTGCCCATTCACCATAAATGAGCAGAGAAAGAGGAAAGAGAAAATTAATTTTAACGCATTTTTCATAATCTGTTAATCATTCATTGTTTATAATTCATGCTCTGTTCATACAAGGATGAACATTTGGTAAAAGTAGGTGAATTTCTTTTCAGAGAGGTGTATAAAATCATCTATAGGGTGCATTTTTCTTTATTTCTGGGAGATTTGTATCCATTTTCGGCACTATCTAGTAAAGGAGATGGATTTTATCCATCTCCTCACATCCGTGTATGGGGATGATGACATCAAGCTATTGGTTTTCTAACAGGTATGATTGAAAATAACTTCTCCCCTCGCAAAAAACAGACTTTCGAATGAATCAATTTATATGGAAATATAAAAAAAGTTCGTTACTTTGTCA
>JADMKJ010000076.1:0-3442 GCA_015478855.1 Proteiniphilum sp.
TGTTTTGCTAACTGAGTCGTTTGATGCTGTGACCTATCCTCCGACAGGGTGGATACAAACTGTGGCCAGTGGAGCCAACGTATGGAGTCGTGTAACTGCGGGTACCCATCCGGTTCAGAGCCCGCATTCAGGCGCTGGTGAATCCAGATATAACTCCTGGGATAATTCAGGTGGTGTTAGTTCTCTAATTACTCCTGCACTGGATTTTACTAATAAGACCGCCATCGTGACATTTTGGATGTATCGGGATAACGGTTTTAACACAAATACTGATAGAATCGATGTTTTGGTAAATACCAGCTCCTCAATAACAGGTGCATTAAACCTTGGTACTATTAATCGGTCCCGACAACTTTCTCCTGCTGTAGCAACTGTGGGATGGTATCAATATTCATTTGTTATACCTAATTCCTTTTCAGGAGCTTCAAATTTTATTTTCTTCCGAGCGAGCGGAAATTACGGTAATGATATATATTTAGATGATGTTCAAATCACTTCAGTTGCTGCACCTCCGACACCTACTCAGGATCCTACCCCTCCGACTTGTAGTGCAGGGACAACAATTGATATTGCTGGTACACCTGAGGCAGGTTCTGTTTGGTACTGGCAAACATCTTCGACCGGAACGAGTACAGCAAGCCCATATACCGGTGCTATGACCGTAACATCTAACGGTACATATTTTGTTCGTTCATTTAATTCTACATTGAATGTTTGGTCTCCTGCGAGCTCTATTACTATTTCCAATTTTCCATTAGCAACACCACCTCCTGCACCGGTAGCACTCCAAAATCCGGCATGCGCCCCGGGAACTACTATTTCTGTGGCTCCTGCACCTGCTGGTATGGAATATTACTGGCAAGGAACGAATTCAGCTGGTGTTGATAATTCCAATAATGCATCTACACCTTATACAGTAACAACTAGTGGAACATATTATGTTGCGGCTTATGATCCGTCAACTCAATGTTGGTCTAATACGACGGGAATAACTGTTGTTGTGGATAGCTATGTTCCACCTGCTCCAATTGTCGCTCAAGATATATTTAACATCTGTTCGGGTACGCCTAGCTTGGAAATCAGTGCAGTTGAAGCGCCGCTGTCTCAGGTTTACACTTATTCTTTTGGAACTAATATTATTTCAAGTGGTGATGGAATATTATCACTTCCTATTAATATACCTGCCTTCGGATATGGTGCGGTGATAAATTCAGCTACTTTAAACCTCACTAATGTAAATGCCATTAACGGTTCGTGGAGAAGTGAGATCAGAGTAGGCTTATCAGGGATTCATACCCTTGCCCCAACGGCTATTTCTGCTGCCGGTTCAGGAGGTTTGGTTTCTCCGGATCCGGTTTTAAATCTGACCGGATTTACAACTTCAGGTGGAGTTTTAAACCTTAACCTGAGTGAATCCTATAATGATTTTGGCGTGGACGACGCAACTTTCGGTTCTGCTACACTTGTTTTGAATGTAACTTATCCCAGCATGTCAATAAATTGGTACGATATGGCCACGGGAGGTGCAGTTGTTGGATCAGGAACACCATTCGAAACTATCGGAACAACGGTTATGCCCACGGCAACATTAGGTTCTCATGAGTTTTACGCAGGTTTTGTGGCTGGTGGCTGCACAAGCACGTCCAGAACTTTAGTAACTGTAAATGTTGTTGATGTGAATGCAGAACTCGATTCAATCGACGTAACATGTAACGGAGGCAATAACGGCTCATTTACTTTGGGATCTGTTGAATGCGGTATGCAACCATTTACTTATTCTGTAAACGGCGGTGCTTTTGGTGGAATTCCAACTGATTTAACGGCTGGTGTTTACAGTGTGGTTATAATGGATGACAATGGTCTGGTAAGTGCGCCAATTATGGTGGTAGTAAACGAACCGTTAGCACCGCAAAACTTAAATGCGATAAATACGAATTATTTCAGTACTGACCTTAGCTGGACACCTCAGGGTAATGAAACTCAGTGGATCGTTGAATATGGTCCTGCAGGATTTACTCCTGGTACAGGAATAATTCAGACTGTTTCAACTAGTACAATAACCATTACTGGTTTGACCGAAGCGACAGATTACGAATTTTATGTCGTAGCCGTTTGTGGCGCTGGCTCAGATGTTGCCGGACCTTCTGCATTTTCTACAAATCAAGGGTATTTCACCTCTGATAATGAATGCGGCCCGGGCTTTACAGATATTTCGACAAGTGGAACTCCCCAGCTAGTAGCTGATGAGTCTGGATTTGGAGTAACTCTTCCATTTACATTTAACTATCAGGGAATTTCAACTTCACAATTAACGATTTATGATAATGGAGCTTTATTAGTTGGAACATTAACGGGGACAGCCGATTTTACAAATGGGACAATGGCTGCTGCCGCAAATGGTTTATATCCTTTTTGGGATGATTTGGATGCAGGAACTATCTATACTCAAACAATAGGTGTTGCTCCTAACAGACAGTTTATTGCTCAGTGGCATGAAAGACCACATTTTGTTGCAGTTGGAGGTCAAAATGTAACTTTTCAAGTTATAATTCAGGAGGCTGATGGTGAAATTTATTTTCTTTATGAAGATGTTGTTTTTGGTGGTTCACAGTCAATTAACGACTTTGGCGGCAGTGCTACTGTAGGTGTCGCAGGTCCTACAACTGATATTCAACTATCATATAACAACAGCTCTTATCTTCAAGATAACTCTTGTGTTCATTTTTATTATGCTTTATGTCCAAAACCGACCAATCTGGCCTTTGTTGCCGGAGCTGATGAAGCAAGTATTGATTGGAATGCAGGTTTATACGGTGAGACTGACTGGACCATTATCTACGGCCCGACTGGTTTTGATCCTTTAACTTCAGGTACGACAATTACTACAGGTAGTTCGGACGCGCTGATTATCGGTTTGGACCAGATGACAACTTATGATGTTTATATTTATTCTGAGTGTACGGCTGATAACCTGACAAGTGAAGGTCTATTCGGTACATTCACTACGCTTCCTTTCTGTGCTGATCCAATATCTATCGGTGGTACAAGCGCGGTGGATTCAATTTTTGCTAACTGGAACTGGACTGAGTCAAGCCCTACCTATCCAATCCAAGGATTTAACATCCAGTATGGAATGAATGGCTTTGATCTTTACTCTGAAGGTACAATTGTGGCTGCTAATGGTGTAAACTTCACTGATACGGTAGCTGATGCTGCATTGCTTTCAGGAGGTGTTTATCAAATTTATGTGCAGGCAGTTTGTACAACGGGTGACACATCAAACTTTGCAGGACCGATTACGATCACCATGCCGCTTACAAATGACGGGACTTGTTCACCGGAGAATCTTCCGGTAGATGGAACTGTTAATTACTTTAACAATGCTGGTGCAACGGTTCAGACAGGTGAGTCTACAATTGCTCCGCCAAACACAGGTGCACAA
>JADMKJ010000076.1:3452-4165 GCA_015478855.1 Proteiniphilum sp.
TTCCAGGCTCCTGCAAGCGGCAGTATGCGAATTTCAGGAATGGATCAGAATTTTGATGGTCAGATCGCGGTTTATGATGTGACGAATTGTTCGGTTCTTACGCTTGGTTCATTTGACCTTGTTGCAGCAAACGACGACGAGATAGGAGGTAGCGGGATTGCACCAAACTTTACCGTTTGTGGACTTACTCCAGGATCTACTTATTATTTGATGCATGATTCACGCAGCACAACTGCAACGGGAGTTTATTCGATTGCATTGTCTGAGATCGATTTGAATGCAGGTACTTCACCTTCGTTGACTGAGGTTTGTTCAGGTGATACATTAAACCTTTACAACACGATCACAGGTTATGATGCAGGTGGAACGTTCACTGATCTGATGAACACATCACAGTTGTTGAACGACACAACGTTTGCGACTACCGTTTTGGCTTTCTCGACATTCAATTTTGAGTATCGATTGACGGATGGTTGTGCGTATGATTCTATCATATCACAGGTCAAAATTTACGGGCCTTCATTGGCTGGTGATGATGGTTCGGTTACAGTGTGTAAGAATCAGACAGTAGTGCTTGCAGACGGCTTAACGGGTACAATTGATTTGGGAGGTACGTGGTATAACCCATCAAACAACGCGATTAGCGGTAACTCGATTACAGCGGCGAACATTCCGGGGAATTACAATTACACGTACATTACAAGCAATGGTAT
>JADMKJ010000077.1:0-7644 GCA_015478855.1 Proteiniphilum sp.
TATCCGAAATATGTGGTCACGATGGACGAATTCCGGAAAGATGCGATTGAAGGAGTTGTGCATCTCTACATCACTGATTTTTTATTGAAAGAAGCATTGTAAATGTAGTTCTTTCTTTGATAACCCATCATAAAGTATAGGATAAACCCTATATTTGCTCATTATATGATAGGTTAATGATAAAGCAAAAAATACAATGGGAACAAAGAGTATACAGAAACTCGTTTACGAAGTTGATAGCTTTGGAATTTATTAGCAATCAAAAAGGATTTTAAAAAACTCTTTTCTAGGGATTTTGAGGGTACGGAGAATTTGTAATACAATGAATTCCGGAACCGGATCTACATGTGTTTGAATGATGATGGGACGGAGAAGGTCGGAGCGAGTCCATTTTTCGTGTCCACCGGTAGTATCTATATATTTACAACCGCATTTTTGGAGAAATTCCCGCACATCAGCCAATTTAACATTGGATAGTTTTTGGGTGCTCATTACGATGCAATTTCAAATTCGGTCTTGAATTTTGAATAGTCTTTTTTCAGTATATCACGAAAAGCCTCATTACGCGCCAATAAATCTTCAAGTTTAGGCGCTTTAATATCTCTCGATTTTTTTCCACGGACATTCCATCCATGTTTCAATAAATCTTCATGAAGTGTATTTTTATTGATGCAATAGGTAATATGTTGTTCGAAAACCTCGGAAAATGATTTCTTTGCTTCATCGATACTATTTCCATATCCCGATAAATCAAGTGCCGGGCAATAGACGATATGTACTCCATCATCAAGGAAAGAATATAATTCGAGTTTAGCTTTAACACCAGCTTTTGAGGTTTTCAGTTCTCCGGTGAAAATTAGGTCAGCCATTGCAATACTTCATTGTTTTACAGAAGTTGTTCTGCAAAATTAGTCATTTATTTATTCATTCAACAAAAAATATGCATTAAAAGTTTACGCTCGTATATTATTGATCATTGTTGTCCGGTAAAACCTGTATATAAAATTTTAGACACTGATTCAGTGGATTAGCACCCTGAAAATGGATTCCCACGGTCTCCATGGGGATCTGTCTCGGGGCACTTTACGCACTCTGATTGGAAGAACGTTTCTACAAGGAAAGATGAAATGGAAAGAGTTTTGCCAAAACCAACTAAAGTATCGGAGTGAAACCATCGCTCAGCGGTCAGCTTCCCGACAGATGCAGACAGGGCCCAACAAGCCATAATCTTTTAGCGGGAGATCGGCTTTTGGTCCACTGATAGTCCATGTTTTTCTCTCCTTCTCCGGCAATCCGGCATCGTAGACCAGCCGGTTAAACCAGGTACTCGTTACGGCTATTTCCAGCAAGTTCTCACCCGGTTTCAGGTACCGGGTAATATCCATCTCATAAGGATAGGTCCATTTAGTCGCCACATCAGCACCGTTCAGGCTTACTTTCGCGATCATCTCCACCTGCCTTACCCCAAAGGGCATCCACCACTTTTTGGAAACGGCTCTCCGCTGCTGTACCGCCACTTAATGTCACTATTCCCGCAGGCGGTTCACCCACTACCGTAATTCCCTGTTGCACGAAGGAGTGGATCTTCTCCAACGTCTCCGGCAGCATCCGTTAACAGTCGTATAACCACAGGACGCCATATGAGATACCTTCGGGTGTAACCATCTGTCCGTTTTCCACGGTTAGGCGGTTGAGCAGCACGTCCGGGTTGCAGTAGTCATAGGCGTAACCTTCGGGAAAGTCAAGCGATTGCTGCGGTTTATGGTTCTGTTCATCACCCAGGTACATCAACAGGTCCGATACGGGTTTCCCGCTTTCGAGCATGTAGTTACACCTTGCCAGGTAATCGGCCTTTTGTCCGCCATCTATATCCGTACGGGAACGGGCCAGCTGTCGCATGGCATTGTCCGGTTCGATCCAGGGGCCCCCCGCATAGGACCATCCCGGGCAATTCTGCATGGTGAAGCGCAGGTCTAAGCGTTTGCATTCTTCGGCCGTCCAGAGTATGAGGTCGTCCCACGATTCACTCAGACATTTGATTTGTGGAGATACGCCCGGCCACTCTCCACCGAATTGACCGTGAAATAACTGGATCCCCGAGATACCTGCCGCGGCAATAGCTTCCAGGTCGGCAGTGATGCCTTCCTTCGATACGTTGCCCCCTATAAAATGGAACCATGTCTCCGGATAGTACGTTTTGTCGGGTTTCCTGAATGTGTTTTCATTCAGTAGATCGGTTTCTATCCGTTGTTTTTCCTGCATACCGGAACAAGAGATTAACAGGAAAAGTGACAGACTGTACAAAAAGAGTGTGCCCTGTGTTTTCATACGAACTGGTCCCTAATTGAATAAATAGAGTGGGCAAAAATAACACATTCTTTTCACCATCCATGCAGAATTTGTTACAATCCGCTGTTTTGCGTCAAACTCAAGCAAAATATCCTTCTATTTGCACAGCCTCTCCATACGCTTTCTGGGGCTATGTGTAGGATGTTCTTTACCGTGATAAAGAAAGCCAAAATCGGAAGTAAAGAGGCGCCATATCCAGAAGCAAATCAGTGCCAAATACGGAAATATGTTTGTTCGGGGACAAAATATTTATTACTTTTGGTTTTTCAACAGATATGCTTATGGCTACAAACAAGTATCTTGCAAGGCTTAGTGACAATTTATTACAGCAGTTGTTACAATCGTCCGGTGCTGTATTGATAGAAGGAGCCAAATGGTGCGGAAAGACCAGTAGCGCACGTCGTGCATCCGGGAGTGTGTTGTATATGCAGGATCCTGATCAATCGGCATCTTACATTGCAATGGCAGATACAAAACCATCATTGCTTCTGAAGGGTGCCAATCCCCGTCTACTTGACGAATGGCAAATGGCCCCTGTATTGTGGGATGCTGTCCGGTTTGAGGTAGACAAACGGGGAATGCCGGGACAATTTATTCTCACCGGATCTGCGGTACCTGCAGATAATGTAGTTCTGCATACCGGTACCGGGAGAATAGCCCGCTTACTGATGAGGCCAATGAGTCTGTTCGAATCGAACGATTCCACAGGAACAATCTCGTTGCGTGCATTATTTAATGGAAAGCGAGAAATGCAAGGCACAAGCAATTTAACAATTGAGCGAATTGCCTATCTGATCTGTCGGGGTGGGTGGCCTGCTTCTGTTCAACAGGAAGAGCAAACAGCCTTGCACATGGCAACCAATTATGTAGAGTCTGTCATCAACATGGATATTCAGCGGGTCGATAATGTTGAAAAGAATCCCGATCGGGTACGTATGCTTTTGCGCTCTTTGGCACGCAATACATCCACCACAGCAACCATACAAACCATCAAAAAAGATATTGAAGCAAACGATTTTGAAATTTCTGACAAAACCATCACTTCCTATATCAATGCCCTGCGTAGAATTTTTGTCATTGAAGATCTGCCCGCGTGGCAACCATCACTGCGTTCCAGGACTGCAATCCGCACTTCTCATAAGCGGCATTTTGTAGATCCCTCCATTGCCACGGCAGTGTTGAGGGCAAACCCCGAGACGGTTCTTTCCGATTTTGCGTTGTTTGGTTTTTTATTTGAATCCCTTTGTACACGTGATATGCGTGTGTATGCACAGGTCAACGATGGTGATCTGTTTCACTATCGGGATAAAAGTGAGCTGGAGGTCGATTTAATTGTCCGATTGCGTGATGGCAGGTGGGGTGCAGTTGAAGTGAAATTGGGGAACAAGCAAATTGAGGAGGCTGTTGCGAATCTTCTTCGTTTTCAGGAAAAGATCAATACTGACAGAATGAATAAAGCCTCATTTCTTATGGTTCTGACAGGTGGTCAGTTTGCTTATCAACGTCCCGAAGGAGTCTGGATTGTCCCCATCGGCTGCCTGAGGGAGTGATTGTAACCATGCAGGAGCCGGGTGAAAGCAGTTTTAACCAAAAAAAATTCTTTTATTTGCACAGCTTCTCCATTATTTATGTATATTTGCATTTATAATGCAAATATGTATAAAATGATTCCTCGTCAAATCAGATCCGTTTTAGAAAAACGATTGAAGAAATTTCCAATTCTTACTTTAACCGGACCCCGGCAATCCGGGAAAAGTACATTGTTGAAAAATTGTTTTCCGGATTATCAATTTTATAACCTGGAACGGGCGGACTATCGTCAGTTGATTATGTCAGATCCGATAGGTTTTCTACATAACCAGGGTGAAAAGATCATCTTCGACGAAGCTCAACAGATACCAGAGCTGTTTAGCTATCTGCAAGTTGTTTCTGATGAAAGAGGCACTGCCGGGCAATATATTTTATCGGGTTCGCAAAGTTTTCTGATGAACGAACGAATTTCACAATCGCTTGCCGGACGCACCAGTGTTTGTCATCTTTTTCCGTTCGACATTTCCGAAATCGATATTGGAGACAATCTGTTTGAATCGATATTTAAGGGATTTTATCCCAGAATTTATGATTTTGATATTCACCCCGATGAGTTCTACCCTTCCTATATCCAAACCTACATTGAACGAGATGTGAGGAGTATCAGGTCAATTGAGAATCTGACTAGTTTTGCACGATTTCTGGGGCTATGTGCAGGAAGAATAGGACAGGTGCTCAACCTATCATCTCTTGCAAATGATACGGGTATTTCAGTCAATACGGCAAAATCATGGTTATCGCTTCTCGAGGCAAGTTTTGTACTATATCAGTTGCAACCCTATTATAAAAACTTCAACAAACGACTGATCAAATCACCCAAGATTTATTTTTACGATACCGGTTTAGCATGCTCGTTACTCAATATTAAAACGGGTCCAATGCTCCGGAACCATTATCTGTACGGAGCATTATTTGAAAATTTTGTGATCAGCGAGATCATAAAAATGCAGCATCATGCCGGACAAAAACCCTCCGTTTATTACTGGCGAGATCACAACGGTATAGAAATAGACTGTATCGTGGAAGACGTTGCCGGTCAAATAAATGCGCTGGAGATTAAAGGCGGAGCAACCATCAACAGTGATTATTTCAAGAATCTGAATCGGTTTCCGGCCCATAGTGAAACGGTGTTGAAAAAGGTGATATATACCGGCATGGACACTCTTTCGATGAAAGATACAAAGATTGTCAGTGTCAATTCATTAGTAGAAACGATAAAGCAAATTGTCTCTCCAACGCTTTCCGGTAACGGATGAAAAATTCATGTAGGTGACTATTTGCAGTTCTTCATCTGGATGACGGAAGGTATGCACTCATCGAATGTAAACTCGGTAGCCGTCGAACCGCGTGATGCCGCCGCCGGTAGCAGGGGTGGAATGTTACTTTCTCTCCCGCAACCGGGAGATCTATCGTGCCGTTGCACGTGAGTATGGCACCACGGCGATGCATGTATACCGGCTTGCACACGGCAGACGCGGCAGAACCAATTTTATGTAGTGGCGGTGCCCGCACCGGAAAAACTGAAAAGCCATCCTGATCTGCAACCTCTTTGGAAAGCCTGTGAGATTTTGGGGGAAGTTATTTCCGGAGGTAATATCATCGTGTGTGAATCCACTTTTTGCCCCGGTGTCACTGAGGAGGCATGCATTCCCCTGTTAGAAAAAATGAGCGGCCTTACCTGCCATATCGACTTCTTTGCCGGATCCAGTCCTCGGAGGAGCAATACCGTCGATAAAGTGCATACCGCTGGGAAAATCAGGGGAGACTCTTTCCGCAGTACACCCGAGATCGGGAAGATTGTAGATGAGATCTATTCTGCGGTATTTGCATGGTAGCGTTATAACGAAGAAATTTTCTTAATGATCAGTTTAAACTTTTCTGTAATTAAATAACCACCTGTTTGCGGAGCTGTTCCTTTAAATTCAATAAAACCAACTTCTCTTAATTGATCCAGATATCTTTTGATGGTACTTTCGCTGCCGATATTTGTTGATTTTAGATAATCAGGTTTACGTCTCCCTTCATCATTGATGATAGCCTTTAAGAGAATAGAAAGTTTATATCTTGTTTCTGGAGTGGCTTCGTTAAATGATCCGTTAATTGCGTCATCGATTGCTGGGTCAATTGCTGGGTCAATTGCTGGGTCGATTGCTAATTTACTTCTAACCATGACAGGAATAATAGTTCTAAAAATATCTCCTTCTTCAAATATTGGTACAAAACCATGGGTGTAAAGACGTGTATAGTGTTCACTATTTCTGAAACCAGAGCCAAGTTCCTCTGCTCGTCCAATTTCTCTGAAGAAAGCCGCAATTACCGGGTTTTTTGGAAAGGGACTATAGGTGTCAAGTCTAAATCTTCCGCTACCATGTGGTCTGTTCCAATTACTAATTTCAACTTCTGATTTAGAGATAATTAAACGTGCAGGATATTCGTTGATATATTCTCTATGGATAAGTGTATTGGCGATAATCCGGCTTGTTGTTATTTGCCAATATCCGACTTCTTTGGATAAGATCAACTCGTAGGTCTTCCAAGGTAATCACTTTATAAATTGTATTTTCACTAAAACTACCTTGTTTTCTCAGATGTAATTGTCGCACCAAATCAGGATTATTGCTAATGTCAAAATCTCCGTCTTCATTACGATCAAATACTTTACCAAGATAGCGGTGTACCTGCGAACTTTCCGGTATGTAAGCATACAAGATTTTTTTATCATCGATTACCACATCATGGATATTCAAGTAATACTTTGGATTGAGTTGTGCGATATTATTTACGGAGGAAACGAATGAAGATTTCATTCCTGATATAAATTCCTCGAGAACCCCTTCAATCTTACCTTCATTGGTAATGCCTAAGAAAAGATGACCACCCTCACGATTAAGCATGGCACAAACACTTTCAAAAACATTCTTAGGTAGTTCAAAGCTGGCTTTCTTAAATTCCACCTGAATACCCTCACCTCTTTGAATAATTTGATGTAGATTTTCCGGACTCATTTGGATATTTCGTTTTTGTTTTTCTCAAGATGATACTAACTGGAATTTTGAATTTGCTTTTTTTAGATTTCTTGTTTTCAAAATTACAAACAAGTTTCTATATATCATAAGATTATTATCAAAAGATTATGAGAAACATGCTGTTTATTTCCTGAAAAGCAGCAACCACAGCAGCAGCAGGATGGTGAGGATGATGCCGGCGGGAAGAAGCAGCCGCTTGAAAGGGGAGGGGAGCGTTGTTTTTTCTTTCAGCTCCCTGTTCTCCCGCGTGAGCTGCTCCACCGAGAGGAGGAGGCTGCTGTTTGCCCGGGTGAGGCTTTCCCGTTCCAGCGACCACTCCCTTTGTTGCAGCTCCGCATTAGACACTGTTTTTTTCTGCCGGCTGTTGTGCGCTGTGAAGCGTTCGCTCATTACCGGCGGTCTCCCCGTTGCCGAATCAATGGGAGCCGCTGTATCGTATTTTATCTCGTAAAGCAGCACCTCGCTTCTCAGGGTCACGTTCTCCTCTCTCACGCGCTTTAAATCGCTTCTGAGATGGGCAATCTCCGAATTCTTCTCCTGGAGACTATCCCTCCATATCAATACTGCCGTGCTGTCGCTCTCGACCCTCCGCTTTTCCGTCACCATCCGGCCCGGCCTGCAGCCTGCCAGCAGAAGGGCTGCAAGGGCGATCACTATCATTCTATTTGTTTTCATATCG
>JADMKJ010000077.1:7744-24667 GCA_015478855.1 Proteiniphilum sp.
TGCCAGCAGAAGGGCTGCAAGGGCGATCACTATCATTCTATTTGTTTTCATATCGTAAAGCTGTTTAAAGATTTCTGTATATGCTGTTGGTTCACGAAATTTCAGTTAATGCTGAGACCTATTCTGTTTTGTGGGGACCCATTGATCTCAAGGAGCGTAAAAAAGAGCAGTTGTTCGCAGCGCAGCAAGTTCTGCTCTTTTAGTTACTGAGGTCAAACATGGGTCACAAAACAAGATCAGTCGATGCATTAGCTGAAATTAATAAAATCGTGTCGCAGTGCGTAAAGCATGTAAAAAGTGATTGTAGTATCGTGCGATGAGGGCGGCCCGATCCAATCCATTCACCACCCTTCTCGCCTGCACCGGCTCGTCGCGCCGGCTGTTGAAGAAATCCTCCAGCGCCAGGCCGGTAAAGTCGCCCCGAGCTGAGAGCCCCCGCGTCATCCCCTCGATCATGATCCGTGCCGATATGTCCGGCCGCAGCGCCAGCTCCGGCTGTTCCAGCAAGGACAGGTGCAGCAACCTCCCCATCCGTTCGTAGTTCTCATACCAGGTCAGCTGTACATCACCCCTACCATAGTAAATCCGGTCCGGCAGATGGTAAACCGTCCCATCAAGCTTCCGCTTTTGTCCGTAAGGCTTCTCCCTGCCGCTGCCCCGTTCTTCCACCGGCTGCAAGGTGCCGGCCGTCTCGTGGTAGGAGGTAGCCAGCATATAAGCACACCATCTGTCATCAGCAATATCATACCGTTCGAATGCTGTTAGTTTTTGTTCCAGTCCTCTGCGCTGCGACGGTGTCAATGCGCCGTTGCAAAGCGACCTCCCGATCTCGTCGAAAAATAGGCTTCTGTTCCACATCGTCTTACTATTTTTTTCTGATTACTCTTTCAATCTGATAAAATCAGCTAGAGCTGAGACATCCAAATGTTTTGTGGGGACCCATTGACCTCGTCGAACGCAAAAAGAGCAGTTGTCTGAGCGAAGCGAGTTCACTAAAGTTAGACTATTTCTCGCTATGGCATAATCCAAGCAAGCTTGTCTTCTGCTCACTTAGCTTTCGAAATAGTTCACTAAAGTTAGACTATTTCTCGCTATGGCATAATCCAAGCAAGCTTGTCTTCTGCTCACTTAGCTTTCGAAATAGTTCTGCTCTTTTAGTGAGCGAGGGCAAATATGGGTCACAAAACTTTGTCAGCCTGCCTATCAGCGAGAACTTGTTTCGCTGCGTCACCTGCTTCTCGGTGCGAGGATTGTGTACGCTGGCCGGTAAACTCCTGATATAGGCAATTCCCTTCCACGATGCACCCACGATGTTCCCCACTTTTCCGGAGAAGCCACCCATGATTCCTTTTTTAATAGTTCCCATTTTTTTACAATTTAAAATGTTCATAAATCATTGTTCGAACAATGAACCCGTTTCACCACATATGTCCACCCATGTCCACGTATGCCGGGTAGTCTCCATGGGTGTCAGCGTAGGGGAGCATTGTTTTGGATTTCCCTGAAATTCCGTTATCTTTGTTACCATAGATCATATCATTAACCATTCATCCCGATTGTATTGATTGACAGGTTTAATATATATATATTTATAGTGATAAGAGTTCCCGTCAGCCTATTTCTGGCTGCGGCATTATTATGGATCTCTGCATTGCCGCTGCAGAGCCGGGAGACAGGAATGAACCTGTCATCGGTCCCGTTCCGGGAAGTGAGATTGCAGCAAACCGCTGCCGTTTCATCGCCACATGCCGGAATGCCAGAAGCAGAGATCAAGGATGAGGAGATCCGGGAGACGCTGCAGACACTATACCGGTTGATGGAGGAGAAGGAGACCTACATGGCGGTGAAGGAGCAGCAGATAGACGGCATCAGGAAGATGCTGGCCACCCCGCGCATGAGCGATGAGCAGCGTTACGATGTCAACCTACAGCTATTCAATGAGTTCAAGACATATATCACCGATTCGGCCATCTATTATGCGAAAGAGAACATCGCGATAGGAGAGAAGCTCCTGAGCTCCGAAAGGATCAACGACTCAATGCTCGATCTGGCATCACTCAATATCATCTCAGGGATGTACTTCGAAGCCTCCGACCTGCTCACCTCCATTGAAAGAGAAACGCTCACGCCAGGGCAGCTGATCAAGTATTTCGACAACTACAAGCAGCTCTACAGGAGCTATGCTTTCAATAACCCATACGCCACTCAATATGCGGTGCAGAGCAACCACTACCGCGACTCACTGCTGCAGGTGCTCGACAAGTCATCCAATCACTACCGGATAGTCTATGCCGAGAAGCTTTACGATGAGAACCGCCTCGACGCCTCGCGGCAGATACTGCAGACGCTGTTGTTACAGACCGGTGGTGACACGCACGAGAAGGCCGTGCTCAGCTACGCCCTGGGCAATGTCTACGGGAAAGAGGGCAACAGGAGACTGCAACAGCACTATTACGCCCTCTCCTCCGTCAGCGATATCAAGAACGCCATCAAGGAGAATGCCTCCATGCAATCGCTGGCGCTATCACTCTTCGAAGAGGGCGAGATCGACTGGGCCTATGCCTGCATCAAATCCTCCATGGAAGATGCCATGTTCTGCAATGCGAGGCTCAGGACCTATGAGGTCTCCACCATCTTTCCCATTATCGACTCAGCCTATCAGCAAAAGCTTAGGAAGCAGAAAGATGATCTCCAGTCGTTCCTCCTCCTTGTGAGCTTCCTCTCGCTCTTTCTCGTGGTGGCGATACTGTTTGTCTGGCGTCAGATGCACAAGGTGGCACGGATCAGGAAGAAGCTCTATCAAACCAACCTGAAGCTGAACGATCTCAATGGTGAGCTGCAGGAGAGCATCGCCCAGCTCAACCTCACCAACGGGAAGATGCAGGAGGTCAACGCAGAGCTCTCCGAAGCCAACGAGATCAAAGAGACCTACATCGGTCAGTTTCTCGATCTCTGCTCCGCCTATATCAACAAGCTTGAGAACTTCCAGCATGCACTCAACAAGAAGGTGATGGAGCGTAAGCTGGATGAACTGTTCCGCATGCTTAAGTCAAGAGACATGATCGATCAGGAACTGCGGGAGCTCTATCAACTCTTCGATCATATCTTCCTCAGCCTCTATCCCACTTTTGTTGAGGAGTTCAACGCGATGCTGCACGAAGAGGAGCGTTTTCTCCTGAAGCCGGGAGAGTTGCTCAACGTCGAACTTCGCATCTTCGCCCTTATCCGGCTAGGCATCAGCGACAGCTCACGCATCGCTGCTTTCCTGCACTATTCTGCCAACACCATCTACAATTACCGTACGAGAGTACGCAATAAAGCCGCCGTTCCGCGTGATCAGTTCGAGCAGATGGTGATGAAGATCGGAGTCATCCAGCGTGTGGAATAATACCATTGTTCCGCGTGATCAGTTCGGGCAGATGGTGATGAAGGTCGGATTTCTCCGTGTGATCAGCTCATGCAGATGATGAAGAAAGGGGTCATTCTGAGACAATCAATGATATACTCAATCCACTTTTTTAGGTCCCCGTCAATAGGTTATTGTGTTGATATGCAGCGTTAAAGATATTTTGTGTATCTATATTTCAGCTATTCCTGTTTTTCTTCTGTCCCCATCCTGCATATATTTGTAAAGATAAGGGGTATTTATCTCAGGTCATATTCAAGACCTCCATTGCAGTTATATTAATTAAATTCAAATCAACATGAAAAAGAAGCGAATGATCATTTCAGGGTTCACAAGAGGCAGGCTGCTCCTGCTCACACTGTGCAGCCTCTTCACCCTGGTCCTTCCGGCACAGGAGCGGAAAACTATTACAGGAACAATAACGGATACAAGCGGAGAGACCATCATCGGTGCATCCGTTTTTGTGAAAGGCACCACACTCGGTACGGTAAGCGATATAGATGGTCACTTCATGCTGGAGGTGGCTGATGATGCCGTCCTCACCATCTCCTACATCGGTTATCTGACGCAGGAGATATCGCTGGAAGGCAGGAGCACGCTGCAGATCGTGCTGCAGGAAGACACGCAGCTGCTCGATGAAGTAGTGGTCGTGGGCTACGGTGTGATGCGCAAGATGGATCTCACCGGCGCTGTCGCCTCCGTTTCGGGAGAGACCCTCAGGGACAAGCCGCTGGCCAGCGTGGGTGAAGCACTGCAGGGGCGTGCCGCCGGTGTGCAGGTCATCTCCTCGGGTAAGCCCGGCGACAATGTCTCGTTCCGCATCCGTGGTATCAGCACCATCAACAACAGTGAGCCGCTGCTCGTCATCGACGGTGTCCCCACCGACCTGGGCATCAATGCCCTCAACATGGAGGATGTGGAGAGCGTCGATGTGCTCAAGGATGCCTCCGCCACGGCCATCTACGGCTCACGTGGTGCCAACGGTGTCATCCTCATCACCACCCGCAAGGGTAAGTCGGGCGACGGCACCATCGCCTTCAGTGCCAACTGGGGTGTCCAGAGTGCCGCCAACATGCCGCAGATGCTCAACGCAAGCCAGTTTGCCTCGCTGCACAATGAGCAGATCGCCAACTACAATCACTCCGTCTCCCCCTCCTCACAGCTGGCACAGCGGCCCGATTTTGCCGATCCCACGCTCTGGAGCAGCTCTACCGACTGGCTCGACCAGCTCTTTCAGGATGCATGGATGAAGAACTACACCCTTTCCTACTCCGGTGGCAGCGACAAGGGCAGCTACTACGTCTCCGGCGGCATGCTCGACCAGGAGGGCATCGTGCTCAACACCTCCTACCGCCGTTATACCGTACAGTTCAACAGCGAGTCGAAGGTGCGCCCATGGATCAGCTTCGGTCACAACCTCACCCTGAGTCACGATGAGAAGAAGCAGGGATCGTACGATATCCGCAACACCATGGCCGCTCTGCCCACGCAGCCTGTCTATAACGAAGATGGCAGCTGGTCCGGTCCCGGTGAACCCGCCTATCAGTTTGGCGATATACGCAACCCTATCGGCACCGCCACTCTCAGCAAGAGCGCTACCAACGGCTACAATGTGCTGGGTAACATCTATGCCGAGATCAAGCCGGCCGATAAGCTCACATTCAAGTCGCTCGGGGGGATCGATTTCAAGTTCTGGGATAACAACAGCTTCAGTCCCAAGTATGACTGGAAGCCGATACCCCAGCCTCAGTCCTCCCTCAACGAATCCTCCAACAAGAGCCTCACCTATCTGTGGGATAACACCCTCACCTATCTCGACACGTTTGCCGACAAGCACACGGTCAACGCCATGATCGGCAGCAGTGCGCAGAACAACACCTACAACTATATGAGTGCCGGTGTGCAGGGCTTCCTCAGCGATGCCAACAACCAGCTCAACAACGGGCTCACCGACCCCACCGTGGGAGGGAGCCGCAACGACTGGTCCATGCTCTCACTTATTGGTCGTGTGAACTACAATTACGATAACAAGTACCTGGTTACCGCCACGGTACGTCGCGACGGCTCCTCCCGCTTTTCAGAGGAAAACAGGTGGGGCACCTTCCCCTCTTTCTCTGCAGCATGGCGCCTCTCCGAAGAGGCGTTCTTCGAGCGCGGCGGCCGGGTCGATGATGTCAAGCTACGTCTTGGTTACGGCGAGACCGGCAACCAGGGAGGGATCGATAACTATGCCTACTTCACCCGTCTGAAGACCGGTCAGTATGTCTTCAACGGTACACCTGTCTCCACGCTCTATCCGCTGGTGATGCCCAATCCCGATGTGCAGTGGGAGAGTGTGAAGCAGTTCAACATCGGTGCCGATATCGCGCTGCTGGGGCAACGGCTCAACGTGACGCTCGATGCCTACCTGAAGAATACCAGCGACATGCTGGTACCCATGTCCGTGCCCATCACCACCGGTTACTCCGATATCTACGTGCCGAGCATCAACGCCGGCGAGGTGCAGAACAGAGGTGTGGAGCTCACCCTCTCTTCCCGCAACCTCACCAGTGCCGTGAAGTGGGATACCGATTTCAACATCTCCTACAACCAGAATGAGGTGATGAAGATGAACGATGGCATCGCCCTCTTCACCGGCGGTGATATCAACATGACCAAGGTGCAGGTAAGCACTGAGGGGAAGCCTGTCAACACGTTCTACGGTTATGTCACCAACGGCCTCTTCCAGACAGAGCAGGAAGTAGACGACTATGCCGTACAGGTCAGCGGCGGTACCGCCCCCGGTGATATCCGCTTTCTCGATCTCGACAACAACGGCGTCATCAATGCCGACGACCGCACCTACATAGGCAACCCCTTTCCCAACTGGTCCTTCTCCATGAACAACAGTCTTTCCTATAAAGATTTCGACCTGCAGATCTTCTTTCAGGGGATCGCCGATGCCGATATCTACAACGCCAACCGCATCTGGCAGGAGAGCATGTCCATCCCGCAGAACCAGACCACGAAGGTGCTCGACCGCTGGAGGGGTGAAGGCACCAGCAACACTGTTCCCCGCGCGGTCTACAGTGACCCCAACATGAACGTACGCCATTCCGACCGCTTCATAGAAGATGGCTCCTACCTCCGTCTGAAGAACCTCACACTGGGATACACGCTGCCCGCCGCCCTCGCACAGAAGGTGCAGCTCAGTACGGCACGCCTCTATCTCTCCTGTCAGAACCTCTTCACCCTCATCAACTACTCCGGCTTCGACCCTGAGGTAGGCGCAGGAGGTGTCGATATGGGAACCTATCCCGTTACCCGCACGGTCAGCCTGGGAGTAAACATTCAATTTTAACAGGATGATGAGGCTTGACAGAACGATACTATTCAGCATGCCGACAGCAGGCGCAAGTCACATACACATAAAATATAAACAGATGAAAAAATATATCTATATTGGATTATTTGCGGCAGTAGCCCTCTTTGCCGGTTGCTCCGATTTCCTCGATAAGGTGCCCTACGAAGATCCCAGTGCCGAGGCACTGAAGGATGAGGCATCCGCCATCGCCCTTATCAACGGGGCCTACCAGCCACTGCAGCGGCCCAAGCTCTACAACATGCGCATCTGGGCCCTCGACATCATCGCCGGCAACAGCGAGGTGGGCGCCGGCGGCGGCACCGACGGCATTGAGACGGTCACGCTGGCCAACTTCGTCGCCACGGCCGACAATGCCGCGGCGCTCGACATATGGCGTGGTCCCAACCCCGGCATCCTCTATTGCAATACCGTGCTGGAGAGTGTGCCCGAGATGGATATCGATGAGAACCTGAAGAACAGGATCCTCGGTGAGGCCCGCTTCCTGCGTGCACACTACTACTTCATCCTGGTACAGCTTTTCGGCGATGTGCCTATGACCGTTGCCACACCCAAGCCGGGTGATGACCTGCTGCCGTCGCGCACCGCGCGGAGCACCATCTACGATGAGGTGATCATCGCCGACCTTGTGGAGGCAGTGCGTCTGCTGCCCGTCAGGGAGTCCTACAGCGGCAGTGATGTGGGTCGTGCCTCTAAGGGTGCCGCCGCCGGCATGCTGGCCAAGGTCTATCTCACGCTGGGCATGTATGAAGAGTCGCTGCAGATGAGCGAGCTGGTAGAGACCCTCGGCTACACCCTCAATGCCGACTACAGCGACAACTTTGGCGGGGAGGAGCGTCACAAGAACACTGGCGAGTCCCTCTTCGAGGTGCAGTATTACGGCCTCACCAAGGCAGGCTTCTGGGATGATGAGAACCAGGCCAACTGGCTCAGCACCTATATGGGTCCCCGCAACAGTGGCTGGGTAGGCGGTGCCTACGGCTGGAACCAGCCCACGCAGGAGTTTGTCGACAGCTATGAGGAGGGCGACCTGCGCATGGAGAAGACCATCCTCTACGAGGGTTGTCCACCCTTCGATGGTAAGAACTACAAGTCCAACATGTCCAATACCGGCTACAATGTCCGCAAGTTCCTTGTGCCTCTCACCGTCTCCCCCGACTACAACACCAACTCCGCCAGTGTCACTGTCCTTCGCTTTGCCGATGTGTTGCTGATGAAGGCCGAGGCACTCAATGAGCTGGGCCGGACCACCGAGGCCGAAGAGCCTCTTTACCGGGTACGTAGCCGAGCCGGTCTCACCGACCGTGCCGATGTGGAGAACCTCACCACGGAACAGATGCGCGCGATGATCCGCAACGAGCGGCGTATAGAGCTCGCTTTTGAGGGACATCGCTGGTTCGACCTCATCCGCTGGGATAACGGTCAGTACGCACTCAACTTTCTCCATTCCATTGGTAAAACCAACGCTGCGGAGAAGCATCTCCTTTTCCCCATCCCGCAGAAAGAGCGCGATGCCAACCCCAACCTGACACAAAACACGGGTTATTAATCCAATAAAAGTAAACGATTATGAAGAGATATAGTTACCTGATTATCCTGTTGATGATCGCAGCACTTTTTACACGCTGCGACGACAACCTGATGGAGCTTAACAAGGGTGATAACCCACTCAGCATAGAAGCGTCGGCACCGCAGATCGTGCTCGATGCCGCCAACCCCGATGCCGAGGCGCTGAAGCTCACCTGGACCAGCGGCACCAACAGCGGCACCAACGCCGCCATCAGCTACACGCTGCAGATCGACCTTGCCGGCAATCAATTTGCCGGGGGGCTCACCCTTGAGATGGGGCGTGAGGCTTATGAGAAGAGCTACCGCAACGAGGAGCTGAACAACCTGCTGCTTGAGCAGTTCGCTGTCGCCCCCGGTGAGGAGGTCAGCCTGGAGGCGTTTGTCACCGCCACCGTCGCTGCCGATGCCATCGAGCCGTCGGTATCCGACATCACCTCGTTCGCCGTCACCACCTACAAGCCTATCACCTCTACCCTCTATATGATAGGTGATGCCACCCCAAACGGGTGGAATGCCGATGATCCCACCGAGTTGCGCAAGGTGCCCAACAAGCCGCGCACGTTCAGCTGGAGCGGCTCACTCGCTGCCGGAACCTTCAAGTTCATCACCACGCCCGGTGAGTTCATCCCTTCCTACAACAAGGGCACGGCCGGAGGCACGCTCTACCTGCGTGAAAGCTTCGATGATCCCTACGATGAACCGTTCCTCATCACCGAGGCAGGCACCTATACCATCACAGTCAACCTGGCCACGCTCACCATCGCGGTTGAACAGGGCGAGGGACCAGCCTACAGTGCACTCTGGCTCGTGGGCAACCCCACCGGCTGGAACTTCGAGCCTATGCGTGCCGATGCACTCGATCCCTATCTCTTCCACTACAACGGTGATCTCTCCGCAGGTGGTGAGTTCAAGATAGGCACACAGCAGGGCAGCTGGGATGCACCCTTCTTCCGTCCCGCCATAAACGGCACTGCCGAAGGTGTTGATCTCGATGTAGAGGTGTGGGCAGGTGATCCCGACACGAAATGGGATATCACCGGCGGACGCTACAAGATTACCCTCGACATGCGTGAGATGAAGATCGATATCGTACCCTTCACTCCGTTCCCCATGGTCTACCTCGTGGGTGATGCCACGCCCAACGGGTGGGACATCGACAATGCCACACCCATGGAGAGCACCGCCGATCCCCATATCTTCACATGGAGCGGTAACCTCAAGGGGGGAGAGATGAAGTTCTCACTCGATAAACAGAGCGACTGGAATGGTGCATGGTTCTTAGCCGGTGAAGCAAATAAAGCACCTGCCGGCACAGAAGAACAGATGATCTTTCACTATCCCGGTGCAGGGGTCGACTATAAGTGGAAGATTCTGGAAGCAGGTAACTACACCATCCTGCTCGATCAACTCAGAGAGACCGTCATCATAGAGAAACAATAAAACCTCACTGTGCGTCACCCTGCCGGACACCCCGGCAGGGTCGATGCAGTAAAAAAGATAAAATGCTAAAAAGAATCACCACACTCCTTTTGTTCATCCCTTTCCTCTTCGCCGCGTGCGAGGACTATTACGATACAGAGAACAACCCCGTCACCTATGGCGACACCTACCTGAGCATCGACCTGCGTACCGACAAGGCGATCTACAACCCCGGCGAGCCGGTCACCTTCACCCTGAAGGAGAAGCCGTCGGCCCCGCTCACAGTCCGCTACTTCCACCTGGGAGAGCTGCTGAAGGAGGAGTCTGTGAACGGCAGAGAGTGGCAATGGACCCCTCCGTCAGATGATTTCAGGGGATATATGGCCGCACTTTACGAGACCGGTAACGGTCAGGAGCAGCTGCTGCAGACCATCGCCGTGGATGTCTCGTCCGACTGGACACGCTTCCCCCGCTATGGCTTCCTCTCCTCCTACGGCCTTCTCACGCCGGCACAGATAGAGCAGCAGATAGCCACGCTCAGCCGTTATCGCATCAACGGGCTGCAGTTCTATGACTGGATGCACGATCATCACCGTCCTCTCGCCGGCACGGCCGACAACCCGCTGGAGAGCTGGCCCGACCTGATAGGGCGCACCAACTACCTCAGTACCGTAGAGGGTTATATCGATGCAGCACATGAGAAGGGGATGAAGACGATGTTCTACAACCTCGCCTTCGGGGCGCTCAGTAACGCTCCCTCCGACGGGGTGGCCGAAGAGTGGTACCTCTACCGTGATCCCTACCATGGTGACAAGGACAACCATCATCTCGATCCACCCTTCCGCAGCAGCATATGGCTCACCAACCCCGGCAACAGCGAATGGCAGAACTATCTCGCTGCACGTCACGATGATGTGTACCGTGTCTTCAACTTCGACGGGTTTCATATCGACCAGCTCGGTAACCGTGGCACGCTGTATGACTACGACGGCAACACGGTCGACCTGACAACAACCTACGCCCCTTTCATCACCGCCATGAAGCAGGCACAGCCAGGCAAGCAGCTGGTGATGAACGCCGTGAGCAGCTACGGGCAGGATCAGATAGCACAGGGCGAGACCGACTTCCTTTATACCGAGGTGTGGGGCGAGCGCAACAGCTATGAAGATCTGGCGCGGGTGATCACCGACAACGACAGCCGCAGCGGAGGCAGCAAGCGCACCGTGCTGGCCGCCTACATGAACTACGACCGGTCCGGCAGTACCGGCTTTTTGAACGCCCCCGGTGTGTTGCTGACCAACGCGGTCATCTTCTCCTTTGGCGGGGCACACCTCGAGCTGGGTGAGCACTACCTCGCCAATGAGTACTTTCCCAACAACAACCTGCAGATGAAGAGCGGGCTGAAGCAGTCGCTGCTGCACTACTACGATTTTATGACTGCCTATCAGAACCTGCTGCGTGACGGTGGCGAGACTGCTCAGTTCGATGTGATCTCGGCAGATGGAAAGCTCAACCCCGAAAAGTGGCCTGCCTCTGCGGGCAGCGTGGCCGTCACCGGTAAATCATTCCTCCATCGCGATGTGATTCACCTTATCAACTTCACCGATGCAGGCAGCATGGAGTGGCGCGATAACGACGGCACCCGGAAGGAGCCTGCAGCTGTTGCCGACGCTCTCCTCACGGTGAAGAGCGACAGGACAGTGAAGAAGGTGTGGAGCGCCTCCCCCGATTATCAGGGCGGTGCTGCCATGTCGCTCCCCTTCACCCTTGAAGGAGATAATGTCACCTTCACTCTTCCTCTCCTGAAATACTGGGATATGGTCGTGCTGGAGTATGAATAACTGCACTTTCAACGGCTGCCCCGGCTGAATAATATTTGCGGAAGGGGTAAATGTGAAAGTTGAATGAATAAATAAGATTAGGATGAACAAAGCAAAACAACTATTCCTCACGCTGCTCCTGCTGCCACTGTTTATGCAGGCAGGGGAGGCGGGGGCGTCAGGCACCGAGGTCACCTCTTACAGTCAGGAGGGCCAGAGGGTGGTGTTTCATGCCGCCGACGGTGCGAAGCTCTCCCTCACCATCGTGAACAGCGACGTGATCAGGATATGGTACGATCCTGCCGGCACCTTCGAACGGAACAACCCCTCTTTCGCTGTGGTCAATGAGCAACCCGCCGGGCAGGGTGAGATCACGGTGAACGAAGAGACCTCCGCCTATGAGCTCTTCACGCCCACACTGCGTATCCGTCTCAATAAGAACCCGATGCAGCTGCAGATCTTCGACAAGTGGCAGAAGCTCATCTACAGCGATTACATGGAGAAGGGACATCTGTCCGACTCCACGGCGAAGAAAGCCTACAAGCTGCTGCGCAGCGATGAGCAGTTCTTCGGGCTGGGGGAGAAGAGCGGACCCCTCAACCGGCGCGGACACAGCTACACCATGTGGAACAGCGACCGCCCCTGTTACAGTCCCACCGAAGACCCGCTCTACAAGAGCATCCCCTTCTTCATGAGCAGCTACCGCTACGGTATCTTCCTCGACAACACCTACAAGACCCGTTTCGACTTCGGTGAGAGCTCCGACGACTACTACAGCTTCGAGGCACCCGACGGGCCATTCATCTACTACTTCATCCACGGCAAGGACTACAAGGAGATCCTTAGCCGCTACATCGACCTCACGGGCAAGCCCATCATGCCCCCCAAGTGGGCGTTCGGCTTCGCCCAGAGCCGCGGCCTCTACACCAAGGAGGCACAGGCGCTGGAGATAGCGCAGGAGTTCCGCCGTCGCCAGATCCCCATCGACATCATCTACCAGGATATAGGGTGGACACAACACCTCCAGGATTTCGAGTGGCGCAAGGGCAACTACAGCGACCCTAAGAAGATGCTCACCATGCTCCGGGAGCAGGGGATCCGTGTGATCCTCTCGCAGGACCCCGTCATCTCACAGCCCAACGAGAAACAGTGGGCCGAGGCCGACTCGCTTGGCTTCTTCGTCCGTGATGCACGCACCGGCGAGGCATACGACATGCCTTGGCCCTGGGGCGGCAACAGCGGCGTGGTCGACTTCACCCTGCCGGCGGTGGCCGACTGGTGGGGTACTTATCAGCAGAAGCCCCTCGATGCCGGTGCAGCCGGCTTCTGGACCGATATGGGAGAGCCCGCCTGGAGCAACGAGGAGGATGTCGACCGTCTCCACATGCAGCACCATATCGGCATGCACGATGAGGTGCACAACGTTTACGGTCTCACCTGGGACAAGGTGGTGAAGGAGCAGTTCGAAAAGCGCAACCCCAACCGCCGTGTGTTCCAGATGACGCGTGCCGCCTATGCCGGCCTGCAGCGCTACACCTTCGGGTGGAGCGGAGACAGTGGCAATGGCAGTGATGTGCTGGAAGGGTGGGCGCAGCTGCGCAACCAGGTAGCCATCGGCATCTCCGCCGGGCTGGGGGGCATCCCCTTCTGGACCACCGACATCTCCGGCTACTGCGGTGATATCACCGACTATCCCGCCATGGCCGAGCTCTACACCCGCTGGATGCAGTTCGGCATCTTCAACCCGCTGAGCCGTGCCCATCATGAGGGCGACAATGCCGTGGAGCCCTGGCGCTTCGGTGAGGCCGCCGAGCGGCACAGCCGCGAAGCCATCGAGCTCAAGTACCGTCTCTTCCCCTACCTCTACAGCTATGCGCGTGAGGCGCACGACAGCGGCCTGCCGCTCCTGCGCGGGCTCTTCATGGAGTACCCCTCCGACGAGCAGGCGGTAGCAGTAGAGGATCAGTTTCTCTTCGGTGAGGAGCTGCTGGTAGCGCCGGTACTGCGCAAGGGCGAGCGGGTACGACGTGTCTACCTGCCGGAGGGTGAGTGGTACGATTTCCACGATCCCCAAAAAACCTACTTCGGCGGTGAGACCATCGCCTACCGTGCACCGCTGAGCGTGATCCCCCTCTTCGTGAAGAAGGGATCCATCATCCCCATGATGCCGGTGATGCAATTTATCCATGAGCGTGCTGACTACCCGCTGTGGGTGCATGTCTTTCCCCACTATGAGGAGGAGACCGCCCGCTTTGAATTGTACGAGGATGAGGGTGAGGACCTGGGTTACCTGGAGGATGTCTCCTCGCGCACCCTCTTCACCTGCACCACGCTACCCGACGGCTATCGCATGGAGATGACACCCAACGACAACGGCTTCCGCCAGTCCGACAAGCGCAACATCATCGTCACCTTCCACCTGGAGAAACAACCCTCACGGGTGACCGCCGACGGTAAGAAGCTGAAGAAACAGAAGGAGGCGAAGCTCACGGAGCGTGCCGTCAGCGGCACACCCACGCTGGGCTGGTCCTGGAACAGTGAGACCGGCGAGTGCCGCGTGAGCCTTCCCGACGAAAGAGCAAAAACAACGATCGTATTACAATAATATCCATGCCGACGATTGCCTTAGAACAGAAGGTAATTGTGAGATCACCAGCGTGGATGAGAGGATATATCCTCTAAATTTGTCCGAAGAAGATAAAAACAAAAAAATAGATATTCCTATGAAATCCTTTATTCTAAGCATCTGCCTGTTGCTGGCAGGCTTGACCATTCAGGCAGAAGAGCTGCGCTCGCCAAATGGCGCGCTGACACTACAATTCACCCTGCAGGAGGGCGGCGTTCCCGCCTACAGCCTCCAGTATAAGGGCAGGGAGGTGATCCTTCCCAGTCGCCTGGGCCTCGAACTGGCCGGCAGTGGCAACGCAGAGTTCGGTCAGGAGGTGCGTAAGAACACCGACCCGCGCACATCGCTCTACGACGGCTTCCGCCTGGCAAACACCGAGTGGAACAGCGTGGATGAGACTTGGGAGCCTGTATGGGGCGAGAGCCGCACCATCCGCGACCACCACAACGAGCTGGCAGTGCATCTCACGCAGGAGGAGACCGGCCGCGCCATGATCATCCGCTTTCGTCTGTTCGACGATGGCCTCGGCTTCCGCTACGAGTTCCCCCAACAACAGGAGCTGGTCTACTTCGTGGTGAAGGAAGAGCTGACCGAGTTCGCCATGGCGGGCGACCATACGGCGTTCTGGATCTCCGGCGACCTCGACACGCAGGAGTATGACTACACCACCTCACGCCTCTCCGAGATCAGCGGCATCAACCGCACCGGCCGCCAGGACAACCTGTCGCAGACCGGCTTCTCCGACAGCGGCGTGCAGACAGCCCTCCAGCTGAAGAGCGACGACGGCCTCTACATCAACCTGCATGAGGCGGCGCTGATCAACTACGGCGCCATGCACCTCGACCTCGATGAGTCCACGCTCACCTTCCGCAGCTGGGTGACCCCCGACGCCGACGGCAGCAAGGGACACCTGCAGACTCCAGGACAGACGCCCTGGCGCACGGTGATCGTCAGCGATGATGCCCGCGCTATCCTCGCCTCCAACATCACGCTCAACCTCAACGAACCTTCTAAGATCGAGGACACCTCCTGGATCAAACCCACCAAGTACGTAGGTGTATGGTGGGAGATGATCACAGGCAAGAGCGACTGGTCCTACACGCACGACCTGCCGTCGGTGCAGATCGGCATCACCGACTACACGAAGGTGAAGCCCCACGGTCGCCACGGCGCCACCACGGCCAATGTGAAGCGCTATATCGATTTTGCCGCAGAGCATGGCTTCGATGCCGTGCTGGTGGAAGGGTGGAACATCGGCTGGGAAGACTGGTTCGGTAACTCCAAGGATTTCGTGTTCGACTTCCAGACCCCCTATCCCGATTTCGATATCGACGAGATCCACCGCTACGCGAAGAGTAAGGGGGTGAAGATGATGATGCACCACGAGACCTCCTCCTCCATCCGCAACTATGAGCGGCACCTCGACAAGGCCTACCAGCTGATGAACCGCTACGACTACCCCTCGGTCAAGAGCGGTTACGTGGGCGACATCATCCCGCGCGGTGAGAACCACTACAGCCAGTGGATCAACAACCACTACCAGTACGCCCTGGAGAAAGCGGCCGAGTACAGGATCATGGTCAACGCCCACGAGGCGGTACGCCCCACCGGCGTAGGCCGCACCTGGCCCAACCTCATCGGCAACGAGTCCGCCCGCGGTACCGAGTACCAGGCGTTCGGCGGCAGCAAGCCCAACCATGTCACCATCCTCCCCTTCACGCGGCTCATCGGCGGACCGATGGACTACACCCCCGGCATCTTCGAGCAGGATATCTCCAAGCTTAACCCCAACAACGACTCGCACGTCAACGCCACCATCGCCAACCAGCTGGCGCTCTACGTCACCATGAGCAGTCCCCTGCAGATGGCAGCCGACCTGCCGGAAAATTACGAACGGTTCCCCGATGCGTTCCAGTTTATCAAGGATGTGGCCCTCGACTGGGATGAGAGCCACTACCTGGAGGCAGAGCCGGGTGATCATGTCACCGTCGCCCGCAAGGCGAAGGACAGCGACCACTGGTTCGTGGGCAACACCACCGGCAACGATCCCTTCACGTCAAAGATAACATTCGATTTCCTCGACAAGGGACGTGATTACATCGCCACCATCTATGCCGATGCGACCGATGCCCACTACAAGACCAACCCGCAGGCCTACACCATCCGCAAGGTGCGTGTCACCAGCAAGTCAAAGCTGACGCAGCGCTCCGCCCCCGGCGGCGGTTATGCGATCTCGATCGTGCCGGTAACAGACAAGGCGCAGACGAAAGGGATAAGGAAGCTATAAGCTGTTAGGGAGTTTATCCCGATTTCCGTTTCAATTACAGCAAGGCCCCGCTCACGCACGACGAACTGCATATCGATCTGGCCGTGCAGAAGACCTACTCACTTCGCCCGATACGCTACGGCATTCCCGGAGCATTTATCTGGCATAGTGTGGCAGGGGTCATTTTTGTAACCAAAACTTAATGTCACAACCTCTAAACTTTTTAGAGGGATGGGCGTTTATAGGGCAGCAAAATTGGGGAATCCTGTCACATTTTTTTACATTTCGTAAATGAATGAACGGGGTATACGTTTTTTTGTTGTAATTTTGCCGAACTTCAAGAATCAATCTGCCGCGCGTAATTTCATGTGACCGGTAGTCACGAAGTGCGCTTGAAAGGCTGGTTGTGCACTTAGAAAACTGTACATTTCAACATCGTCTTATAGGTACAAAAGC
>JADMKJ010000078.1 GCA_015478855.1 Proteiniphilum sp.
GTTCCCATCCTTTTCTGCAAACGCCATCACCTTGCCTACTGCTTCGTCAAAAGCCAGGTACTCATCAATAATGGTTGCTACATCATTGGCGTGCGCTGCCCAGTCGACTTGGCTACCTTCTACCATCAAAAAGAAACCATTTGGATTCTTTGACAAAATTTCCAGTGCCTTATTGGTCATCTCTGCCAGTGAAGGAATTTTCTCCGGATTCCTGTCAATGTTGTAGGGAAGCGCACCCTCCTGAAACAGTCCCCACACTTTGCCATTTCCATTGTAGTTGAGTAGCTCGTTCTTGTTGTCCTGGATCAGGGTTGTTCCTGTTCGGGTCAGGTGGGTTCTGATATCAGGGGTAATGTGCCTGTTTCCACCTCCAAACATCACATCCAGGTTCTGGTATGCCATCTGCGGGGCAATAGCCTTGTACTGATTCCTTTTGTAGTGATGTGCGGAAAAGTCGGCGGGAGTGGCATGGGCAAACTCACTGGTGACCACCAGGCCGACTGACTTGTTTTTCTCCATCTTTACCCCCTCCAGTATGGTGGCTGCAGGTTGCCAGGTGCGTGATGCATCAACCGGGTAGAGATCATTCTCTGAGGCTTCGGGATAGATGGCTACATTCCCAATCTGCTGCAGTACGCCAGTAGCATAGGTTGATCCGGTGGGAGCTGAATCACCAATGGGTGCGTTCGAAGAAAAGGAGGTGACCGTGCCGGTGAGGTAAGGATCAACGTGTAGCCGATCACCCATGCCATTGTAATATTTGAACCAACGGGCTGCAGAGTAAACTCCAATAGAGGTTCCGTCGGGAATCATGACGATGATATTTTTTACAGGTTTGGGTTCCTGTGAGAAGATTGTAAAGGAAAATAAGATAAAACTAAAACAGAGGATTCTTTTTTTCATTGTGACGCAATATAAAGTAGATAAAAATATGTAGAGAGTGGATGAGGGGGCAAAGGTAAAAATTTTTTGAAAAAAAGTCTACCCTCCCGGTGAAATAAAAATTACGTTGTATCCATCAGGGAGAAAGTGAGCATTTGGCTTTTCGTCAAACGATTATCAACTCAATTCCTTTTTCCTTCAGAAGGCTTTTAATTGAATCGGAAATCCCTTTATCCGTGACGATGATGTCCACCTTGTCAATCCCGCAAATTTTGGCAAAACCTTTCTTCCGGAACTTTGATGAGTCACACAACACAATAGTCCTCAGTGAAACACTCATCATTAGCTTGTTCAACTCCGCTTCTTCAATATTGGAGGTGGTTATGCCTGAATCCAAGTCGACACCGTCTACCCCGATAAAACATTTTGAACAGGTGATGTTGGAGAGGAAGCTCATGGAATAATTGCCAATAACAGACATGGAGCTTTTTCTGAAATTACCCCCGAGCAGCAGCAGGTTGATTCTCTCAGCCTCACTCAGGATCAGCGTCGCCGTTACCGATGAGGTCACCACCGTTAACGAGCTCTTGGGGGCGATATTTTTGGCGAATTCGCAGATGGTTGATCCCGAGTTGATGATGATGGAATCATTCTCTTCAATCAGATTGGCGGCAGCTATTCCGATTCGTTTCTTTTCCTCAATATTGATTTTTTCTTTCTCCAGTACATTTCTTTCCGATATGTGAGGACTTACCGGACTGGCGCTGCCATGGGTTCTGTAAACAAGGCCTTTCTTTTCCAGGTATCGCAGATCCTTTCGAATGGTAACGGATGTGACATCCAGTGTTTTAGAGAGGTTTTCAACCGTTACGAATCCATCTTTGTTCAGGTACTCAAGAATTAGTTTGTGCCTTTCTGCTATGCTCAACATACTCTTTTTTTTCAAAGTTAGAAGAAAAATTTGATTTATACACCATTTTTCGGGAATGTTTGTCCAAATCGCATTTTTTTGTAATTAATATATATTAACAGGGTTGGAGGAAAATTGGTTTCGTAAACTTTCTTTTATAAGATAAATTGGAATATATTTGTGGTCATAAATAATCGAAAGCTTTCTTTTGTTGTATGAAACGAAATTTTCTTTGGTTTATCAATCATGATGAAAGCAGCGTGATTTATAACTCATCAGTTTTATTGATGGCTGTGGTTAGAATAGTAGCATAAAACATTTTCAAATGTCTGAGATGAACATGAACAGGGGATCGCTTGTGATTGGGGTTGATTACGGTACCGATTCCTGTAGAGCACTGCTTGTTGACGCTGATACCGGGAAGGAACTGGCTGTTTCCACCTCTCTTTACAAGAGATGGAACAGCGGTTTATACTGTGATCCTGACAGGAGTCAGTACAGGCATCACCCACTGGATTATATTGAATCACTGTCGGAGGCAATTCTAGCTCTTCTTCAGCAGATACCCGCCGATCGCATAAAAAGGATCAGGGCAATTGGCATCGATGCGACAGCGAGCACCGTCACCCTTACCGACAGGAACGGTATTCCCCTTGCACTGCAGTCCGGTTTTGCCGAGAATCCCGACGCCATGTTTCTGCTCTGGAAAGATCATACTGCTCTTGCAGAAGCTGAAGAGATTAACCGGCTGGCACACGGCTGGGCAACAGACTACACCTCATTTTCCGGGGGGAATTATTCATTGGAATGGTTCTGGGCCAAGGCATTGCACCTTTTACGGAGAGATCCTGCGATAAGAGAGGAGGCTTGCGGCATCATTGAGTTATGCGACTGGCTGCCTGCATTGCTAACAGGATCACAAAAGCCCGAGGAGGTGAGGCGCAGCAGATGTGCTGCCGGCCACAAATGTTTATGGGCTGAGCAGTGGGGTGGTTACCCCTCTCACGATTTTCTGGAGAAACTCGATCCGCAACTGGCACTGATTGGAGATCGCCTTCCTGCGGATACATTTACAAATGATACAGCTGCAGGGCAGATTTCACAGGAGTGGGCATTCGCCCTGGGGTTGCCGGAGGATCTGATCGTCTCTGTCGGTGTGGTGGATGCCCACTCGGCAGCTATCGGCGCGGGTATCAAGCCGGGAACAATGGTAAAGATCCTGGGCACCTCTACCTGTGATATCGTGGTTGTACCGGTGGATGTGATGGGTGATCGCCTGATACCCGGTATCAGCGGGCAGGTGCATGGCTCGGTGTTACCCGAAATGATTGGTGTGGAAGCCGGCCAGTCAGCATTTGGAGATGTATATGCCTGGTATAAAAAGCTGCTCGGGTGGGTTTTGGATCAATTTGAAGATGATCCGGAGAGAAGGAGAGCATGTATGGATCGCATCATCGTTGCTCTTTCGGAAGAGGCTGCAGAGATCCCATATGATCATTCTGGCCTGGTTTCTCTCGACTGGCTCAATGGAAGGCGCAATCCCGATCCCGCACCCGACAAAAAAGGCGTCATTTCCGGGCTCACCCTCGCCACAACAGCTCCGGAGATCTTCAAGAGCCTGGTTGAGGCAACCGCCTTCGGATCAAAAGCGATATTTGAACACTATAAACAGCATGGGCTACAAATTGAGGAGATTGTCAGTGTGGGCGGGATTTCACAGAAGTCCGCATTCGTGATGCAGATACTAACGGATGTGCTGGGTGTGCCGGTCAAGGTGGCCAACACAGAGCAGGCAGGAGCCCTGGGGGCTGCCATGTGTGCTGCTGCAGCGGCGGAACTGTTCCCTTCACTGGCTATTGCACAGGAGAAGATGAGGTGCGGAGTCAGTAGGGAGTATTTTCCGGATGAGGAAAGGCATCACTACTACAACCGGCTGTTCCGAGAATATCTCCGGCTGGGTGCTTGTCAGGATGGAGCTTCATCCTTTTTTCCACAACTGTAGAGAACCATTAATAATTGCAGTATATGAAAAGCAGAATCTTTTATTTTTTCATGGCATCAGCTGTCGTTTTGGCCATTAGCAGCTGTAAACAGCCTCAGAAGAGACAGACGGCCTTTGCAAATGGTGAGACACTCTCCGAGTTTTTCAAGTATGAGGGGGATGGTTCCATACTCATCAGCGGGCATCGTGGCGCCTGGCTCCATACCGAATATCCCGACAACTCACTTGAGGGTTTACAGTATGCTACGAAGGTAGTACCGGGTATTTTTTTCGAGGTGGACCCGCTGTTGACAAGGGATAGTGT
>JADMKJ010000079.1 GCA_015478855.1 Proteiniphilum sp.
GATGAGGTTTCGGCATAGAAGCAGAGCTGCTCTTTGTCTATTGCTGCCTTGGAGGTGATGATATCATTCCGGCCTGAGTTGTTGGTGTATTTTACTCCTGCATACCCGGTTGCATCTCTGTGAAAGGTGTCCCCCCTGGTATCTCTGAACTCATTCTCAATGCTCCTCCAGTCACTGAAATCACCGTCTGTTTTTATCTTATCAAAACCTTCCTGTTGCGGTATAGGTCGTACACCCTTGTATCTTCTTATGTTCTGTGCCATCTGCATATAGTAGTTATCGGTGTATCCCCCTTTCATGGGGTGAATACCACGATTGAACTCGGCGTTATACTGGTCTACAAAGAAGAAAGGATTGTCCCTGCCGAGCCAGGGGGTGGTGCCTCCATCTGCCGGCTGATATTTACCTGCGGTCCATTCATTCCAGTCGTTGATGTAGAGGAACTCAGGGTTAGCCGCAATCGCTTCATCCCATCTCTCCTGAAAATAGATCCCATAATCGGTTGGATTATCCACCTCCTTGGCAAGCCATGGGACATAAGCTGTTTTGGGCATGTCGTATTCATCCAGTTCCGGCTGACCGAATTCTCTGGACCACGATTTTCCAACACCCATATTTTCATCGGTCATTGTAACCGGATGCTGGGCTGCTGTGACGGCTGCCTGTTCTCTCTTGCCATTATGAAGGGAGAGAAGCTCTTCCGGCGGGAGATTTTTTACGCGTGGATCGGCCATGCTGTAGCCGAAACTCCAATTATCCTCAGTTCCGACAAATCGTTCTCCGCCCCATTCATAGTATCCCCACCACATCGTTCTCAGTGTAAAGAACTCCTTTACCTCTTTGGTATAATCCTTATAAAACTCTTCGGTATAATCAGGATCATTATAATGGGGATGGGTCGTATCAGTCAATGCAGCAGGATCATAGTGGGGGTTGGGATGCTTGATCTCTGAGCCGTTGGCGTCGAGTGTGGGGGTGCCGTTGTAAAGCAGCAGTGGCTTGTCATCCCAGTAAAACCACAGATCCTTGTACTTCTCCTCTTTGTAAACCTTATCATAAAGATCCTGTACAACGGTGATGGAGGGACCGTTGAAGGACCAGAAGGCGAATCTGGGTACCTTATTCCCCTCTTTTTTCATCTCCTGCATGGTACGGAAAGTGACATCCCATTCGTCCCAGTATCTTACAGCGTTTGTCACATCCATGATCAGCACATCCACACCGGCATCTGCAAGCATGGAGATATCTTTCCGGATCACATATTCATCCTGGTTGAGGAAATAGCCCATCTCAGGCTCACCCCAGTGGTAAGCACCCTCCTCCCATAAAGGATGATCGGCTTTCAGCCGGGCAGAGGGATCTTTCTCCAGGATCCTGGTCACATCGGCATTATAGGGCTGTTTCATATTGGCTTTATCCTGCGTGTGCCAGGTGATATAGAAGATACCTACCACCCTTCGCTGATCCTGTTTCGGCTCACCAGCCTCCTCATAACCGGGCATCTCTCTGCCGACACCATCAGTGGCTACCCAGGTGTCAGGATAGAGATCTCTGTAGTAGCTCTCTTCACTGCTGTTGTGTATGCTCTTCTTCTCGCGTTGCTGCGAAGGCCCACATGAGAAAAGAATCATCAGAAGCGTGAGCAATAGAATGATAATCTTGTTGTTTTTCATAGCCGTTTATTTTTTATATTGTACTGTTTGAATGGTTACCGGACCAAAAAGGCCGGAAGGCTGCAATGGACTCTGTGGGGTGTATGGGTTGACAAAACACCAGGTCTCCCTGTCTGCTTCCGGAAGATTCAGATCGCCTATCAGGCGGTTCATCCAGTTGTTGACCACCTCTATCTCCAGCTCGTTGCTACCCTGTTTCACGAAATCAGTGATGTTCAGCCGGTAGGGGTAGATCCACAGACCACCAGCGTAGGTGCCATTTACCTTCACTTTGGCCATCGCTGTCAGATTTCCCAGATCGATGATCAGTGTCTCGTGCTCCTTCAGCTCTGGTGTTGCGAAATCAATCGTGTAACGGGCTGTTCCGGAATAATATCTGATGGAATCATTCGCTGATGTTGTCCAGTCCTGCAGTGTCTCAAAGATCACCGGCGCGGCAGGACCTCTGAGAGAGTGATCGAAGGCAACAGCCCATGGACCTGTCAGCTCATTGCTGCTTCCCGCCTCCGGATAGTTATCCGTTATCTCAGTGAGAGGGTTGCTCCCGGCACTATTTCTGAAAACGACAAAGACACTTTCAAAAGGAGCCAGCTTCAGGGGTACAACGGTAGCCTGTTCTTTTTCCTCAAATGCAGGAAGATCACGGATTGATCCGGTTGTTGGTTCCCATAATTCAGGTTGCCTGCCTGTGATCCTGAACGCGGGATGGATCACCTTTGTCTCATCTGTCTGATTGGTGACGAAGTACAGATCAAGGCCCTCCATTGATCTGTGTCCGTAGTGAATGGTGTTGTCATCAGGCACCTTACAGTCGGGGATGCATTCGATAATCTCAAAGAGTTCGTTCAATTCCATCCCGCTCATGATATATCCTTTCCCATACTTTCTCTGCTTCACGTTTACACCGTCAACCTCGCCCCACAGCTCTTCAGCCATTTCACTTACCTGTTTATCGGCATCCGGCTGATTTTGCAGACTGGGTGAAAGGCTGGGTGCCGGGCCCAGTACAGTGGCGCCATCATTCACCAGCTCTTTAATCTTTGCCAGCAGCTCAGGACGCATTGTCTCCTGCTTCGGAAGGACCAGCACACGATACTGTGTGCCGTGAGGCAATGTCAGCATCCCCTTCTCTACAGTCATATCCCTCAGAATTACTTCGGCATTGATATAATCAAACTGATAACCGAGAGGTAGCTTAGGGTCTGCCACTCCTGTCATCTTGGGTGCATCCTCACCGATGAAGTAAGCCACATCGGCCACATTGAGACCCTGTTGTAACATTAGATTTGTCCGTTTCAGGTACGCTGTGAAAACATCCATCTGTGAGAACCAGCTGTTCTTACGATCAAACTCATTACCAAACCAGGCATTCACGCCGGGTGATTTATCTTCATAAGGCTGCATGATGTATACATGAAGCAGTGTATTGTTGATGCCCTCGGCAAAGAAGCGATCGCTCCTCTGTTTCATCATTGCCGGATAACGGGAGTAGGCCGGCCCCCCTGAGGTGTTCGATTCGGCAGAGATTTTGGTTTTACCGTAGATATGACCGGCAGAGGTGGCTGCGCGGTTTTCAATGTCTCCCAGTTCACCCTGACTCCAGAACTCACCTCCTATTTCATCAGACTGTCCGCCATACATCAGGAACTCACCCGGGAAGCCCCAGTGTCCGTAATTCTCCAGCCAGGTGGTCAGCCCGTGTTGATGGCTTACATCTCTTAATCCCCCCACATAATCGTATGCTACCTTATCGGCAATCATTCGTCTCAGATCCCATAGAAACCGGTCCGATTCCAGCGGACTGTTTACCACATATCCCCTGAAAACAGGCAGATAAGGGAATGGATCATACCCATATCTCTCTTCGAATTCCTTCAGCAGGTTGTCAGTAAAATTTTGGCCACCTGTCTCGTAGCTGTCCTGTACAACCACTTTGAATGTTTTTCTATCCTCTTCCGGAATCCTTCGGAGTATCTCACCGATAAATTTGTCGAAATGAACGGCCACCCATTTCTTGCTCATCTTATCCACCTCCAGACCCGTTGCTTCGGGGGAGGCCGGACTGTTGGTCACAAGTGTGGGTGACATACCCATACGTAAGATCATCCACTCGCCGTCGGGCACATCCCAGGTGAGCATACCTTCGGGTGACATATGCGCAGTGATATCGATGATCTGATTCTCATTAATGACCAGGCTCTGATCATCTACTTCCGGTTGTTCGGGCCATAGATAAGCATCCCAGTAGGGTAGAGGGGTAGGGTGCATCTTGGCGAGGCTCTTTTCACTGAATCGTTCCACACGGGGTAATGTGCTTATCGTCACTTCCGCCAGACCGGCACCGCCATTATGGTAAGTCAGGTTCAGCCTGAACGCATCGGCTGTTGTTGCAGGGATAGAGATGACGACAGGGGCATAGGGCTCGAATCCTACGTTCAATGCGGGGTTCGACCTGTTGATCACAAACCGTGAGATGGTTTTGAATTCGTTATCTCCCTCTTTCATCTGCAATTCCGCATCTGCCCTCAGTGGCGATTCAGTGGTCTTGACGGAGATGCTTCTTGCAGTAAATGGCTGCCCGCTTTTAAAAGTGATTGAAACATTGTTCCCATCGGGGAGATCTATTCCTGTAAGAGGGTCATTGTCAGTGAGCAGGGATAGATTGGAGAGAGAAGGAGAAGACCCAATCACTGCATTGTTTTGATTCAGCGTCATCTCATCACTTCCTGAGTATGGGATGGCGATCACCTTCAGATCCTGAAAATCCTCGTTGGGTTGTTTCAATAGCTGTTCAATCTTCTGCCCTCCTTTAACGATTGTCTCCGACGAGGCGAGATATCTCATCGATTCTTCCGGCTTGATCCATGGACCACCTGATTGACTCCATCCGGGAGAGTTGAATATGCCAATCTCTATATCCAGTTCAGTGGCTGTTTTGAGAGCCAGATGTAATATCTCCCACCACTCATCACTGAACATTTTTACGGTGCCGTAGGGCAGATCATGGATACCAATATTTCCAATAAATGCCCTGTTTATACCTGCTTTCTTCATTGCCTGGAGGTCTTTTACTGCACCCTCTTTGGAGATGTTATCTGAAATCCAGTACCAGTATACACTTGTCTGCACCGAATCGGGTGGATTGACAAATGCTTTTTCCAGATCCTGTGACTGATCGGACTGGTTCAGGTTTCGATTTTGGGTACATGAAGAAATTTGGATGGCAAAAAGTATTGCCAGTAAAATGCTCAATTTGTTTTTCATATTTATTTATTTTGTGTCTTTTATAGGATATAAGAAATTGAATTATTTACAAATCTACGATTCATTATTTAATATTGTGACAGACGATCTTAAAATTTCCCGAAGGAAATTTATAACTGGTAATGCCATCAGCTGTTTCAATCTGCAGGAAGTTGAAGTTTTCCATTTCTTCTCCATTCACCGTAAACTCCTGTTGAAAAGGAGGACTCACCCATCCGGTGCTGTTGGGAGGAATGGTGAGGTCCCATTCAAACCTCTCCGCTTCTTTTTTCCAACTACTCGACACATTGCCATAGGGTGTTTCGATAGTTGCTCTTGCCCAGGGGAGATAATCACAGAAGAGCGGCTGAAAGCGGATCACCTTAAAGCCAAAGCCGGCGGCATCAGGCCGTATCCCTGCAATATCCTCAAAGAATGTGATGTCGAAACCTGTCTGCATCGGATGATTGTATGAGGCGTTAGCGGCGCTTATCTGGCTGAGACTGTTGACCGGTAGTGTCTCCCAGAGGGTAGTGGCATCTGCCGATTCCCACATCCATTCGAAGCTGTTCTCCCCTTTTTTTGTGAACATGTTCCATGCAGCTTCTGCATTGCCGTTACGGGCAAGCATGCTCCCGATCCTGCTTATGCCGAATATCCCGCATTGCATGAACCCTTCACTCTTCTCCTGCATACTCCGTACTATCGAAGCACTCACTGCTCTCTCATCTCCGGGAGGAACGATCCCCAAATCGAGAGCCATCGCATCTGCCGTTTGCGTTCCGAATGTTTTGTTGACCGGATCGTATTGGGTGGCGATCATCTCCTGTGCTATTTGCTCTTTCTGTAAAGAGAAATAGGCTTCATCACTCTCTTTGCCAAGCAGATGTGCTACCTGCTCCATGATCTCTGTATCAAGATAATGAAAGGCGGTGGAGGTGAATTCAACCGGGGTAGGGTCTGTTGACTCATAAACTGGAGGGCACCAGTCACCCAGTCCCTGATAAATTGTCGATGTGGTCTCCCGGTTATAAAGTTTCTTGCGCTCCTCATCTTTGGCAAGTGCGTTGACGTACAATGTCCATTGTTTCATCCGGGGATAATAGGTCTCTAGAATCTGTTGATTGCCGTAATAGACATAGATCCACCAGGGGAGCTGCACCAGCACGGTACCCCAATCGGGTGAGGCTACCCCGCAAAGCCGCTTGCCCGGAGCAATCATGTAAGGTATCCCGGCAGGTTTGTCGGCAAAATAGAAGGTGTTGTTGTATCTCTCATGAAAGAGCGTGTTCTTTTCCTCTTTTGAGGCCCCTGAATGGATATCTTCAAGGTACTTGTACCAGAAATTCTCCATCTGAAAGTTCATATTCGCCATTTTAACGTAAGCATGCACATCACCCAGCCATCCGCATTTCTCTCTGATAGGACAATCGGTCGGTATTCCGTGGAGATTACTCCTTACTGTTCTCAGGGCCATCTCATGCAACCGGTTGATCTGTGTGTCGGCACACTCAAAAGTGCCAGTGTGGGCTACATCAGAGTGAACGACAATCAGCTTCAATGTTTCTGAATCCGGTTCCTCTGTGATACCCGACAACCCGGCATAACGGTAACCGTGATAGGTGAAGCGCGGTGACCATACCTCCTCACCCCCTCCTTTGCAGATGTACTCATCCTTAAAAATTGCACCATGATGAATCCATCCGGTTGATCTGAAATCCAGCCCTCCCTGCTGGTCTGTCTCCTCCGCATAGCGGATTGTTATTCTTGTGCCGTTGGTTTCACTGACTTGCAGCAGTGGTATCCCGGCTACATTCACACCAAAATCAAAGATCCAGTTACCCAGTGAATCCTGCCATATACTGTCGGCAGTGAGAAGCTCTTTTTTCTTTATTGGAGGGATCATCTGCGGCAGCAGGCGGGGCGGAATATTCTCAGAGGCCAACAGCACCCCTTCCCATCCGCCGGCAGGACTGCCAGCTTTACTCCACTCTTCCACATGATAGTTGGCATCATAGCTTTCACCAAGATAGATATTGCTTTTCCGTACGGGACCTTCTCTCCATTCCCATGATTCGTCACTCTCGAGTAACATCCTGCTCCCCTCATCGGAAGAGACCATCAGCTGCAGCCTGAACATGGGATCACCATAGGAGAATGGAGCACCACCCCAGGCATCGTCCTGTGCAAACCATCCCTCCCCCAGCATCACACCCAGCATATTGTCTCCTTTTTCCAGAAGATCGGTCACGTCAAACGTGCTGTAGAGTGCATACTGCTCGTAGTTGGTCTGTGCCGGATCGAGAAGACGGGTTGAATCCACATTGTGCCCGTTCAGATAAAGCTCACCCGCTCCCAGTCCACAGAAATAGAGCAGTGCTTTCTTCGGTGTTTTTCTGCCATCGATACTGAATGCTTTTCGGAAATAGGGTAGCGCATGTTGTTCCGGATTGGGATAGGTCACCCACTTCGCACTCCATGAGGCTTCGCTCAGCAGCCCTACTGAAAAACGAGCCGACTCACTCCAGGGTGTCACCTTCTTATTACTGTCCCATATCCGTACACGCCAGAAGTAGGAAGAAGCCTCCTGCAATGGCACCCCGGGTTGAACAGCAAACTGTTTATCGCTGTTCTGCCTGCCTGATATCCATATGTCGGCTTTTCCCTTTTGAAGCAGCTTATCGCTTGAAGCAATCTCTATCTCCCATGCTGTTTGTTCTATTCCTGTATCGGATGACTTGATTTTCCAGCTCAACAGGGGGGTCTCCACTCCTTCCGGATTGGTTAGATTGCAGCATTTCAACTCATCCACCATTGTGTCGCGATCACTTGTGCTGCATGCGTAAAACAGGAATACTCCCAATGAAAAGAGCCATAGTGCTGTCAGGATCGTGTAGTGATTGTCTCTATTTTCTTCTCTTGTCATATCTGTTTTTTATTTTTATTTTTATCAACTCAAAGGCAGGGTTTAGATATTTAATTGCTCCTTCTATCTGTAGGAGAGATCCAGCCACCTGCCGGAGATGGAATGATCCACATTGAAAACCAACCAATAGACTGTGATGACAGATAAAATTCCGGCATGTGTCATCTTTTCTTGCTAAGAATCAATACTGCATCTGACTGAACAGGAGAGCGAAATACCAGGTCATTGTTATTCTGATCCATTTTCACCTTAACATATTTATTTCTCTCCGTATCGAACCACCTGGCACTGTAATGCTTTGTATTTATAGTGCTGAGCTGAATTACACCCTGTAGAGGTATATATACCAATATGAGACTATGATCATGCGTTGCAAGCACCATCTGCCACTCTCTATAATCCAACAGCCCCGGCTGTTCCTTTAACAGGTGATTGGCCGGATACAATTTCCACCAATCAAACGTCCTGAAAAAATCGCCCAGGTTTCCTGTTTGAATGCTTCCTTCGTGCGAAAGGGCATCAAGCCAGGAGATGGGTGATGGCTCTTTTTCTCCATGATTAATAGGTTTATCCCCTTTACGCAGCCATGGCCATATGGTATGGGAGCCATAGGATACCCCTGCCACCGGCGTGGAGAATATACTCCAGTAAGCACTGTTGCGAACCTCTTTGGCATTGTGTCCATTTTCATACACAGGCTCAGTATCTATCATCGGCCTGGGTATTAATGTCTCCCATTCTCTCACCACCGGTCCTTCTGTTTTCCAGCTGACTACTTTCTTGCTGTTTGCATGTCCTGTCTGATAGGAAATCATATCGAGCCATGATTCGTCGTTAAAAACAGTGCCATACCATGAGAGTCCCCTTGGATGAAGGGTTACTATATTGTGATGGTGATTCTCACCAAAGACGCTCCTTCCAATATGCTTCCATCTCTCTTCGTTCTCTTTCAGATAGTAACCATCACCTCCCAGATTCCAAATCACATGATTGGCATCGTAACGCGCCAGGATATATTCAGCTAACTTTGTCGCTGACCCTACCGGAAGGGATGATCCCGGGTTTGAATTGCCATAGGCCCAGAGCATTACAGGTGCGGCAATCAATCCGTAATCGTTTATTCGGTCAATCCGCGCATCCAGGCGTCTGAAGAATGAAGGATTGATTGTAATTGTATCGGTACCTGAGAAAGCAGTCTCATTTTCCGCATTCACTGATGCTCCACGCCATTGTGTGGTAACAAGCTGAATGACTGAATATCCATTTGCCTTGCGATTGGAAAGATATTGTTCCCATTCCTCAGGTGTAGAGAGGAGACCACCGTTCCATGCCGTACATCCAATATAAAGAAACGGTTTACCATCATCATATGTCAGATGATAACTCATCACCGGATGCTTTAACAGGCCTCTTTGATATATTTCATTTTTACTACGAGCAGGAATACAGTCAAATGTTCCTTCAATCTTATTAAGGCCATCGTTGGATTGATCAGAACAGATTGTCCTGTAACGCCAGCGACCTGTTTGATTGGGCATAAAACGTACCTTCCAGGTTGAACGCCCATCCCAGAAACCTCTTACTACAGATTTTGTCTCGGATGGAGATGTAAATTCCGCTCCGAAGAATGTCGCCTCATAGATAGGATTGTCATATGCTCTGGAACTGATCAATACCAACTCTTTTTTATGCCATTTTTCTACCACTTCATTGTTACAGAAAACAGAAAATGGAATAGTGGTGAGATAAAAAACAAACAATAGGAACCCGGTTTTTTTATTCATAAGTCTGCAGAAACGCTCTTCTTTTCTCTGTCTCAAAAACATTTCAGAAGCTGCTCGTTGCATGCTGTTTTTATTCAGTAAATGTTAATCAATTCTCGTTAATCCCTCAAAACTAAGGTAATGCTCCGTAATATTCAGTCTCTCCATCGTACGCCGCGTGTCGATTGTTGTCAGTGTGTGCGTGTTGAACCCTCCTCCCGCATCGTTATTGTAAACCCATGTGGGTGTGGGCCAGAGGCATGCACGAAACGCCACGCTGCGATAGAACTCCATGGTCACACCATTCTGACCATGGTGCGACATTTGCATATAATCACAGTTCAACTGATCTTTAAAAGCGCCGTTCAGTAATTTATCCCCTGCCTCAGCTCCTGCATCACCAAGGAATAATATTGATTTCACAGGATCCGACACCTTGATTACCATGCTCGAATTATTATAGGGGTTGGTCGTCAACTCCTCATTCTTGATACCTAGTATGCGGAATGTAGTATGACCAAAAGTGATTGTCATGCCCAATGTCGCTTCGGTCAAAAGAACACCTGATTTTTTTGCCGATTCATAATATTTTATCGCCTCATTTTTGTAATCAGGCTCTCTCTCCAGCAGTGCTTCCGAAAATGTTGATTGACATATCTGACGGATTACCATCCCCCTGGGTTTCTCAAGTATGTTAGTCAATGCACCAATATGATCGGGGTGGGGGTGCGATACGAACCAACAATCCACTACATTGCCCAGTGCACCAATAAACCCCCGCAGATATTCTTCTTCTTCCTTCACCCCGCCATCCATCACAATCACCTTGCCGTCATCGGTTTGTATGACGTACGAATTGCCAATGGTATTGATCTGTGACGGTAACTGCCACAATGTAAAGGTGTCATCCTGCACCGCGTATGATGGTTGCCGGTTGAAATATCCCAGTTTACGCCAACGATGTTCGGTGTTCTTCATACGAAAACAGAACTCATCGTAGTTTTTGTTCCCGGCTATTGTCCATCCACACTCCGCATAGGCAGCAATACGAGGGAATGTTTGATAATATAAACGGGTTAGGTTGGGTGTATACTCTCCCCACATCTGACACCCCAGCCCCACGATCTTTGTCTCTTTCTCTTTCGCCAATCCCTCCGGTATCGGATGAAAAGAATAGGCTTTCTCCAGGGGGGTTACTTCATAGGGGTAATCCAGGTAGGTGTAATGTCTGTTTGAGTTCACAACGTCATATCCATCATCAATTGCTTTGTTTATCAAGCTGATGTCTCCATCCCAGAAGTGAACAAGTGTGCCCTCAGCCAGTTTCTCCGACTGGCTCGCCTCAAGGTGTGCCTCACCACGGATGTTGTCACCGGTGATCTCGTTCCATCCCATCATACGCACCTCTTTGGATGCCAGGTATTTTGAGAAACGATTGATGGACCATACCTGCAAGTCTGCAAATGTGGGGATATCCTGATCATCCATGAACTGCACGATCTGCGGGTTATTCTGCCAATGGGTGTAATTGGCTTCATCACCACCAATGTGTATGATTCTTGATGGGAATAGCGCTATTACCTCATCCAGTACATCGCGAATAAAACTCTCCACTTTTGGATCGGTGACATTGTAGAGGTCACCCCATATGCCGTGACCCTGCTCTTTGCTGCTCGCCCCGAGCCAGGGGTATGCCGCGATGGATGCAGATGCATGGCCGGGTACCTCAATTTCAGGTACGACCTTAATACCTCTTTCGCCGGCATAACGCACAATCTCACGTATCTCCTCCTGGGTGTAATAGCTCTTTCTCCCCGGGAACTGATCATTCCACTGTTGAAGAGTTAAATCACGATGTGAGAAGTCGCGTTTGGATCCGACAGCTGTCAACCCCGGATATTTTTTTATCTCAATCCTCCACCCCGGATCATCAACAAGGTGCCAGTGAAACGTGTTCATCTTCAGGTAGCTCATCTCATTCAGCAGCTTCTTCACCGTCTCCATCCCATGAAAGTGCCTGCTCTCATCCAGCATAAATGCACGCCAGGGGAAGGCAGGCTCATCAGTGATCTGGCAGGAGGGAATAGTGATCCCATTCTCCTGAATGGTGATGATCTGCCGCAGCGTTTGCAGCGCATAGAGCAACCCGTTTGCAGATGCTCCTGATGCCATGATCTTCCTGTTCCCGGAAACCGAAAGATGATATGCTTCCCTGTTTTTTGATATTTTTTTATCAATATCAAAAATAATGTCGGCATTCCTTTTTTTGTCGGTAAAACGAGTCTGCACACCACACTCATTCAGTATTGATGATATGTAAGAGGAGCTCATCTTTGCCTCTGGAGCCACATATACCTCCCAGTTATCATCGAACGGGATGGGTTGCCCTGTAACTATCTCCTGCTGCGGTTTGGGGACTATTGGTAATAAATTCCGATTGTTTGCAAGCAAACCGGTTGCAGAAAAAAGGAGGAGGTTGAACAAATAGATTAAACGGGTACGCATATTCATCTCTTTTACGATGTCAGTAGAATCAAAAAGGAAATTGTTCTGAATGATTCAATAAGAACCATTTATTTTACTTCATGCATTACTTCAGACCAATCATTGATCCCGATAATTGCTTTATATGGATCGAATGTTTTGTCTTCCAGTGGTGTGTCTGCTGCCTGGTACAGATACCAGACCGGCTTTCTCCCGGCTGGATCATTCTCATCATCCGGGTATTTGCGAAGGCCGATGCGAAGGCCGAATTCACCACGTCCATCCATCCAGTTATGCCATTGAAAGGCGTCGATACCATCGAGCTGTTTCATTTTTTTCCATGCATAGGCAAAGCCGGCTGCCTGTTCTGCCAGATCCTGCTCTGAATAGGATCGTGAGTTGGTGCCGTTTTCGGATAACCAGACCGTTCTCTTCTGTGTGCCGAGGTAGAAGTGCTCCGGTTGTTTGATCCACTTATCCAGTACTTCAAGGTTCTTGAAGGTGACCATTGGTGTATTCATTGTAAAAGTAGCCGATTGGTCATTCCATGTCCTGGGCTCATTCAAGTCCTCCGGATAGGGGTGGTAGGCCAGGCCCCACTGGAAGTCACCCTCTACTTCTGAATAACGGAGCAACCCTTTGAGCAGATCAAGCGTGGCGTAATCCCCATCCACCGGAACCGGGTCGGCCCATGAATGGGTGAAAGAAGCCAGCACCTCAGTGTGAGCATCATACTTACGGGCTATATTATAGCAAAGGCGCATCGACTTGTGGTAGGCATCAAGGAAAACATGCAGGGGTCTGTCCAGACCCATATTGGTCCAGACATTGCCTGCATCCACCTCATTGTGGATGATCCAGTGGTGAATACGTCCAAATTTATTGTCTTCCCGGCTATAACGACTGGCCAAAAAGTCCAGTGCGGCTGCATAGCAATGCACGCTCTCAATCGATCCCATATTTGGCATCGTGAAGAAAGCATGCTCACCCTCAAAGTGATCATCCTGGAGTAACCCGCCCACCTTCGGGTCGACAGATTGCGTTGCCGGATTCACAAGAATGATTGCCGCCACGATGATGTTGTGTCTCAGTGCCTGTAGCATCGTCTGGTCATACCCCTCTATGGTGGCTGCATCGAAATAGTAACGCTTGCCATGGAACAGGTGCTCGATGGTGTGCTCTCTTTTATCAAGGTACATGAACCGGGAGATCCCTACATTCACCGTGATGCTGGTTACCGGGAAGTCAATGAGATCACTGCTGTATCCTCTTTTGATATGATATCCTCCAATACCTTTTCTGCCATGCAGGATCCCTTTCGGCATGTTTTCCCGTGGTTTGATATAATCGGCATAACGAGATGATGAGAGAAGATCCCCTTTACTTGTGATCACCCATTTTGAGAGAGCATGATCGTAGTTGAATCCATCGATCTCTTCATATCTTTCCACCTCCATGGCGAAGGGTGACTGAGCAATTTCCGTTCCTTTAAATTGTTCCGGCTCAATAATTACCTCCCATGGTTTCACTGCGTAGAGCATTGCACTACTACCCTCCGATACAAAACGACCTCTTATCAGGATTGTTGAATCAAGTACTTCCACACGCTCGATGGTGGATGGGTATGTGTGTGATAAGTAGTTGGCAAATTGATCGTTCTGTTGCTTATCCCGTGCTTTAAAAGCCTCTTTTTCCTGTACAGCAGCGTTCTCACCCTTGTTGCGTTCACGGAAATGGATATTCTGTATGACCACTTCCGCATCAGGCTGGTCACCAAAATCGATCCGTAACAGATCTTTTTCCGGGTTCCAGTTTGCGTTTGCGATGGCTTCCCCCAGGTCAACAGCATAGATGGTCATCACCTCAGTGGGTTCCAGGCCCGGGCATTTTTTACTGCCGGCGACGTTCGATCCAAACGAGCCTGTTTCACTGGTAAGGAAGAAAACCTCCAGGAAGTTGATCCCTTTAGCTGCACTATATTCAAAGGTCAGCACACTCTTACCATCTGCCAACGATTGGTTGAGCTCATGCAACCGGATGTAAGGGTCGCTTCCCCGGGTTGTAATATGGTATTGGTACGCATCCAGTGAGTCAATAGTCAGTTGATTCCCTGTCTGAAGATCGAAACGCAGGTATTCAATGCTTCCCCTGTTACAGCAGACGGCCAAAAAGGTGACAAGAGCCAGCAGAATGATTGTAAAAGGTTGATTTTTCATCATGATTCAATTGATTATTCAGTGTAAACGAAGTTAAACCTGCCACCGGGTGCGGTGTCTCCATTTACATAGAAGTCCATGATGTTCCCGTTCTCCTGCATATTGTCATTCCACTTGAATTCAAAGTCAACTGTTTTCCCTTCCATACCGAGTATCTCTCTGTCGATCTTTATCTCCAGCCTGTTATTCTTGACAACATAGGGTGATTTCTCCACCTCTATCCATTCCCACCTGTCACCCACGTTTTTTTCAACAATCACTTTTCCTGAGGTGGGACTCTTACGGTTGACGATATAGTCATAACCGTTCCATCCGGTGGATTTATCCCTGTCTATATCGATAAAAAGCAGCATCCAGTTTGGATCTTTTCGTGAGGTGAGTTTTTCAGCGCTCTCCACGTAGAAATAGAGAGATCGGTTGTCTCTGGCCACTTTGGCTTTGACGATATCATTTCTTCCTGTGTTGTTGGTGTAGTAGGTATTGTTTCTGCCCACATGATCACGATGGAATGTGTTGCCTTTGTAATGGTTGTAGGTTGGTGTTACATCATTCCATTGATCTGATTTACCGATCTTTATGCTCTTGGGAGAGGATGCCGGCTCGGGGGGAGTCATCCCCTTGAACTTTCGCACATTATCCACCAGTTGCAGGTAATAGACATCACCTTTATCACCCCAACCCTTGTTGGGCTCGATATCCCTGCTTCTTTTCCAGTCAAACTGATCAACGAAAGAGAAAGGATCGCCCGTCCAGCTATGCTCCGGAAGCCACTGACCTGCGATAAACTCATTCCATCCGGTGATGAAAACCAGTTCGGGGTCGATCTCAAAAGCACGATCCCACTGTTCCTGGAAGTTCCATCCATAGAGGTAACCCTCCACTCTCGGGTCGAATCCATTCCGGAAGGAGAAATCTCTTCCCTGTGAGCCCGGCAGGTTGAAGGCGCTGCAATGACCATTTGTCTCGGGCGCTGCATTCTGTGCCACTCCCACGGCCACCTGCTCGAATGTCCCGTTCTGTTGTGGGATATATCCCTTCTGTGGGTAGTTCTCCAGCCATGCCCACTGATCCTTTCGTTGAGGACCGTCCACATAATCGGGTTGCCCGGGTCTGAAGGTGAAAAACTGAGCGATCTCCCTGTCTTCCTCAGAGTCGGTCAGATTGTCGGGATAGGCCATGATCCCCGGTTTCCCTTTCCAGTTAAACCATAGGTTTTTGTATCTTCCCGGTTTGTATACATCCCGGTACAACTGCCTGAGAGAGACCAGGGAGTGCGGAGCGGGACCGAAGGGTAGCATAAATGCTATTTTGGGCACATTCACCCCATCTTTCTGTGCCTGGTCCCATGTTTTCATCAGTGCCTCGTACGAATCGATCCAGGTGAGACTACCGTTGGTACAATCGAAGAAGACTGCATCCACCTTGGCATCTGCCAGCATCTCTGCATGTTTCCTCAGCACCCACGGATCGGTGGTCTTGTAATAACCCAGCAGGGGTTGTTCCCAAAAGAAAAATCCGGGCTTCGCCTTTCCCCAGGCAGGATGATTGTAATCCTTCATTGCTTCGGGGTTTTTTCTGACGATCTCAGTGATGTTCTTCACTGTGGTTGTGGTATCATCCTTCCCCTGATGCCAGGTCCAGTAAAACATTGCAATAAACTTATTCCGCTTGTCACCTGCTTCCGGGTATTCACTTACCTTCCTTTCCAGGGCATCGGTTGCCGCCCACTGATCGCTGTCGGCAGTCTGAGCTGTAACTATCTGCCCCGCGAAGAGCAGGAGAGAGATGATCATCAGTTGTTTTTGTGCTGTGTGTAACATAATTATTTTGTTTTAGTTAATTGTTTTTTACCAAACGATCTCCACCCATCGGGTTTTCCATTTACCCCAGCTTCCCACACCGTAAGCATAGGCGAGAAATTGAGGAACGTCTTTTTTGATATGACCTCTGCCGTCACCGCTCCAGCCGCAGTTATGAATACCCGGCATCAGGTGATCCTTCACTTCGCCGATCTTCTGAAAATCGATCCCGTTATCAGACTGCCAGAGCACGAGATAACCCTTCTCACTCATTCTGTCGGCGGTATGTATTGCCTGGAACTTGCCGGTCTCCTCACGGTATTTCACATCGGCATGATCGGCGCCGGCAATAGTGCTTTTATCAATCGCCACCCCTCTGTAGGTCAGTTGTGAGGGCCAGTTGGGGTCGTCTGACGGCGCTGTGGCAACGCGTGTTGTTGTTCCCGCATCATTCCATGAGTAATAGAAGTAGATGGTGTCGTCAACGATCACAATTGAGGGCTCGCCGGCACCGAACTTCGTCGGGTCACCATCATAGCGTATCACCGGTTGAGGGTCATCGCCCCATCTGTCTCCCTCCCATTTCTCCCAGGGTCCTTCGGGATGCATGCTTCGTGCTATATAGACATTGTTCTGCGTCATAGCGATGTTTTCCGTAGAGGTGTATCCGATATAGTAGTATCCATTCCAGTATGCTGCTCCCGGATCGCAAACCGAATAATGGTCAGAAGAAAACTCAGTGGGCAGCAACGACATGATCTCTTCCGTCCATGTTTTTCCATTGTCGGTGGAGTGCTGATAGGATGCCTGGTCCCAAAAGATCTCACCGCTTGTTTTTTTCTCTGCCCACATTGCTTCCCAGTTTCTGTTCCCAGCTACCGGCATACCACCCTGGTAACTGACAACACCGGTGACGGCCCCCTCGCGTAACCATACCCCCGAATGTTGGGTGAGCGCATCAGAGAGCTCCCAGAGATAGGTCCCCGCAGGAAATTTATTGTCGCTGGTGACACCTATTTTTTCGCCATCAGCATAATCAACGAATGTGGCTGTGGCGACAGGATTCTGCATCACCACTTCGTCGTAGCCCATATTGCTGTCATCCCACCGATAGAGCCTGAATGTCAGGCCACACTGTTGTCCATTCCAGTTGGGACTCACCACTTTCACTCCCCAGAAGGGGACGTCGGCACTGAATTTCTGCCCCACAGAGCCGTGTGTGGTTACGGCAACGGGGCTGTTGTTCCCTGTTTTCTCAAAGAGATAGCGCCATTCACCGTAGGCATCCCCGACAGCAGCAAACCATGCATCGATGGAGCCATCGTCGTTGATAATTATCGTTGGCCCGTAACGGTAACCATCACCGGAGTAGATATCCCATCCGCTGTTTTTCAGCGTGAAAACTTCTTTGGGCTTTATTGAGGGAGCATCCTCCTTTTTCTCCTGATCATTGCATGAAAAAAACAACAAGAGTGATGCCGTAATGCAAAAGAGTCCGTTATATCTCATAAGCTGATAGATGTAATTCTGTTTTAATCCTTTATCGGGAGCCATGTACATACATGCTTGCCATTGTTCCAGTTGTCTACTGAGGCGTAGTCTATCATCGTGATATATTTCCCCTCCTCCACGGGTACTGAGAATTGCAGATTGATGTTGTCAGCCTGAGGCTCTTCCTGTCTGGCACTGATATAGCCGTTTTCAGCCTGTAAGAGGACCGGCTCGTTGTAACTGCTCTCCATATTCTCGTCTCTTGCCAGCACGACCGGTCCGTATGTCACCGCCTGGAAGTTGTCGCCGGCACGATTGCTGCCCAGTGGTGCATCAATGATCCTGCATCTCATATCCAGCGAGAGTGAAACCCTGTCGCCCTGTTTCCATTCACGGTTAATCCCGGCATAGGTGCCGGGAGTGACCATCACCTCCTCATCGTTCACCGTCAGCATCGTTTTTTCACTCCACCCGGGAATCCTGAAACGGATGGTGAACGCTTCCTCCTTCTCCAGGGTCAGGTTGAATTGAATATTACCCGTCAACGGGAAATCGGTATCGATATCAATTGTGCCTGATCGTCCTTTCGGTGTTTCAAATAGCGCTCTACCCCGATTATAGAGATTGATCACCGGGCCCTCTTCTGCGTTCATCACCGCCACGTAGGGGATATAAGCAAGACCCATCGGGCCGTTCAGGTTGCAGCATGTCACCTGCAGTGAGTCGAATTTCCATCCCCATCCCTCATCAGTCACCTTGGAGCCGTTGAGCAGGTTCACATAACTGAATCCATCACCCGTGGGCTTCATGGCCCCTATCAGGCCGTTATAGGCATATTTCTCAATGTAGTCGGCAATGGAGGGGTCGCCTGTCAGTCGCAGCAGCTGGCTGCACAGTTTTATCCATGTCACCCCCACACAGGTCTCCATCATGCGTGTGATGTCGGGGTTGGTCTGTTCCAGTGCCGTATTCCCCCATGCCTCACCGTAAACATAGGGGTGGTAAGGCTGATCCGATCCGCCATTACCAATGATAGTGATCTCCTTGGTACTGATGTTTCTAAACAGATTCAACAACATCTCTTTATGTTGCGGATCTCCTATCACCCTGTAATACTCAACCAACCCTTCAAAGAGGGACATCATCTCATATGCTTTGGGGTAATGTCCTGCCATCTCCCAGGGATTCACGTTGTTCAAGGCATTCTCGAAAACATTGTGATGCTTGGTACCTCCCGATGCGATGATATAGGTTGCAAAATCGAGAAAACGCTCTTCACCGGTCCATTTGTATAACCTCATAAAGGGCTCCAGAAGCGTGCTCGATTCAATATGACAAGGTTCATGTCCAATGTTGGTAGCACTCCAGCCCACATCCACGATCTCTGTCTTAGGAGCAGGTCCGATGATCGAGATGATGTTGTCTGCCTGTTTGATCAATGCCTCAAGCACACGCGGATCAGGGTTGACCCACTCATAATACTCCTCCAGCCCGAGCATCACATATTTACGTTCCCACAGCTCACTCTCTTCCGGCTGTTTAGCTATCTCAACGCAGCTGATACTCCCATTTTCGCGTTGTGTTGTGAGCAGATCACTTACAGTTTCATCCATGATCTGTTTGAGTTGCGGGTCATTGGTGTAGCGGTAGAACATGCAACCTGAACGTACCGCCTTCCCCCACATCTCACCCAATGCAAACTGGGGCCTGCCATTTCTGAAGAAATCGACAAACTGATCATAGGGTAGTTCGCCCATGTTCCAGTGCTGGATGGAATTCTGAATATACTCCTCGAAAAAACCATCGAGTTGAACGGCGCCGGCCGGCAGCGGATAGAAAGTATCCTCAATGACCACTCTGTTTTTCTGTTCACTGCATGAGAGTAGCGAGAGTAATGATACACCGAAGAGAAGATTGAATAATATTGTTTTTCTTTTCATTGTAATATGGATTATGGTGAGACAGAATGCATGATTTCACTCCAGTTGCTGATCCCTATCATCGTCTTGTAGGGTTCAAATATTTCCTCCTCCTGGTCTGTTCCTGCAGCCTGGTAGGCATACCATACCGGTTTGCGTCCTCCCGGGTCGGTTGCATCATCCGGGAATTTTCTCAGTCCGATTCTCAAGCCAAACTCCGATCTGTTGTCAATCCAGTTATGCCACTGGATTGCATCAATCCCATCCAGCGCAGTCAGTTTCTTCCAGGCGTAGGCAAACCCTGCAGCCTGTTCCAACAGATCCTTGTTCTCATAGCTCCTTGAGTTAGTGCCGTTTTCTGACAGCCAGAGTGTTCTTTTGAAGGTCCCTCTGTAGCTGTTCTCTTTTTGCCTGACCCAGTGGTCTATTACCTCCAGGTTCCTGAATGTCACCAACGCACTGCTCATGCTAAAGGTCGCTTTTGAATCGTTCCATGTCTTGGGTTCATTCAGGTCCTGAGGGTAGGGGTGATAAGCCACTCCCCATTGAAAATCACCTTCACTTGCGCTGAACTGTTGCATGGCATTCAGCATCGCTTTCGAAGCGTACAACTCTACCGGTTCGCTCCAGGAGTGTGTAAATGAACCCATCACTTCGCTGTTCCCGTCATACTGCCGGGTGATGTTATAACAGATACGCATCGATTTCAGGTACGTGTCGAGATAGACCAGCATCGGTTTTCTTCCCATATTTGTCCAGGTGAGTCCTGCATCTACTTCGTTGTGCAGGATCCATTTGTGTATTCTGCCATATGCATCATCTGTCCTGTTGTAACGCGATGCAAGAAAATCGAGTGCCGCCGCATAGCAGTTGATCCCTTCCTCCGTTGTCAGGTTGGGCATGGTGTAGATTCCCTCGGGTGTATAACTGGGGTGCTGCAGTATTCTCCCTATCTCCGGGTCGGCAGATTCTGCTGCTTTCTGCACCAGCAGGATAGCTGCTACAACGATATCTTTGGATGCTGCCAGTTGTAGCGCCTGATCCAGTCCGTTGAGATAACTGCGGGAAAAATAGTAATTTTTATTCCCATAGCTGTGGGCGATCGTGTTGGCTGCGGGAAAGGAGTAGATCAGTGCTGTAATAGGGATATTGATTGTGATGCTTGTGATTCCCAGCAGGTCTAAGTCGCTTGCATAACTGTTCATGAAAAAGCCTCCCAGACCTTTCTTACTCTTCAATATACCCGGTGTCAGGGACTGCCTTGGTTCAATGATGTCGGTATACCTGGCATGGGAGTCAATAAATTCATTGTTACCGCTCTCTTTGACGATCACCCATTTTGAGAGGAGACGGTCATATGATCCGTTGTTTTTACTGATCACCCGGGGAAGTATGATCTGGAACGGGCTGCTCTCCAGTGCAATTTTGTTTTTAAAGGTTGTGATGGTGACCAGTGTATCCTCAGGGAAAATCTCACACAAGCTGAATTTTCCTTCTCCTGCCTGTTCTCCAGTGATGGTGACATGGGTTAAGCCGGCCTTCACCCCGGTGATTGTGGATGGATACTTTTTCTCCAGATAAGAGGCCAGCGCACTCTGCATCATCTCATCTTTTTTTATCTGTGCCTCCTCTTCATCGAAGATATCCTTTTCAGAGGCGTTCATCGCCCTGAAGTAGATGTTGCTTATCTCGATGGTTACACCGCTCTTTGTACCGAAATCAAGCCGGATGAAATCACCCTGTTTACCCCAGGATAGCTCCTTGATTATTTTCTTCAGATTGACGGAGTAACTTTTCCATAGGGATGTTTTCGTTATCGGACCTGCGAACAAAGAACGTTGCTCACTGATATCCGGTCCAAAAAAGAGCTGTATCCGGTCAATATGCTCACTGCTCTTGTATTGAAAAGTAAGGACCACCGAATCGGGATGGATTGTTTTTGAAATACCGGTGGTATGAATATATGGATCTGTTCCGGTGGTTGAAATCACGTAGGCATTCTTTTCTTTGGCTGTTATGTTAAGTTGATTGGCGGTGTTAAGACTGAACTTTAAAAATTCTGTCGATGATTGAATGATCACGGGTATTTTTGTTTCTACCTCCTCCTTGCACGATAACAACAGCAGGAAAAAGAAGAGCAGGGTATACCTCATAAAGATGGGTATACCACTGATCCGGTGATGGCTTATTTCTTTATTTCTTCTCCTCATCATCATAGTTTAAAGCGTACAGTATGATGGCTTCAATGTTGATGGCGCTCTCCCACGGCCTGTAATTACAGCCCATGGGTACACCATTGTTATAGTACTCAACCCATGCACCCACCTCGTCAACAACAGAGAGCATATCCCCGATAATTCTAGCGGCAAGCAGATCATTTTGTTTTGTCAAGGCATAGAGGAAAAAACCATACTCATAGCCAATGGTGATGTTTGAATCACCGCGGGAAGAGACCTCTCCTTTTTGACGATAGTTCTCTTTAATAAGTGAAAGGTTATGGTCAAGGATATCCTGAGCGATTAAATCTGACCCAATATATTCCGGGGTTAAAGCCAACGAGGGGAGGAAATATGTTTTTCTGTCGATCGGTGGAAAAGATAATCCCTCTGCAATACATTTCGGACATAAATAGTTTCCATTGTCATCCTTCCGGGTTTCAAGCACACCATGAGAACCGGCACAAAATCCATGTCTGAAGGCAGGCATCTCTTCTATGGTCATCCTGGAAGGATTATTGGCCACAATCTGCCGGTTGAGGATAAAATTATCGGGGTAGGTGGCCACTGTAGAGTGTATAAGCGCTTTGTTTCTCTCCAGCATCTCACCCTCCCATAACTGATTCTGCTCAATAAAAGGCATCAATCTTTTCCCTGCTTCCAGAAAGAGAAGGGTTGCTTCAGCAGAACCGTCGTTCAGCGCGCTTCTGGGTAATATACCGCCTGCCACATAGGTCTCGTCTCCATTAAAGGGCAGCATCCCACTGACAAGATTTTTTTTCTGGGCATTCCACGCCCACTCCAGCATCGGAAATATCTCTTTTACAAAGGCAGTATCCTTTGTTTTCTCCAGATAGTCAAAAGCCTGAATGATCAGATATCCCGTAATTTCCACCTCATCGTTCTCGTGTTGATGGAATATACCCGGAATCCCAATAGCCTGGGCATTATGTATATATCCAAAATCTTTCCAGATATCCCAGTAAAATTTCAATATATCCCTGGCCTCTTCAAAATAGCCCATGGCCAGAAATCCACGGGAGACACCGTACTGGTCTCTGACATATGCCAGATGGTACCTGTGTCCCGCAATCACACTCCCCTGATCTGATTGTTGTGTTTTTAATATGACTGCTACATTATCAATCTGATGAATAATCTCTTCTTTACCAGGTAAATTATCGGGAATTAATTTTTCAAAATCATACCGCTTACCTGTGTAATCAAGCCAGTGCTCTTTTGCTCTCTCAAAGAGAGAAGCGCTGGTATTGTGATCAATCATATGGGTGTGATCCACACACTCCTGGAATGTGGATCCACCAATAAGAAAGAGTTCCGATTTGCCGGGTCTGAGATTCAGTTTATATTTAAAATCACCCATCTTCGTCAACGAGGAGTTGCCCTTTGAATAGATATGCTGGAACTGTTCATAAGGGTGAGAATAGTTACCATATATGGGTAACCCTCTCTCTTTATAGATTAACAGGGAGGATGATTTATCATTTCCCATTGAGTGAAAATCATCAGCGATGGTGATCTTCTCATCTTCAAGTATGTTTATTTCAAAGGAGAACTCAGCATAACATTCAACCATCCTGGTGAACGTGGGTGCTTTGCTATCTGTGAAATCTGTTAATCGTGCAATTACCTTTCCATCTTCATAGATGGTATGTTGCCAGATGGCCGTTCCTTTTATCCTTGCACTCAGTGTTGAATCACCACCTTTTACGGATAACTGAATGTAAGAAGGGGAGCTGTAACCCGGTCCAAAAACAGATTCAATGTCAGCACCCTGTCCGAACAGACAATAATCCCCGTTTCCCAGACAGTGCAGCTGAGGTGGGGTGGTGGCGTTGAGCAGAGGCCAGGTGCATATCATCAGGAAAGTTAAGAATAACTCTCCAAAAGGGTGATCACTATGTAGCCTGCCCCTGTGTCTTTTGATATTATCCATTTGATAAATAATCATTTAGAGTGATTCGA
>JADMKJ010000080.1:0-2678 GCA_015478855.1 Proteiniphilum sp.
CCCAAATGCGGAATGACGGTCATCCAGTCCTGTTTCCCTGAAGTAATGGCCATTGAGGACAAACATACTGAGCATATCAGTTTTATCGGATATGAGTTGCTGCCCGATGCTATCGGTATTGGAATTGGGATGGGACAACACACGGAAACAGTGGAAGCAATGCATCGGTTTATTCAGAATAACCGCACCCCACTGGTGATCGATGCAGACGGACTGAATATCCTGGCACAGCACAAAGAGTGGGTCTCCCTGCTGCCCCCGAAAACCATTCTTACGCCACATCCAAAGGAGCTTTCAAGGCTGATAGGTATGTGGTGCGACGACTTTGATAAAATAATCAAAACAAGGCTCTTCGCAATCGAGAATGACCTTGTCGTGGTGATAAAAGGAGCCTATTCGCTAATTATCGATGCAGATAATATCTTTATGAACAGCACCGGCACGCCAGCGCTGGCCACTGCCGGTAGTGGTGATGTGCTTACCGGAATGATCACCAGCTTGCTGGCACAGGGTTACAAGCCGACTGAAGCAGCACGGTTAGGTGTCTATCTGCATGGGTTGACTGCCGATCTGACTGAGCAGAGCATTCACCCACGCTCATTCACTGCCGGTGACATCATCGAAAATATTGGGAAAGCATACCTGGATTTGGAAAAAAAGCGGTGAATGATTTGTGTTTTATGAATTATTTGTGTAATTTTGCACCTCATTTTGCTAATAGGCTCAAGAAGTAGACGCAGGTAGCGGCTCGCCTCAGGCACGTAACGTCAAGTTATTTAAATATGTACGTCATAGTAGACATTCAGGGTCAGCAGTTTAAAGTACAGCAGGACCAGCGATTATTCGTCCACAGAATCAACGCCGATCAGGGTGCAGAAGTGGAGTTTGATAAAGTGATGCTCATCGATAATGACGGCGCGATAACCGTTGGTTCGCCCGTAATTGGAGGAGCAAAAGTAGTGTTAGAGATTCTTTCGCATGTAAAAGGAGATAAGGTTCTCATTTTCAAGAAGAAAAGAAGGAAAGGTTACAGAAAATTAAACGGACACCGTCAACAGTTTTCTGAAGTGAGAATAAAGGAAATTATAGCTTAATCAGTTAAAATCAGAAGAAAATGGCACATAAAAAAGGTGTTGGTAGTTCGAAGAACGGCCGCGAATCGGAAAGTAAACGATTGGGCGTGAAGATATTTGGTGGTGAAGCCACAAGAGCAGGCAACATTCTCGTGCGTCAGCGCGGAACTGTTCACCATCCCGGAGAAAATGTAGGTATGGGAAAAGACCATACGCTGTTTGCTCTGACCGATGGAGTTGTGGTCTTCCGTAAAAGAAGAGACAACCGCTCATTTGTATCGGTAAAGCCGCAGGTACAGGCAGAAGCTTAATATGCCCTGACCGGATCCGGATAAAGGAAACTTAGACCATAAGATAACTATTAGTTGATAAGGACAACCTGCTTGCATAAGTAGGTTGTCTTTTTTTTGTTATGAAGCTAACACCGACACAGCAGGAGTTTATTTCAGCTCACGAGAATGAAGATGTACGCGAACTGGCACTTCGGTTCCGGGGAGAGGATATGCCATTTCTGCTGGCACAGATTGCGGGACGACAAACGGCGAAACATAAAATACCATCGTGGTACCGGACCGGTGAGATCGTCTACCCGCTGCATCTCTCCCTGGAGCAGGCTTCATCGGAGATGACGGCGAGGTACAAAGCATCGCTGGTACAGGAAGGGAAAGCGCGTTTTGTGGATCTCACCGGCGGTATGGGGGTCGATTTTTCTTACCTGTCTGCCTGCTTCGGCCACGCTATTTACCTTGAGCAGAACGAAGAACTCTGCCGGATAGCAACACATAACTTCGAATTGCTGGGACTGAATCATGCCACGGTACTACACGGGAAAAGTGAGGATTATCTATCGCAGATGGAGAAGGCCGACCTTATTTACCTGGATCCATCGCGCAGGGATGAGAGGGGAAGGAAGGTTTTTCATATGGAGGATTGCTCACCCGACCTGACACAGCTGAAAGATCTGCTGCTGGAGAAGGCGGACAGGGTGATGATCAAGTATTCACCGATGCTGGACATCTCCCTTGCCACGAAAACAGTGGGTGATGTGAGTGAGGTGCATGTCGTCTCGGTGGATAACGAATGCAAAGAGCTGCTTTTCATCCTCAAGAAAGATGCGGGCGAGTGCCGCTACCATGCGGTGAACCTGCACAGAGGAGGAGAGATGGAGGATTTTCTCTTTACCCGTGAGGAGGAGATGCAGGAGGCGGTGTTGACATCACAGCCCGGCAGATATCTCTATGAACCCAATGCCTCAATTATGAAAGCGGGCGCTTTTAACGCGGTGGGCAACAGTTATAAGGTGAGGAAACTGCACAGGCATAGCCATCTCTACACTTCAGATCTGCTGTTACCTGGTTTTCCCGGGCGTATATTTACCATTGATGAGGTGATGGTACCCAACAGGATCAATATCCGTCGTTTTGTCTCGGTAACAGAGAAAGTGAATATCGCTGTGCGCAATTACCCCATGAGCGTGGCTGAAATCCGCAGGAAGACGGGCCTGAAGGAGGGGGGAGAAAGCTATCTCTTTGCCACCACCCTGGCCAATAGTCAGAAGGTATGGATCGTCGGGAAGAAGGTGAAAAATAAGCGATAAGCTATAAG
>JADMKJ010000080.1:2778-9197 GCA_015478855.1 Proteiniphilum sp.
AGATTCTTCGTCTTCAGCAGGATAAGATAGTGATAGAGCAGGTCGGCTGCCTCGTTACTGAACAGATCAAGGTTGTCGTCCTTCGCCTCGATCACCAGCTCCACCGCCTCTTCTCCCACCTTTTGCGCCACTTTGTTGACGCCCATGTTAAATAGCCTGGAGGTGTAGGATCCTTCACTCTTCTCGGCGATGCGCTGTTCAATCACGCTCTCCAGCTCATAAACAAATCCCTTGGGTGTCTCCTCCTTAAAGCAGGAGGTGCTGCCGGTATGGCATGTCGGTCCCGCGGGTACAGCCTTGATAAGAATCGTATCGTCGTCGCAGTCGATAAGGATCTCTACGGGGGTTAGAAAATTGCCCGAGCTCTCTCCCTTGGTCCACAGACGCTGTTTGCTGCGGCTGTAGAAGGTTACTCTTCCTTCAGCTTTCGTCTTTTCCAGTGCTTCTTCGTTCATATACCCCAGCATCAGCACCTGTAGTGTGTGGGCATGCTGTATCACCACCGGGATCAATCCTCCGGATTTTTCAAAATCTATTGTCATCGTATTGGTATGTTTTGTTCTTTTAAATATTGTTTCAATGTGGGGATCGGGATCTCACCGAAGTGGAAGATGCTGGCAGCCAGCGCTGCGCTTGCCCTCGTCTGCCTGAACACTTCAGCGAAGTGTGCCATCGTGCCCGCACCGCCGGAGGCGATGACGGGGATATTGACGGTGTCGCTAACGCTGCGGGTGATATCTATCGCGAAACCATCCCTGGTGCCATCGTTGTTCATCGAGGTGAGCAGTATCTCGCCTGCACCGCGTTTCTCTCCTTCCCGTGCCCAGTCGAGCGTGCGGAGCGGGGTAGGGGTCCTTCCGCCATGCACATAGACCATCCACTCCCCATCTACCAGCTTGGTGTCGATGGCCAGCACAACGCACTGACTCCCAAACTGTGAGGCGATCTCGGTGAGGAGCTCAGGGTGATCTACTGCCGAGGAGTTGAGGCTTACCTTGTCGGCTCCGGCTCTGATAATGGCCTGTGCATCCTCCAGTGAGCTGATCCCACCACCCACCGTAAAGGGTATATTGATTTCTGCCGCCACACGGCGTACCAGTTCGGTGAGCGTCTTGCGATTTTCCACCGTTGCGGTGATATCGAGGAAGACCAGCTCGTCGGCACCCTCGAGCACATAGCGTCTGGCGAGCTCCACGGCATCACCAGCATCACGCAGCTCTACGAAGTTGATACCTTTCACGGTGCGTCCATCCTTGATGTCGAGGCAGGGGATAATTCTTTTTTTTAGCATTCTGTCAGTTATCAGTTGTTAGTAGTCAGTTTTTAAAAAGCTATAAGCTATAAGCTATAAGCGGTAAGCAATAAGCAATAAGCAATAAGCTATAAGCGGTAAGCGGTAAGCTGTTAATGTTCAGCGTTCGGTTCTCAGCACTTAGCACTCAGCTTCTTAGCCGGTGTTGAGATTGCAGCGGTTTGTGTGTTTAGCTTTCAGCTCTCAGCTTTAATTTCTTATAATAAAATCTCTTAATTCTTTCAGCTCTATCTTTCCTTCATAAATGGCTTTGCCGATGATGGCACCCTCGCAGCCGATCTGTTGCAGTGTGCGCAGATCTTCCATCGAGGAGATGCCCCCGCTGGCGATAAGTTGTATGTTCGTCCGGGCGATGATCTCTTTGTAGAGCGCGATGGAGGGACCCTCCAGCATGCCATCCTTCGCGATATCGGTGCAGATCACATATCTGATTCCCACTTTCCCGTAGGCTGCGATGAAATCGACCACATCCTCCTGCGACTGCTGCTGCCAGCCGTTGGTGGCTATCTTCCTATGGTGACTGTCTGCGCCCAGGATGATCTTGTCGGCACCGTAGCTTGCGAGCCACTGCTTGAACAGTGCCGGCTGCTGCTGCGCGATGCTGCCGCCGGTGATCTGGGCTGCTCCGTTGTCGAAGGCAATGCGCACATCCTCATCCGACTTGATGCCGCCGCCGAAATCGATCTTCAGCGATGTCTTTGTGGCTATCTCCTTCAGCACACGGTGGTTGACGATATGCTTCGATTTCGCACCGTCGAGATCCACCAGGTGCAGGTACGCTATACCGTGCTCCTCGAACTCCCTGGCGACATCCAGCGGGTTGTCGCGATAGGTTTTTTGGGTGCTGTAGTCGCCTTTCGTCAGGCGCACGCACTTGCCGTCGATGATATCAATAGCGGGGATGATTCTCATAATTCCAATAAATTCTTTAATATCTGTTCACCTACGCTGCCCGACTTCTCAGGATGAAACTGCGTGGCGTAAAAATTATCTCTCCGTATGGCCGCACTGAAGGGCAGGATATAGTCGCATGTCGCGATGGTCTGACTGCAGAGCTCGGCGTAATAGCTGTGGACGAAATAGGTGGTGTCATCCCTGCCGAAATTTTGGAATAGGGGACTATTCACATCCGACAGGTTGTTCCATCCCATATGCGGGACAATGTCGGTGGGAGGGAACTTTTTAACGCTGGCATCGAAGATACCGAAGCATTCCGTGTCACCCTCTTCCGTGTGGCTGCACATCAACTGCAGGCCCAGGCAGACACCCAGTGTGGGTTGAAGCAGTGATTTAATAACTTTATCCAACCCCCTCTCCTTCAGGTGGATCATTGCCGATCCGGCTTCACCCACACCGGGGAAGATCACCTTCTCTGCATGCCTGATCTCATCGACATCGTCCGTCACCTTGCAGGGGTAGCCGAGCCGTTTTACCGCGTTGTATACCGATGTGATATTGCCCGCGTTGTATTTTATAATTGCTATCATAATTAAATATGCAAATATGCCAGTGTGTCAATGTGTTGATTCAAAAGCTGACCGCTGGCCGCTTTTACAAAACTCCTTTTGTACTTGGGATACCTTCTGTCTCACCCCGCTTCACCGCCATCTTGACGGCACGTGCAAAGGCTTTGAAGATCGCCTCTATCTTATGATGCTCGTTCTCACCTTCGGCTTTGATGTTGAGGTTACACTTCGCGCTGTCGCTGAACGACTTGAAGAAGTGCATGAACATCTCTGTGGGCACATCGCCCACCTGCTCACGTTGAAAAGCGGCCTCCCACACCAGCCAGGGACGGCCGCCGAAGTCGATGGCCGCCTGCGCGAGACAGTCGTCCATGGGGAGCATAAAGCCGTAGCGTGAGATTCCCTTTTTCTGTCCCAGTGCCTGCAGAAATGCTTCTCCCAGAGCGATACCGGTATCTTCAATGGTGTGATGTTCATCAATATGGAGGTCACCCTTCACTTCAATCTTCAGGCGGATGTTGCCGTGGCGGGCGATCTGCTCCAGCATATGGTCGAAGAATCCCAGTCCCGTGGAGATGGCGCTCTGCCCGCTCTCGTCGAGGTTTACTTCGACGAGGATATTTGTCTCGGAGGTCTTGCGATGTACCTTCCCGCTGCGTGGTGTGGCTTGCAGGAAACGGTAGATCTCGCCCCATGAAGTGGTGCAAAGGGTGGCTTCAGGATGTAAATCAGCACTTAATAAAATTGATTTACAATTCATATTTTGAGCCAGTTGTATATCTGTCATTCTGTCCCCTATCACGTAGGAATTGGCCAGGTCATATGCGCCCTTAAGGTAGTAGGTCAGCATGCCCGTGCCCGGTTTGCGGGTGGGCAGGTGCTCGTGCGGGAAGGAGCGGTCGATCAGTATCTCGCTGAAGCGTACCCCCTCATTCTCGAAGGCTCTGATGATCTTATTGTGTGCAGGCCAGAATGTTTCTTCGGGGAAGGAGTCGGTGCCGAGGCCGTCCTGGTTGGTGACCATCACCAGCTCATACTCCAGCTCGCCGGCAATGCGCGCGAGGTACTGGAAGACGCCGGGATAGAACTCCAGCTTCTCAAGGCTGTCGATCTGCTCATCTTCCGGCTCCAGGATCAACGTCCCGTCGCGGTCTATGAAAAGTACTTTCTTCATCTGCTTATTCTCAATTTTTTTTGGCCTATTTCTGTCACTCAGGATGTTTGTGAGAGAGGAAATAAAACCTATGTCTGTTTTTATCTTGTCTGATTATGATAGTCCTGCAGTTCCTTCAGCAGTACCCTGTTCTCCGCCGGTGTGCCCACCGTGATGCGGAGGCAGTTGCGGACCACGCTGCTGCGGTTCCTCACGATCACCTTCTTGTGCACCAGGTGATGGTACAGCTTGTCGGCATCGGTCACCTCCACCAGCAGGAAATTGGCATCGGAGGGATAGACACGGTGTACCAACGGCAATTGTGCCAGCTCTTTTTCGAGCAGTCTTCTCTCCTGCAGGATCAGCTCCAACCTGTATTGATGCTTCACCGGTTTGGAGAGTGCTTTGAGCGCCTCCTCCTGATTGAATGCACTCACATTGTAGGGTGGCTTCGTCCTGTCCATCAACCCGATGATATCAGCAGATGCATAAGCTACACCCACGCGTGCACTGGCCAGCGCCCACGCTTTGCTGAACGTCTGCATAACGATCAGATTGGGGTATTGCTGAAGCTGTTCCCTGAAGCTTCTGTCAGCACAGAAATCGATATAGGCCTCATCGACCACCACGATACCCCTGAACTCCTCCAGCAGCCGCTCCACGTTCTTCAGCCGGTTTCCTGAGGGGTTGTTGGGAGAGCAGACGAAGAGGCACCTGGCATCATGTGACAGTATCTCATCGATGTTCAGCTCGAAATCATCAGTGAGTGGAACATGTATCACCTCCACGTTGTTGATGTTGGCCGACACCTCATACATCCCGTAGGTGGGGGGACAGAGGATGACGCGATCCCGGGCCGGCTCGCAGAAGATACGGTAGACCAGGTCGATCACCTCATCGCTGCCGTTGCCGATGAAGATATTCTCTACAGGGATATGGTTTCTCTCCGACAGTGCTCTCTTCAGCATCCGCTGGTGCGGGTCGGGGTAACGGTTTTTCTTGCCGAAGGGGTTCTCGTTGGCATCGAGAAAGATGCCTTCATCACCCGTAAACTCATCACGGGCGCTGGAGTAGGGTTTTAATGCCCATATATTGGGACGTACCAGCGATTGTAAATCAAAATGTTTCATCTCTTTCTTCTTCTGTGCTGTTTTCCGGAGTGATCTCTGTGGCTGCCTGCAGGTGTGTGGCGGTGATGGCTCCCAGGCGCAGCGTCATCGCATTCTTGTGGGCGAACAGCTGTTCCTCCTCAGCAATCGTCTCCACGGCGTGGCCGATGCTGGTGATACCCTCCCGGCTGAGATGCTGGAAGGTGATCTTCTTCACGAAGCTGTCGAGGGAGACGCCGCTGTAAGCCCTGGCATTGCCGCTGGTGGGCAGCGTATGGTTGGTACCGCTGGCATAGTCGCCGGCGCTCTCACAGCTGTAATTGCCGAGGAAGACCGAGCCGGCATTCACCACATCGCGGCTTACCAGCACAGGGTTCTCTGTCGCGATGATCAGGTGTTCCGGGGCATATTGATTGCTGAAAGCCATACAATCGTTCAGCTCTTTGAAGAGGATGGCCCTGCTGTTGGTGAGTGCCTGTGTGGCAATCTCCTGCCGGGGCAGGCTCGCCAGCTGCTGATCCAGCTCTTTGTTCACTGCCTTGATCACCTTCTTGCTGTCGGAGAGCAGGATCACCTGGCTGTCCGGACCATGCTCGGCCTGCGACAGCAGGTCGGCAGCCACGAAGGCGGGGTTGCAGCTGTCGTCGGCGATCACCAGCAGCTCGCTGGGTCCGGCAGGCATGTCAATGGCCACACCGTAGAACTGTGCGGAGCGTTTGGCCGCCATCACGTACTGGTTGCCGGGACCGAAGATCTTATCCACCCGGGGGATGCTCTCCGTGCCGAAGGTCATGGCGCCGATGGCCTGGATGCCTCCCACGGCGAATATCTTCGTGACCCCTGTCAGCCAGGCTGCGTAGAGGATGGCGGGATGGATCTCGCCCTTTTCGTTGGGCGGGGTGCAGAGGACGATCTCGCTGCAGCCTGCAATCTTTGCCGGCACGGCAAGCATCAGCACCGTAGAGAAGAGGGGTGCAGAGCCGCCGGGAACATAGATACCTATCCGTTCGATGGGGCGTGACTCGCGCCAGCAGACCACGCCGGGGGCTGTCTCCACCTTGCGCACCTCTTCCCGTTGTGACAGGTGAAAGGTTTCGATGTTTCTCCTTGCCAGCTCAATAGCCTGTTTGAGACGCTCCGGGATCACCGCACCTGCATCGGCAACGCTCTCCCGGTCCACCTCCGGCGACTGCTGACCGGCATAATCAAATTGACGGCTGTAGGAGAGCACCGCCTTGTCGCCCTTACGATGAATGTCGTAGAACATCTTCTCTACCGTGTCCATCAGCTTGCGCTGTTTGATCAGCGGTCGTTCGGTCAGTTTCTTCCACTTCGATTGGGAAGGATTGGATATTGTTTTCATTATTTTAGTTGTCAGT
>JADMKJ010000080.1:9297-23510 GCA_015478855.1 Proteiniphilum sp.
AAAGAATCATTTTCTCGATGGGGACAACGAGGATGCCTTCGGCGCCGTGCCGCTTCAGTTCATCGATGATCTCCCAGAAGTGATCGTCACTGATCACCGAGTGAACGCTGCTCCACCCCTCATCAGCCAGGGGAAGGATACTGGGTGAACGCATGCCGGGCAACAGTCTCACTATAGCGGGGATCTCCTCGTTGCGGGCGTTCAGCAGTACATATTTTTTACCCTGTCCGTTTTTGAATGACTTGATGCGGAACAACAGCTGCTCCAGGAGTGCTGTTTTCGCAGGGGAGAGGTGCTTGTTACTGATCAGCACCGCTTCACTTTTGATGATCGTCTCCGCCTCCTTCAGCCCATTCATGATCAGCGTGCTGCCGGTGCTGACGATATCGAAGATACCGTCGGCCAGGCCGATGCCGGTAGCGATCTCCACGCTGCCTCCCAGCTCTTCGATCGTCACATCGATGCCCTTCACCTTAAAGAACTTACCAAGTGTCCTGGGATAGCTGGTAGCAATACGCTTGCCATTGAAGTAATCCAGTCCCGTGTACTGTTCATCCTTCGGTATGGCCAGCGAGAGACGACAGTTGCCGAAGCCCAGCTTCTCCACCACCTCTACATCCTTCTCTTTCTCCCACACTTCATTCTCACCCAGGATGCCGATGTCGGCCACACCCTGTTCCACATACTGCGGGATATCATCATCACGAAGAAAGAAGATCTCCATGGGGAAGTTACGTGCATCGGTCTTTAGCTTGCGGTTACCGTTAGATACTCTTATGCCGCACTCGGTGAGCAGATCGAGCGATTTCTCGCTCAGACGTCCGCTTTTCTGGATCGCAATTTTAATTTTTTCCATTGGTCTGTTCGTTTTGTCGAATAAAATCAGCCTGTTTATTTAACAAAAAACCCGCCTGATGTTATTCAGACGGGTGTATAAATATAGACTTTAACGTTCGCACATATCTATCTCATCTCGCCTGACCGCAAGTATGAAAATGATGATGATGGAACATGTTTGCTTTCATTTTTATCGTTTTGTTGCAGCAAAGATAATGGAATTATTTTAATTGACACAATATAGGGATAATTTTTTACGGCGTGAGGTGAAAACACGACCAAAAAAGAAAAGCGCTGTTTTTTTTCGTTTATTCTCTGATGCGGTTTCATGGGAAAGTCATACATTTGTGACGAAAGTATACGGAATGAGAGAAAACCTTTCCACTCAATATAATTGAACTTTCGCTTGTTCATAATATGAGGGTATACGTAGCATACAAAACAGGTATAATTTAGATAAGATGACCATACAGCAGAGAGCTCATTCCTACAAGGTGTTAGCAGATGATTGTGAGCAAAGAATCAACCGTCTGGGAAAACAGATTTATCTTATCGGTACAGTCAGGCTGGTACTTTTTGTCGCTGCAGTGATAATGGTCTTTATGTTGGTACACCATTTAAACCTGCTCGCGCTCCTGCTGCTCTTCACTTTTGTATTGTTTATCCTGCTGATGAAGAAGCACAATCAATTGCTGGAGAAGAAAGAGACGAAGGAATTTCTGTACCATATCGCAGTGAATGAACTGAAAGCGTTTGATCACGATTTCTCGGCTTTTGATGGTGCCCCTGAGAAGACAGACCCTTCGCACACCTTCAGTTTTGATCTTGATATCTTTGGAGAGAAATCTGTTTTCCAGCAGATCAACAGAACTGTTCTTTCTATCGGCAGGGAGACGCTGGCTGAGATGATGCTATCGCCTCTGACAGAAAAAGAGGCGATTGAAAAACGACAGGAGGCCATCAGGGAGTTATCGGATAATGAAGATTTTTCTTTTCGTTTCCGGGTCACCGGCATGAAAACAGCCTCATCCGATCTCGGCAAGGAGGATTATCTTCCCGTTTCGAAACCCGGGAAAAGGTTGCACCATAGCCTCTTCTGGAAAGTTGCCGTATGGGTAACCCCTCTTATCTACGTGATCTATGCCGTGCTATGGCTCACGAATTTACTACCGGGAAGTCTCTTCATTTATCTGTATCTTTTCACGCTGATGCTTTCGCTCATACCTTTTAAAAGAGTGAAAGAGACCTGGCTCCTGGTTGATAAGAGATCAAAAAGACTCAATGCATATGCCGATCTGCTAAAGATGGTGGAAGAGGAGAGACCCGAATCAGATCAACTACTGACGCTGCAAAAGCGACTTACATTGCATAAAAATGCATCTCAGGTTATCAAAGAGCTGTCGGGATACAGCCATAACCTCGATCTGGGCTTTACCATTGCCATCCTCTTCCTGAATCCACTGTTACTGTGGACCACCCGTTATACATTGAAAATTGAGCAATGGATGAAAAGTCACGGTGATCATGTTGATGGCTGGTTCAAGGTCCTTGCTGAAATGGATGCACTCATCTCTGCGGGAACTTTTGCGATGAATCATCCCGATTATACCTATCCTGTGGTCTCAGATAGTTATTGCTTTATTGGTGACAGCATGGGGCATCCGCTTATTCCCCGCGATCAATGTGTGAAAAATGATATTGAAATTTCCCGGAGATCTTATTTCATGATCGTCACCGGAGCTAATATGGCTGGAAAAAGCACCTACCTGCGCACCATAGGTGTAAATCATGTGATGGCTTCGGTAGGGTTGCCCGTGTGGGCACGAAGGATGGTTTTTTATCCCGGTAGTCTGCTGACCAATCTGAGAACAGCTGATTCACTGGTAAACAATGAATCCTACTTCTTCGCAGAGTTGAAACGGCTGAAGATGATTATCGACAGACTGGAAGCCGGTGAGGAGGGCCTCTTGATCATTCTCGATGAAATACTTAAAGGAACAAATTCAGAAGATAAGAAAAAGGGATCTCTGGCACTTGTGAAACGACTGATCAGCCTCCGTGGCAATGGGATCATTGCTACACATGATCTTTCGCTTGGCAACATGGAAAATGTATATCCTCAGCAGATAAAAAATTATCATTTCGATGCCATCATTAAGAATGATCTCCTTACTTTTGACTATCAGATACAAGAAGGTATAGCCATTAATATGAATGCCAGCTTTCTGATGAAAAAAATGGGTATCACTGAATAACATGAACTGATGACTCAATTATTTATTTATGCCTTCATATACATCCTAAAATTTCTCAAAAACCGCATAAAAACTACACAGACTATCGCTCTGTGGCATTTTTTTTTGTACGTTTGCACCCGATGAAAAATAAGCTGTTGATATCACTTCTGGCGATGATGTTATGTATCGCGACTGCTTACTCGCAGGCCCGCATAATCATGCCCGACTCATCGCAGATCACCACCAATCCCGACTCACTCGATCTGCTTCCACGCAGTCCCATCGTGCCTGATTCAACGGGTGTGTCACAAGGTACATCATCGCATCTCGATCACCTTATACATGATCACGGTGCTGAAGCAGACTCACTGCAACGACTGGCACGGATGACCATTTGGAAGATAGACAGTCGTACAGGCAACCGCCTGCCCGCTATATCGGATACGTTGTTACACAATTACCAGCAGACAACCCTCCCCGACGGGCAGTCTGTGGCGATGGGTTTCCTGGCACCCCTGGGGTCGCCGGCCATCTCCAAGATTTTTTTCGACCGTGGGGAGACGGAGACCTTTCTCTTCAATGATGCTCACTACCTCTATCTGAAGGATCCTGAGAAGCTGCTTTTCGTCAACACGAGGGTACCCTATTCGAAGATTAATTTTCAGCGCGGTACGGGGAAGCAAACCAACGAGGAGCGTCTGGATGCACGTATCACAACCAATTTTGGTAAATCACTGAATGTGGGTGTGGATGTGGATCTGATCAATGCACGTGGATTTTACAACTCGCAGTCGGTGAAGCACAATAATTTCTCACTTTTCAGCAACTATATATCTGACAGGATAGAGGCGCATGCATTCATGAACCTGGGCTCGATGACCAATTTTGAGAACGGCGGTATTACCGAGGAGATCTTCATTACCGATCCGGATGCTGTACAGGAGAACTTCACCTCGAGAGATATTCCCGTAAAGTTCACCAACACATGGAACGCAATAGGTAACAACCGCTACTTTTTATCGGGGAGGTACAACCTTGGATACAGGGAGATAGCGGGTGATTCACTCCACCAGGGACCGGGTCATTTTGTGCCGGTTGCCAGCATCGGCTATTCTACACAGTACACGCAACAGCATCGTCGCTTTCTATCGTATGATACGGCATACGTGGATGTTGACGGGGTGCAGATGCAGCAGATCGACCGCTTCTATGCCAATCGCTATTATGATGAGGCGGTGGACGACAGTATACGCTATACTTCATTCAAGAACAGCGTTTCATTGAGCCTGAGAGAGGGATTCAAGGAGTGGGTGAAATTCGGGTTGACCGCATTCCTGGAGTATGACCTGCGCAACTATTCCATGAGAGACAGCGTGGGACCGGGTTATATCAGTCATCGCGAGAGTGCTGTCACCATAGGTGGTTTACTGAATAAACAGCAGGGAGAAAACCTTTTATTCAACCTGCGTGCCGATTTGGGTGTACTGGGAGTCAACCTGGGTGAGTTCAGGGCGATGGGCGATGTGGAGACAGGTTTCGATATTGCCGGCAGACGTACCACACTGTCGGCACAGGCACACTTAAAAAATCTGCGGCCCAAGTACCTGCAGGAGAATTATTACTCCAAGTACTTCCGGTGGAATCATGATTTTGGTGATATACGCAGGGTCTACGTGGGTGGTAAGCTGCATATACCTTTTACAAACACCACAGTTAGTGCCGGCGTAGAGAACCTGCAGAACTTCATCTACTTCGATCAGGATAAAAATATCGCACAGGAGAGTGACAACATACAGGTGCTGACGGCACGTGTGGATCAGAACCTGCGCCTGGGCGTATTTAACTGGGACAATCAGGTGGTCTATCAGACCTCCAGCAATCAGCAGGTGATACCGCTGCCTACCCTCAGTATCTACTCGAACATGTACCTGAAAGCAAAAATAGTGAATGAACTCTCACTGCAAGTGGGGGTAGATGCCCATTACCATACAAACTATTTTGCGCCCGGTTATGAAGCAGCCTTGCTGCAGTTCTACAATCAGAATGAGAAAGAGATCGGCAATTACCCTATTGCTACTGTTTACGCCAACATGCACCTGAAGCAGACACGCTTCTTCGTGATGTTCTATAATGTGGCAACGAAAGCTTTGAAACCCTATGAGTACTTCTCTCTGCCCGGCTACCCGGTGAACCCCTTCACCTTCAAAATGGGTGTTTCGATTAATCTTCACAATTAATAATTCGTTTTACGAAAAATCAATCATTTTTTCTTATTCGTTTCATCTCACATCAATAATACCTTTCAACCTTGAAATTCAAAAAAAGACGCAATCTCTATCTCTTTTTACTGATTATCGTTGTCGGCACGATGATACTGCTTAGGTATATAAGCAAAGATAGTGACATTCTGTTGCTTCCCCGCGACTACAAAGAGATCATGGCATCGGGTGAGCTGAATGTGGTGACCGATTATAACTCTATCGGGTACTTTGTCTCAGGTGATACTGCACGGGGTTTTCAGCTGGAGATGATAAAGGCCCTCGAGAAAGCGTGGGGGGTGAAGGTGAACCTGTTTCTCGAGAACAGTCTGGATGAGAATCTGGAAGGATTACTGGAGCAACGGTACGATCTGGTAGCCAGAAATATTCCGGTGAACATCCAGTTGAAGGACACCTTCGCTTTCACTGATCCTCTTACGCTCAACAAGCAGGTACTGGTACAACGCAAAGCACTCTTTAATGATAGTATCGAACCTATCAGGCAGCAGCTCGATCTGGCAAAGAAGACGATCCATGTCCCCGGTGAGTCACCTGCTATGCTGCGGCTGAATAACCTCTCCCACGAGATAGGTGACACCATCTACGTGGTGGAAGATCCGACCTATGAGACGGAGCAGCTGGTGATGATGGTGGCAGCAGGTGATATTGATTTCACGGTGTGTGATGAGAAGGTGGCTTTGCGTCTGGCCGAATCATTGCCGGAGATAGACATCGAAACAGATATCAGTTTTACACAGCTGGAGTCGTGGGCGGTACGCAGAGACTCCCCGCAGCTTCTCGACAGCCTCAACAGCTGGCTTGATCGATTTAAGGAGACAGCCACATTTAAGAAGATTTTTGAGAAGTATTACTGATGTCTGATGGATCTGAAACAACGGTCCCTCATTCATACAATGAACCCCGAAAGCCTATTTACGGACTTACGGGGTTCAAATGATCCAGCGATCAACATGACCCGTTGAATGGCACGCCTGGTTAGTTTGTCTTAGGAACGTTTCTGTTCATCCCACGTTGTCCCGATGAGGCCCTGTTGCGCATCTTCTTCATCTGCTCGTCGCGATACGTTTTCCACTGTTCCATTTTTTCCTTTCCGATAATTTTTTCCAGTTCGGCATCGTTCTCAGCGACAGCTTTATTGCGCAGTTCCATCATCTCTGCACGGCGTTCTGCGCGGTCCTGCGTCATCTCTGCTCTTTTTTCCTGCTGTTTGGCAACCTGTTCTTTACGTTTTGCATCCTGCTTTTCAAACAGCGCTTCCACTTTTGCTTTTTGATCGGCTGTCAATTCAAGTTGCTTCGTCATAGTCTCTGCACGATCTTTTGCCGTCCATCTCATTTCTGACATTCCTCGGCTCCCGCTTCTTCCTTTGTCACCCTTGTTTTGAGCCGTAAGGGAGAAGCTCAATGTGAATATGGCAACCAGTGCCATCAATGCTACTTTTTTCATATACTGTAGATTTTAAAAAGTGAATAAATGAATATCTGCTCTTATGACGCTAAAGATATGGAAATGTTTAATACGTATAGCATCGGTTAACACTCTTTAGGGCGAGTCAAACAGCATATTATCAATCTTATATAGATTATTAAAAGGTGCTCGTACATATTATCTTCCCATTCATCGATAAATATGCCTCGTTAGTCTATAGTTGGATTATTTGTTTTTCTTAACCATCATATGATGAATAAAATTATCTTTGTAGTAGAATAAAACCAGAATAACATGGAGAAAAAGTTCAAGGCAGATAACGGACAGGGAAATATCTTCTGGGGTTTGGCAGCAGTAATGTTGCTGGCGTTGTATATTTATCGCTACAAACAGGGTGAGGAAGTATGGTTTTCAATATTTTACTTCCTGTTCATATTCCTCTTCATGCTTTCCACCACAATCAGGGAGTATGCCATCACAGAGCTGAATTTTCTGGAGATTCGTTATGTATTGAGAATCTTCTCCAAGAACAGAAGGTTTGCCATAGGTGATATGGTTGCCCTGAAGAAGATTAAAAAGAATCAACTGCGTATCGATAAGGTACGTGGATTTGAGGTCCTGAGGGTGAGAGAGACAGACATTGACGCGCTGATAGCGGAGCTGAAAGAACGAAATCCCAGGATCATCATTGCTGGTGAAGATGATGAATAATCTTCCTTAAAGAGACTGTTTAAAGTAAAACAGAGAAAGGTTTAATTTACAGAGATTCACAAAATAGTAAATAACATAAAATGAATTCAACTATGAGAAAAATTATTGGAACAGTGACTTTCGTCCTGTTTTTTTTCAGTATGTGCGCAGAGGCACAGAAATCGGGTAATCCTGTCTTCCCCGGATGGTATGCCGATCCTGAAGCGGTGATCTTCGATAATACATACTGGATCTATCCCACCTTCTCGGCCCCCTACGAAAAGCAGGTGTTTATGGATGCTTTCTCCTCACCCGATCTGGTGAACTGGACAAAGCAGAGCCGCATCATTGACACCACACAGGTGAAATGGGCGGACAAAGCCATGTGGGCGCCGGCGATAGTGGCGAAGGATAATCAGTACTTCCTCTTCTTCGCTGCCAATGACATTCAGAACGATGATATCGAAGGCGGGATTGGTATTGGTGTCTCAGACAAGCCCGGGGGGCCTTTCCGTGACTATCTGGGCAAGCCCTTGCTGGATAAGTTTCACAATGGCGCACAACCCATCGACCAGTTTATCTTTAAGGACACCGACGGTCAGTATTACATGATCTACGGGGGATGGAGGCACTGTAACATCACACGGCTGAAGGATGATTTTACCGGCTTTATCCCGTTCGACGATGGCACCATCTTTAAAGAGATCACTCCCGAGGGTTATGTGGAGGGATCGGTGATGTTCATCCGCGACGGGAAATATTATTTCATGTGGTCGGAAGGGGGATGGACAGGACCCGACTACAAGGTGGCTTATAGCATTTCTGACTCGCCCCTGGGACCGTTTGAACGTATCGGGGTGGTACTGGAACAGGACGGACGGTTCGCCAACGGTGCCGGTCATAATTCAGTACTGAACGTCCCTGGAACAGATGAGTGGTACATCGTCTACCACCGCCGCCCGCTGACGGAGAAAGATGGAAACTCACGTATGACCTGCATCGACAGGATGGTGTTCGACGATGATGGGAAAATCCTTCCCGTGGTCATGACCATGGAGGGTGTGGAGGCCCGGCCGCTGAAATAGAGAGGTTTCATTGAAAACGAACAAGAAGAACCGTCGGACTGCATGGCAGTGCCGGCGGTTTTTTTAAGGGGATATGTGAAAACTCAAACCGCGAAATAGGACTCCAGCTCTTTCAGTGTGTTCTCACTGGTGTGGATATCTTTCACCACCAATCCTTTCTCGAGCACCACGATACGGTCGCACACCTCGGTCACATGATTGAGGTCGTGGCTGGAGATAAGCATGGTCATGTTGCGGGTGGTCTTCAGATCGTTGAGCATTCTTTTCAATCTGATCTGGGAGGTAGGATCGAGCGCTGTAAAGGGCTCATCGAGGATCAGTATCTGCGGATCGCTGATCAGCGCTGCGGCGATACCTGTTTTCTTCTGGTTCCCTTTGGAAAGGTCACGAATAAGCTTGCCTGATCCAACTATTTCACCGTTAAAGAAATCTTTCATCGATTCCAGAAATGAAGCGAGGTCACCTTCCGATTTATGGTATACTTTGGCTGTGAAGGTGAAGTACTCCTCGGGGGTAAGGAAGTCGATAAGAAAACCTTCATCCAGAAATGATCCCACCTTCGATTTCCACTCGTCGCGGCGGGCCACCTTTTCACCCTCTATAAGCACCTCTCCCGAGGAGGCCTCGATCAGGTCGAGTATCAGTTGGAAGAAGGTGGTCTTTCCTGCTCCGTTGTTGCCTACAAGGCCGAAGCTTTCGCTATTGCGGATCTGTATGGAGGGGATATTGAGTACAGTGATGCCACCATAAATCTTTTTTAGGTTGGAGGCAGTGATAATCCCTTCGGTCCCATCTGTGAAGTGGGGAGCCGAAGGAGTTGTATTGGTCAGGGTGATTGTACTGTTTTCGTAGTCCTGCATATCTCTTGATATTTAATGTTTTAAATTATTTACTTATTTGTTGGAGCTGAAAGAGAGTGGAGAGATGGTTATTCTTTCTTTCGGAATCCGCTGCAGAGGGCATATTTTCTTCTCAGGAACTGTTTTTCGATCACTCTCAGGAGTGGTTCGCGGAAAAGAATACCGGCCAGTCCCAGTAGTGCGATGATGCCCAGCGCTATATGGGTGGCATCAAAAAGACCAAACAGTGTGATTAGCGTCATGGGTATCACCAGCAAGGGGATCATCACGAGGAAATTTTTATAACTCACCCCCTGCATATTCATCGAAGAACCCCTGGAGAGCTCCAACCGCTTGGTATTGAGCGTCGCTGCGAAAAGATAGACGTAGATGTTCACGCCTGCATTATATACAAAAGCCACCAGGTGGTAGAGGATGATCTGCTTTCCAAACAGGAAGTAGGGCGTGGTAGCGATAAATGAGACGATACATAGTGCCAGCATCAGTGAGTAGTTGGCCCGGATATAGGTGTGGGTATCGATATCACGGGTCATCAAAAAATCGAAGTGAGATCCATCCCAGTTGATGATCCACTGTCCGAACATCAGCATCCCGGTACCAGTGACGAAGATAGCCACGAAAATTAACCAATGAGGACTTTGGTTGTACATGGGGTTGGGATAGAAGATCAACCCATAGAGCAGGAAGAAAAGTGCTGTGTAGAGTGTGCTCTTTGTCCGCTTATGACGAAGTACAAGTTTTATTTCCAGTGAGATGATTTCACCGATCTTTCCGAAACGTTCCATAAAAGTGAACTGTTGTGTTCCGGCCTCTCTCCTTTTACTTTTTCTTTCGAATGATTCAGGATAATAATTGCGTGCAAAAAAGAGCTTGTTGAGCATAAATGCCAGCATACTCAATAACAACATGGATATCCATATCAAGGGTGTCCCGATCAGAAAACCGAATAGATCCTGTGATTGTAGAAACAATGAGAAGATGTTGAAATATTCCAGCGCTGCCAGCGCACCAGCAATGAGCAGAAAAACGATCGTTCCTAAAAGGATATTACTGAACTTACGTTTCAGTAGTGGTGCCAGCAGCGTGTTGAACCAGATAAGGAATATGATGATTATAAGAAAACGGAATGCCCCTGCGGTACCAAAAGTGGGATAAACACCTGTGATGGAAAAGGGAATAGCCAGGCAAAGGATGACATAGTTTAAAGGGTTGAGCAAAGGTTTTAACATTAAGTAGTTGACAAGTGTGCTCCTATTGACCGGCAGCACCTGATAGCTCTGCAGATTCAGCCTGCTCAAAGGCTGCATCAGATAGCGGATCATCAGCAGGGCGATCACGGCATAGATGATGATGCCGTTGAAGGTGGCCGCAGGATCATACTGAGGAACCATCTCCTGCAGCATCCTGGGCAGCAGTAAGCCCAGCATGACGAAGATCACAAGAAAGTAAAGTGCCATCAGTCCGACAAATATATTGACGACCAGGTTCTTGTAATAACCGGGTGAACGAAGGCTGTTCAACCAGTAGTGTTTGAAGAGTGTTTTATACATGGGGATAATGATAAATTGATTATTTCTTACCAAAAAGAGCACCCAGCAGACTGCGGGTAAGTGTTCTTCCCAGTTGATTGCTTATCTGTCGTGTGGTACTTCGTCCTACTTGTGTGAGAATATCGCCAAGAATACCCTGGTCTGCTTTGCGTTGCCGTGCGGCCGCACGCTTGGCTCTCTCAGCCTCCAGTGCGGCTTTCTGTTCCTCCTTCTGTTGGCGGATACGCTCTTTCTCCTCTGCCGCCTGGTGCCGTTCCTCCTCGAGCAGCTCCTGCTTATGTGATAGGATCTCGTAGGCCGACTCGCGGTCGATCAGCTTCTCATAGACACCGTAAATCAGTGAGCTGCGAAGGAGCTGGTCTCTTTCACCCGGGGTGATGGGGCCTATCTGTCCCTGTGGAGGAAGGATGCTGGCCCGCTCCACCATCTGGGGAGCTCCTTTCTCATTGAGGAATGATACCAGTGCTTCACCCGTATTGAGTTGCGTGATGGCCTCACCCGTATCGAATTTCGGGTTGGCACGGAAGGTGTTGGCGGCAACCCTCACCGCCTTCTGGTCGTTGGGCGTGTAGGCACGCAGGGCGTGTTGTACACGGTTGCCGAGCTGTCCGAGGATGCTCTCGGGTATATCTGCCGGGTTCTGCGTGCAAAAGTAGATACCCACACCCTTGGAGCGGATAAGACGTACAATCTGTTCCACCTTCTCCAGCAGCGAGGAGGGCATATCGTTGAAGAGCAGGTGTGCTTCATCGAAGAAAAAGACCAGTTTCGGTTTTTCCAGATCACCCACTTCTGGTAATGTCTCGTAGAGATCGTCCAGCAGCCAGAGCAGGAAGGTGGTGTATACCCGGGGAGCGTTCATCAGCTTGTCGGCCGCCAGGATGTTGATCACACCCTTGCCCTGCTCCGTCTGGATAAAATCGGTGATCTCCAGCTCCGGCTCACCAAAAAATTTGTCGGCACCCTCACTCTCCAGCCGCATCAACCCGCGCTGGATGGCGCCGATGCTGGCAGGAGAGATATTACCATATTTGGTAGTGTACTCTCTGCGGTTGTCGCCGATGAATTGCAGCATCTTCTGCAGATCTTTCAGATCAATCAGCAGCAGGTTATTGTCGTCGGCTATTCTGAAGGCCATCGTCAGGATGGCGCCCTGTGTCTCGTTCAGATTGAGCAGTCGCTCCAGTAAAAGCGGACCCATGGCCGTGACGGTGGTACGCACAGGATGACCCTGTTCTCCGAACACATCCCAGAAGCGTACGGGGAAAGCTTTATAGTCAAATCCTTTCGCATGTAGTTTATAGCCATCGACACGCTTGATGACGCTCTCCTTGTTCCCCCCTGTTTTTGCCACACCCGAAAGATCGCCTTTCATATCGGCAGCAAAGACAGGTACACCCATCTCGCTGAATGTTTCGGAGAGTGTCTGCAGTGTGACTGTTTTTCCGGTTCCTGTGGCCCCGGTGATGAGGCCGTGGCGGTTAGCCATTTTAGGTATCAGACATATTTCCGCTTCATCGTTGATGGCTACAAAAGCGCGTTTGCTGTTGTCGAACATGATGGTGAAAGAATTTGGTTTCTATAACGGGCAAAGTTAAACAATTATTTTTAATTGAAAGAAAAGATAGGGGCATCTCATTTTTTTTTGTAAATAATTTTTTTCTCTTACCTTTACGAGGTAAAACGCTTAAAATCTAACTCAATGCACAACAAAACTTTATTACTGCTATTCTTTTTTTTACTATCCTTTTCATTGTCTGCACAACAAACGAAAGAGATCTCACACTACCTGTTTCCGGAGTTTAACCATGGAACGGTATTGATGAAGGGTGGGAGAGAGAATCCAGCTTTGCTCAATTACAATGCAGCGACTGAAGAGATGGTCTTCGACCAGAATGGTCAGGTGCTTGCTCTTTCTGAACCCTCTTTAAGCCAGATAGACACTGTCTTCATCAACGAGAGGCAATTTGTACTTAAGAACAAAAAATTTGCGGAAGTATTGAATAAAAATGGATACAAACTACTAGCCCTCTACAAGTGCAGGATTCTTCCTCCGGGAAATCCGGCTGCTTTTGGTGGCACCTCACAGACATCTTCGGTGGACAGTTACTCCAGCTGGCAGGGTGATGGCCGCATGTATGACTTAAAACTCCCTGACGACTTCGAGGTAAAGCCTTATACCATTTATTTTCTCGATAACGGATCGGGCTTGAAAGAGATAAAGAGTATGAAACAATTAAAGAGACAGTACAGAAAGAAGAAGACCCTGTTCGATCAGTATATTTCTCAACATAAGCCTGATTATGAGGATCCGGAAGCTATGTCACTTCTGGTACGTTTTATGGAGACAAACAATTAGTATAGAGAGATTGATGAAAAAGAGTTGCGCATTATTCATTACGCTACTGCTGAGAGCGGTGGTGTGTCGGCGCAGCAGCCTAATGCACCATCACCGGAAAACCTCCATAACAGGGAGTTTATAGAGCTGAGATAGTTACATATTGATACAGATTGCAAAGGCGACAGCCAGCAGGAATCCCGACAGGGATGTAAGCTTCAGATAGGGGTCAAGCTGATGCCCGCTTCTGTTGCGTATCTGGTAGAGTATACCGAAAGGTAACAGGAAAACAATGAGATAGGCATATCTGTACCAGGGCGCCGGTTCGTAGAGGATATTGTATAGCGCAAAACAAATGAAGGAGGTGAGCGTCATCAGCGTGTGATATATTTTTGCTTGCTTTAACCCCAGTTTCACGGCAATGGTGATTTTTCCTGATGCCCTGTCGTTCTCGATATCCCGCATATTGTTTACGTTCAGAATCATCGTGCTTATAAGTCCCAGGCTGATAGCAGGCAGCAGAGGCTGCACACCCAAGGTGTGTGTATGCAGGAACCAGGTGCCTATCACCGGCACCGGCCCAAAAAAGAGAAAAGCGAAGAGATCACCCCAGCCCCTGTAACCGTAGGCATTTCCACCTAACGTATAAAAGAGCGCAGCGAGGATGCTGCAACCCCCTACGAGGATTAGAATAACCGCGGAGGGCCAATCTGTCTGTTTCGCCATATTCCGCACCAGTGCCAGCCCCAACAGGATGCAGATGATGATAAAAAGCAGAATGGCTCCCTTCATCTCTGACTGGGAGATCATACCGCTTTGAACAGCTCGCCCTGGACCCTGTCTGAAGCCGGTCGTGTCTGTACCTTTCAGATAATCACCCAGATCATTTGCAAGATTGGCCAGTATCTG
>JADMKJ010000081.1:0-1903 GCA_015478855.1 Proteiniphilum sp.
ACTCTTTCAAATAGCCTGGACAGGAGCAGTAAACCAATGCTCCTTTGCGCTGTTTTGCTCAGTCTGTTTTTCATTGCTCTTTATTTTAGTGAATGGAAATACAAACGATAAGGAAGAGCGTCAGGGGTGTTATACCTCTTTCAGATAATCTCCGATGGTTGTTGTTAGCCGGATCACCTTTTCGGGGAACTCAGGGGCCGCCAGCCCGTCGATCACGGCCTGTGTCATATCGATCAGGTTGACAGCTGTATTTTCTGTAAACCCAACCGATAACAGCGTCTCTTTCCATTGATCCGGCGGAATGGACTGCGCGGTGACCTCTTTCTTCAGCAGAGAGGAGAAGGCTGTTGCCACATCGGCCGGACTCAGTTTCACAGGACCGGCCAGTTCGTAGAGCTGTTTTTTCTCCTGATTTGAGGGACTGTTCATCACCCCGGCCACAAATGCAGCCAGATCATGCGGGGAGTGCATCTCAATCTTCAGCTTTTCAGGGAAGAAGGTGGGTAAAACACCCTGTTGTTCAGCTGTCTCCATGTATCCCAGCCAGTTGCTGTAGTAATAGGAGGGCCTGATGATCACCTTTTCGATATCCGCATCACTGAAAGTATCTTCCAGTAACCGCGATAGCAGGATGTTCCCGGTGTTGCCTTCCACATGGGCACCAACGCACGATAGCAGCACGACTCTTCTGATATGGTTCGCTTCGACTGCTTCCCGGTAATTATTCAGGATGATCCGGGTGTCACCCATGATATCTTCAGTTACCGGATTTTCCGGCGTGATGAGAAAGGCTGTGGTGGCACCCCTGCATGTTTCGATAACCTGTCCGGTATCGAGCAGGTCTGCCTTGCGTACCTGAATATTTTTATCAGCGATCCTGTCCGGGTCGCGGGCGACCGCTATTGCGGTTATTCCGCTTTTGGTCAGATGGTGAATCAGCTGGGAACCAACCTGTCCCGATGCTCCGATGATGATGCACATACGCTTTTTATTTTGCGGAAACAGGTCGTAAATTGAACTTACGCATGTTCATAATATGGTGGTAGATTTAACTGTATATGTACAATGCGAAACCCGAATTTGAAATAATTATCCTGTTTCCCTCTTTTGATTCTTATTGGATTCAAAGATAATAAAAGATATTCAGTGGAATGAATTTCAAATTATTAAATTTTGATTCCATCACTATTCCTATATTTGTAGTCAGTATCAAAATAAAAAAATGAAGGAGTGAAAGATAGCGATGAATAACAGTATCTGGAGTGAGATCATCAGGGACCGGCAGAAAAGAAAAAAGTATTCCGCCCTCTTCCGCTTGTCAGAGGTGCCGGCGAAGAGAGTGCTGTTGCGTGAAGGCGAGATATCTCAACATGTCTATATTATTGAGTCGGGATGCATCCGGGGATGGTACAACCATGATGGCAAGGATATCACCTGTCAGTTTTTCTTTGAAAAGAACATGGTCGCTTCCATCATGAGCTTCAGGAAAGATGAACCAAGCCTGTTCACGCTTGAGACACTCGAACCAAGCCGATTATGGGTTATTGAGAAGAACGATGCCAACCGGATCCTTCATGAGATGAGTGAGGACCCTCACCTCAGGGAGATGATCCTGGATGCGATCTTTGAGCGCTCCTTTACCCTTATGAAAAGCAATCTCTCCTTTCTGAAAGATTCACCCAAAACACGCTATCTGGCCCTGATGAAAGAGAACCCGAAGATCATAGAACGGGTACCCCAGCATTATATCGCATCCTACCTGGGCATCAGCTCCGTGCATCTTAGCCGGCTGAGAAACAAAATTGCGAGAGGGGAGAGCTGATTTAATAACATTTGTTATTGCTCATCACTCCATTGCGGCATACATTTGTATGAAAAAAGTATGAAACGTAATAAATCGCTC
>JADMKJ010000081.1:2003-3996 GCA_015478855.1 Proteiniphilum sp.
GCCTTGGGCTTGTCCCAGTAGAGCTCAACACCGTTACCGTCGGGATCGTTCATGTAGATCGCTTCAGAGACACCATGGTCACTCGCGCCGGTGAGAGGATAGTCTGCTTCCAGCAAACGTTTCAGTATCAGGGCGAGCTCCCTGCGGGTGGGGTAGGCGATGGCAGTGTGGTAGAGGCCCACACTGTTGACGGGTGCATTGGGCAATCCCTCGCTGTGCCAGGTGTTCAGTCCTATATGGTGGTGATAGCCGCCGGCAGAAAGGAACGCTGCCTGCTTGCCGTACATCATGGTGACCTCGAACCCCAGCAGATCGTGATAAAAAGTGAGGGCACGCTCCAGGTCGGACACCTTGAGGTGGATGTGCCCGATACGCACCTGTGGAGGAATGGAATAGTTGCTCATATTATTGTTGTTTTGTTTTTCATCTGAATTGAGTATTCATATTTTAAATTGATCTGCTAAAACTGATAGCAGTTCCATCACTTCAGGTTATAACAAAGATGACCCTGAAAAAGATCACTCTCCGGCATGACGGATCAAATCAAAACATAGCCGGTCGATGTTCCCCGAGGCGGGATGAAAGGCAGAGACATTGGAGAGGATGATCACGGCAACCTGATCAGCCGTGTTGATGGTCATGGAGGAGGAGTAGCCGCCTGTGCCACCATTGTGCCAGAAGAGCTTCTGCCCTGCTTCAGATTGCAGGATGTGCCAGCCCAGGCCAATTCTCATGCTGTCGTGCACGACAAACGTGGGGGCTCTTGTCAATGCGAGCTCTCTGTTTTCCGGATCGAACTGAGCCATCGCAAACCGGCCCAGATCGGCCGTGGTGGAGAGCACGCCGCCGCCGCCGGCCAGCACATCGAAGTCCCAGTTGGAGGTGGTGTCGCCATCAGCGTTCAGTCCTCTCACCAGCCTGTCGCCTGCATCTGCTGAGCGGGTGTAACTGCTGTGCATCCCGTACCGATCGAACACCCTCTCCTGCAGCAGCTCCTCAAATGATCTGCCCTGCGACAACCCAAGGGTATAGCCCAGCAGGCCGGCTCCCAGGTTTGAATAGGTGTAGGTTGTTGCCGGTTTATTCTCAAACGTCATAAGCCTCTTCAGATAATCCTCAAGCTCTTTTTCAGTGTACCTCTTATAGGGGTTGGATGCATCTGTCAGATCCAGGTTGACCGGCAGGCGGGGCAGGCCGGAGGTGTGGTTGGCCAGCGTTAAGAATGTGATCTCCCTCTGCTCTTTGAAGGGGAAGGGGTAATAGGGGTTGATGGAATCATCCAGCCTGATCTTCCCTTCGGTGACCAGCGAGGCCAGCAGGGTGGAGGTGAATACTTTCGTGATGGAGCCTGCCTCGAACACCTTTTCCTGATTGTCTGCAGGTTTGATGGAGTCGTTCTCCTTAATAACCCCATAGTAGGTGGTCAGATCGTGCTGAATGATGGCGATGGATAACTGTGTCTGATTTGGCAGATCTTTCGTTTGAGAAAAAATTAAATCGGCGATTTCTGCCGGATAACAAGTCAGTGCGTTGATCGTGCCCCTTTCCGGGTTCTCCGGATCATCATCCATCTCATACCCTGGTGCACTTTTCAGCGGAGTGATGAGGGAAATAGTTGCCGCAAAAACGACGATCATGAAATAGCGGAGTATGTTCATATTCATTGAATTGATTTCTATTGCCTGCAAAGATGGGAAAATGAATTGAAATGTTAGCAGCACAGGATCAGTAATTTATTTAAGTTTCGCATGTTCATTTAATTTGTTTGCAACTAAAGAGTGGACATTTCGATGTTTTGCGGGGTATCCGGGGCACGTACAGAGCGTAAAAAGAGGAGTTGTTTGAAGCGTAGAAAGTTCTCCTCTTTTAGCGAATGGGTGCCGAAACGGGTCGTAAAAAATCGGTAGTCGAACGGTTTAGTTGCAAACATACTACATGCGGAACTTGAATAATTTAATTTTTAACTATACGAAAGTGATAAAAATTTGCATAA
>JADMKJ010000082.1:0-20281 GCA_015478855.1 Proteiniphilum sp.
ACATCCCACATCCCACATCTCACATCCCACATCCCACATCCCACATCCCACATCCTATTGCTTATTCTACAGTAACGGTGCAAAAAGCCGCAGCAGTGATTCAGCAAACCGTTTCATCCTTGGTCGTTTCATCCACTCTCTCAGCGAAACCTGCTCTGCATCCCGTTGATCCTCGGTAAAAATATCGTTCGCCTCAGCCGCCACAGTACCATCATAGATGAATGCCTCCACCTCAAAGTTCTGCTCAAAGCTGCGATTGTCAAAATTGGCCGAACCAATCAGTGTAAGTGAATCATCGAAGATCATCAGTTTAGAGTGCAGGAATCCCTTCTGATAGAGATAAACCTTCACTCCTGTTTTCAGCATATCGCGTATAAAAGAGTTAGATGCCAGCTGTACGATAGCCACATCGGAGCGTTTGGATATCATAAGACGCACATCTACACCACGAATGGCGGCAGCCTGCAATGCATCTGCCATTGCATCGGGAGGAAGGAAATAGGGTGTTTGGATAAAGATTGATTTTGTCGCTCCATAGATAGCCTGCATGATACCATGTGATACCTCATTCTCTTCGCTCAGAGGGCCACTATTCACTATCTGCATGGAACAATCACCGAAATTCCCGAGCTGAGGAAAATAGTTGCGTGAGGTGATCAGTGTCTGTGAAACGAAATACCAGTCGATGAGAAAGACCGACTGCAGCCCCTGTACCCCCTTACCTTCAATACGGGCATGTGTATCGCGCCATGGGCCCCATTCGAGACCCTCAAGATAACGGTCGGCAATATTCATCCCTCCCACATAACCTATCCGCCCATCGATCACGATCATCTTGCGGTGAGTACGATAGTTTAGCCGGGAAGTAAGTGAAGGTAGCGTTAGTTTTAAGAATGGTTCAGTTTCGATTCCTGCTTTACGGAAATCCTCAAAAAATGCTTTCTTCGTCTTACGGGAACCGAAGCTATCGTAAATTATGCGTATCTCCAATCCTTCAGCAGCCTTTCTAATGAGTGCACTCTGTAATTTCTTTCCCAGCTCATCATCCTCCAGCACGTAATACTCTATATGAATATGTTTCTCCGCTTTTTCGATATCTGCAAAGAGATGACCGAACTTATCCTTCCCGCTGGTGAACAGCTTTACATCGTTCCCTCCCAGAAGAGGGGTATAATCCATTTTCCTGAGCAGGTTCACCAGATTGGTGTATTCGTCAGGAAAGGAGATCTCAACAGGAGTCTCCATCTCATCGAGGGGACGCTTTTTCAGCTTGCTGTACATCCGCCTTGAGATCACATATTTTTTTGTAGAATCCTGACCAAAGAAAGCATACCAGATGATACCCACGACAGGTAGGAAGAGCACTGCCAGTATCCATGCCACTGATTTGATGGGGTTTCTGTTTTCAGAAATAACCACCACCACGATACTAACCACGGTGAGGAGGTAGAGTATCTCTATGAGCGTAATCAGTGTAGTGTTGAGTTGCATGGTTACAAACGATATTTCTCGTCGCTTATGTCTTCCAGGATATTCCGATAGGAGTGATAGCGGCTTTCGCTGATGTAATGCTCCTCCACCGCTTTCAGTACGGCACAATCCGGTTCGTTCAGATGCAGACAGTTATTGTATTTACATTTCTCCGAGAATTTGAATATTTCAGGAAAATAGTGTGATACTTCCGCGATGACCATGTCGATGGTACCGAAGCCTTTGATGCCCGGCGTGTCGATGATAAAACCGCCGTTATCCAGCTCTATCATCTCTGAGAAGGTGGTGGTGTGCATTCCCTTGTTATGATACAGGGAGATCTCCTTCACTCTCTGAGTGGCTTTTACCTGCAGTGCATTGACGATACTCGATTTACCCACACCTGAGTGACCGGCCAGCAGGACGATCTTACCGGTTGTAAGCGATGCCAGCTGCTCTTTCCCCTCACCTGTGACCATGGAGGTTTTCAGGCAGGGATAGCCAATCACGCTGTAGAGGTTTATCAACCCTTCCAGGTATTCATTGTCCTCCTCATCATAGAGGTCTGTTTTATTGAAGACGAGTGTTACCGGTACGGAGTAAGCCTCTGCAGTGGCCAGGAAGCGATCGATAAAGACCGTGGTCGTCTCCGGATAGCGGATGGTGATACAGAGAAGAGCCTGATCGATGTTTGCTGCAAGGATGTGTGCATGTTTGGAGAGGTTGGAAGCCTTGCGGACGATATAGTTTCTGCGCACCTCAATTTCGGTGATGAAAGCAGTGCCATCAGGATTGACATCCATCTGTACCACGTCACCCACCACAATGGGGCTGGTGCTTCGGATACCCTGGAGCCGGAGGTTACCTTTTGCCTTGCAGATGTGATCGTTCCCATCATCATCGCGCACAAGATAGGTGTTTCCCGTATTTCTGATGACCAACCCTTTCACCCCTTTCAGGCTGCTTTCATCTCCCCCCATCGCCATTAAACGGTGAGGATTTCTTTCTCTTTGATTGCAAACATGTCATCCACTTTCCTGATATATTTGTCGTGCAATTTCTGCAGTTCATTCTCGCCATCTTTACCCATATCTTCGGCAAGTCCATCTTTCACTGCCTTCTTCACCTCGTCAATACCTTCGCGACGTGCATTGCGGATGCTTATCTTGGCTTCTTCGGCCTCATGCTTGGTCTGTTTTACCAGTTGTTTTCTGCGTTCTTCCGTCAGTGGTGGTATTCCCAAACGAATCACCTCTCCATTGTTCTCGGGTGTGATACCCACGTCGGAGTCCTGAATTGCCTTCTCTACCACTTTCAACATCTGCTTTTCCCAGGGCTGTACCATGATTGTTTTTGCATCGGGAGTGGTAACAGTAGCTACATTTGTTAAAGGTACGAGACTACCGTAATAGTCCACACGTATACCGTCGAGGATATGTGCATTGGCACGACCGGCGCGAATACGTGAAAATGTCTCTTCCAAAAACCCGAGAGTCATCTGCATTTTCTCATCGGCTTCATTTCTGATTGTCGTTGTTTCCATAAACTATCTATATTGTTGGTTCAAGTCTTTATGCACTATTTCAAATACTTAAGATTATTTTCCTCAGATTATTTCTCCGGATTTCATAACACGAAGTAAATCTTTCTCTCATTTTTTTATCCGAAATAGTGCTGAACAAAAATAGTGAAAATATTTTAAATAACTCTTACAAATGGACCAATGTACCTATATCTTCACCCTCTATCACCCTTTTCAGATTACCGTAACTGTCCATATCAAAGACCACGATAGGCAGATTGTTCTCCTTGCACATTGTTGTAGCGGTAAGATCCATCACTTTGAGTCCGCGGTTGTACACTTCGTCGAAGGTGATTGATTTGAACTTTGTAGCAGCAGGATCCTTCTCAGGATCAGCGGTGTAAACACCATCCACACGGGTACCCTTGAACATGGCATCTGCCTCAATCTCTATACCCCGAAGTGCAGATGCGGTATCGGTAGTGAAGAAAGGATTTCCCGTGCCTCCGGCAATGATAGCTATCTCACCTTTTTCCATCGATTCGATCGCTTTCCATTTGGAATAGAACTCGCCTACCGGCTCCATGCGGACTGCAGTAAAAACGCGGTTTTTCTGACCAGCAGCAGTAAGTGCGGAGCTGAGAGCCAGGCTGTTGATCACCGTCGCCAGCATCCCCATCTGGTCACCCTTCACCCTGTCAAATCCTTTGGAGGTGCCGCTCAACCCGCGGAAGATGTTACCCCCGCCAATCACGACAGCTATCTCCACCCCTTTCTGCGCCACCTCGCGAATCTGATCTGCATATTCACGCAGCCGCATCTCATCAATTCCGTACTGTTTGCCGCCCATCAGCGACTCACCACTCAGTTTCAGTAAAATTCGTTTAAATTGCATATGTTTTTAGTTGTCAGTTGTCACTTTTAATTCTTACTTCTAATGAATTCTAATTAATCCACAAAAGCAACCTCTTTGAATGCATATCGGCGTTCCTCATCGCTCTCCAGCGTCCTCAGCACCAGGTGTCCCGAGGGGAGTACATCCTCTATCATTGCCCTGAACCTGCCATTGTTATCTTCAAACCAGTAATAATCGTTCACACGATAGAGATCAAGCATATATTCATCCTCGATTGCTGCTGCTTCATCATCCTGGAACTCACGATAGAGGAGGAAGAACTCTCTCATAAAAATATCCAGAATATGATCTCTGTTATGTTCGATGCCCGTGATCTGTCGCAAAGAGACGGGATTAAGCAGTCCGGGTGGAAATACCTGCTGATTGAGATTGATGCCGATGCCGATGACCGCATTTTCGATCTCTTTACCCTGAATATCGTTTTCTATGAGCATCCCGGCAATCTTCTTATCCTTCCAGTAGATATCGTTTGGCCACTTGATGCGGATATCGTCGGTAAACTGATCGAGCGTGTTTTTCACAGCCAGTGAGGCGATACGTGAAATGATGAACTGCTCGTTTGCCTTCACCCCCCGCGGGTAGATAAGCAGGCTGAACAGGAGGTTCTCTCCTTTTGCTGATAACCAGCTGTTGCCCATCTGTCCGCGTCCGCCGGTCTGATAATCAGCAATCACCACCGACCCCTCTTCAGGGTGCTCTTCTCTGACCAGTTGACGGAGATAGAGATTGGTCGATTCCACCTCATCCAGACGGACAATCTTACGCTCGTTACTTAACTGTTCCATAATATTGCTCTTGTTGTTTTTTGGGTAATTTTTTAATCACCTCCTCAACGGAGTGATGGATCCACTTTTTGACCTCTTTCTCAGGCATATCACCATCGAGCCAGATCGTGTTCCAGTACGTCTTATTCATATGATATGCACTCTCCACGCAGCTGTACTCCTCACGCAATCTGACTGCTTTTTCGGGGTCACATTTCAAGCTAATGCTAAACCGCTCCACATCTGTGGGAATAAGGGCAAACATCTTCCCCATCACCTTCATCACGATGGTCACATCATCGAAGGGTGTGGTTGCCTCAGCACCCTTCAACGACAGACAATAGTTGAACAGCTCTTCAATATTCATTGACGTTATGCTTACATGAACGACATGAAGGCATCTTCAATATGTTCCAGCTCGAACTGACGATCGTTCCATAGGATTGAGACAATATCAAATCGTGCAGGCTTATCGATCCTGTGCATGATAAGATAATGATTCGCTGCCGCAATCATGCGGCGCATACGCTGTTTACCCACGAAATCCTCGGGATTACCCCATTCCGCGGAAGCGCGGGTTTTAACCTCCACAAACACGATATACTCATCGTGTTCCGTCACGACATCTACTTCATATCCCAGGAATGTCCAGTTTCTCTCGATGATACGGTGTCCTTTCGACTCGAGAAATTTCACGGCAGCATCTTCACCTTTCCATCCCAGTTTGTTGTGCTCAGCCATCTCATTATTGGTAGAAATACCCCATAATCGTCGTAAAAATACAAATTTAGATGCGAATTACTTCGTTTTAGTGAAAATATTTCGTTTTTTTGTACCAGCAAAGGGAAAGCGGTCCTTTTTGATCGAACCTCACTATTCTTTGCTCCGGGAATTTCAATGGTTATTTAATGAGAACAAAGGGATATAAGCTGCAGGGAAGGCCAAAACCGCGCATAAAAAAGGCTGAGTTCATGCTCAGCGATGAAGAGTATGACCTGATTCAGTTCTATCTGAAAAAATACAGGATCACCAATCGTTCCCGTTGGTTCCGGGAGACTGTTCTCAATCATATATTGAAAAATATGGATCAGGATTATCCCACGCTCTTCGAAGAGAATGAGATGAGGCGATAAACACCTTTGACTGTAAACAATCAACGTTAAAAAAAGAGTATTAGCTGAATGTTAGACGATGAATATTTCATGCGGCAGGCGCTGCAGGAGGCCCACAAGGCGTTCGATGCGGATGAGGTACCCGTGGGAGCTGTGATTGTTGCCGACCAGCGCATCGTTGCCCGCTCACATAATCTGACGGAGATGCTGAATGATGTGACCGCTCACGCTGAGATGCAGGTGGTTACTGCAGCTGCCAACGTACTTGGAGGGAAGTACCTTACCGACTGTACGCTTTATGTCACCGTGGAACCATGCCCCATGTGTGCCGGAGCACTTCGCTGGGCACAGATTTCACGTGTCGTGTACGGTGCAGCTGATGAAAAACGGGGATACAGCCGGATCTCTTCATTTCTTCTTCACCCGAAGACTATAGTCACTGCCGGTGTGCTGGCCGATGAGTGCGCCGATCTTATGAAACTCTTTTTCTCCCGTTGCAGGTAATATTACCCCGCTCCTCCCTCACGATTGACTCAACTTCCGAATCGGTCAAACGCAATGCTTAACTTTTACAACAACCACATATTCAACTAAATCATCCTACCACTTCAACAGCAACGCTGTTCATCCGGGTCTGAAAAAAACTGTCGGAATCCAGCGTTAATTATTTATAAACCCCTTCACTTTCTATTGGAAATGTCTTTGTTTTGTTCTTTGTATTACATATATTTGTTCAATCTAAATCACACACTATGAAACGATTCATCATTCTTACCGGTTTGGGTTGGATTTGTGTCGTATATGTAATGGCACAATTAAACGAGCACAAAAGATTATCCCGGGATTCCATCCCTACCCTGCTGCCGCCAATTGAAATTGTACGAGTTGACACACTGCTTTTCAATCCCGGAGATACTGTCCCCAACCCTGTTTGGGAAAAGTTCATACGTGAGAAGAGGAGAACAACAGGAAGAACACTTGAAGCACCACATGACAACATGCCGGTGATTGTGCCGCCTGATCATAACTTTTATATGATCGTAACCAAACCGGATACCACCTTCCATTATTACATGCGTAATCTTCACGAGGAGAGCAAGAGACAACCATCTCCGAATAAATTTGTCCTGCCTGAAAAAAAAATTAAGAAAAACAGGTAAACGTTTTCCCGATGAATCTGTTTAATGGGTATAATTTAACAGAAAAACCAAAAACAGATTTTATGGATAAAAGGATGAAGCAGCAGATTGCTTTTATTTTGGAGGCGGACAAATTGAAAAATGTCATTCGCAGGAATTATCTCACCGATGATTCCAGACTGGAAAATACAGCTGAGCATACATGGCATTCCACTTTAATGGCTTTATTGTTGTTTGAGCATGCCGAAAACAGGGAAGAGCTGGATCTGCTGCACATCATCAGGATGATCACCATCCATGATCTGGTGGAGATTGAAGCGGGAGACACGTTCATGTTCGATGTGGAAGCCAACAGGAACAAATTCGACCGGGAGAACCAGGCGGCAAAGAAGATTTTCACCATACTGCCCTACGATCAGGGGAAGGAGTATTATGATCTATGGCTGGAGTTTGAAAAGGAGGAGACACCGAATGCCATCTTTGCAGCTTCGGTTGATAAGATCATGCCGGTGCTGCTAAACACTCACAGCAAGGGTACCAGCTGGCGTGAGGCGGAGATCACCTCCGGCAAGGTTTTCGAGACATTAAATATCATTGGAAAAGGACCAAAGAAAATTGCAGATTTGTTGAAAGAGCTGGTAGCTGAATCCCTGAAAAAAGGGAACCTCACATAAATGAGTCATCAATATTAATGATCAAACAAAACCTTTTCAAAAACGTTATATTCTTATTGGTAAGGATAATTCATCCCAATAACAAAAAAATCCAAACAGAAAAAAGAATAAAACTATGAGCAAAAAGAAAATAGCAGTGATGGTAGGCAGCCTACGCAAGGAATCAGTGAACAGGAAACTGGCAAATGAGTTGATTAAGTTAGCTCCCGAATCGCTGGAACTCGAGATCGTGGAGATAGGATCGCTGGCACATTACAACGAAGATCTGGATGAAAATCCGCCTGCTGAGTGGGTCACATTCCGTGAGAAGATTGGGGCGGCTGATGGTTATCTTTTTGTCACCCCTGAATACAACAGAACATTCTCAGGTGTGATAAAAAATGCACTTGACGTGGCTTCACGTCCTTACGGTCAAAGCAAATGGGGAGGCAAACCGGGTGGCATCGTGAGCAGCTCCGTGAGCCCGCTGGGTGGTGAAGGAGCCAATCTTGCACTACGACAGCCGATGGTGTTCGTGAACATCTACATGATGCAGCAGCCAGAAGCATACATCGGTAACAGCTGGGAACTGTTCGACGAACAGAACAATCTGAAAAGCGATGATACACGCACCTTCCTTCAGGGATGGGTGAACGCGTTTGCTGAGTGGGTATATAAGTTTTAAGAAGGCTTAAACCACAGCGCATCACTTACGGTCTACCTTAAAAAATCTATTGGACTTTAAGATGAAATAAACAGGCAGAAGATAGCACACTATTTTCTGCCTGTTTTATGTTTTTATTATTATCCCGGCGTATGCAGGAGGAGATCAGCCGGTTCAGAGCTTAGGCAGCTTCCAGGGATCCCGGTAATTGGCTTTGATAAGTCGGTTGGCCTCCTTGTTATCGAATGTACCTGTTTCGTTATCCCAGTTGAGTGCTGCTCCAACGCGGCTGGAGATATTGGCCATATGACTCAGCTTGGCCACTTCAGCACCAATAGCGATATCACAGTTGGGCAGCTCTCTTGACCTGATGCAATCGAGCATATTCCCGGCGTGGAGGTAGAGTCCTTTACCGCTGCCCCCTCTTTTCTCAACCGCTTCCATACGAAGCGTGTTGGGCTTTCTCTCACTGTCGCAGGGATAACAGTAGGGGAATGAACGGCTGTTGATGGCCTGTTCAGGTACCACCTCCCATCCGCTGCGGGTAAGTATCAGTGTTCCGTTCTCGCCATAGAAGGCAACACCTTCGCGCAGGCCGAACAGTCCGCTGCCAATTCCACAGGCATGATCCCAGATGATATTGAAGCCGGGATAGCGGAAGGTTGTCATGAGGGTGTCGGGTGTCTCCATGGCATCATCCGGATAACCGAATTTACCTCCGGCGCCGTAAACATATGAGGGAAGTCCCACGTTCATCCCCTTCATGGCATAATCGAGCAGATGCACGCCCCAGTCGGCGGTCAATCCCCCTGCATAATCCCAGAAGAAACGGAAGTTATAATGGAACCTGTTTTGATTGAAATTGCGTTCCGGTGCCGGCCCCAGCCACATATCATAATCCACACCCGCGGGAGGTGCACTATCGGGCACTACCGGCAGTGTCCCTTTGCTTGTTTGATAAGCCCACACCTTGACGGTACGCACGTGTCCCAGCTTACCACTCTGCACGTATGCAGCGGCTTCGTCCCAGTGGGGATCGCTGCGTTGCCACTGTCCCACCTGCACGATACGGTTGTACTTGCGCGCTGCTTTCACCATCAGGTCACACTCCTCGATGCTGTTGGCCAGCGGTTTCTCCACGTAGACATCTTTGCCCGCCTCGCAGGCAGCTATCAGCTGCAGGCAATGCCAATGATCGGGCGTACCGATAATCACTAAATCCACATCTTTGTTATCGATCACCCTTCGCCAGTCTTTCACCAGCTGCGGCGGTTTCTTCCCCGTCATCTCCTCCAGGTCTGAAGCCCGCTGATAGAGCCATTGATCATCTATATCACAGAGGGATATACACTCCACTTCGGGATACCGGAGAAAGGTTGTTAAATTACTCCATCCCTGATTGCGGCATCCGATGAGTCCTATTTTTATTATATTACCAGGTGCTTTCTGACCGTAAACTGAATTGTATGAGTGCCCTATCAGTGGCGTCAAACTTAATCCTGTAGCTGAAATGACTGATTTCTTCAAAAAATTCCGTCTGTCCATCATTGTATTATGAGTTATAGTGTATGGCAAAGATAATAAAGTTTACAAAGAATCGCACTGATTTATTTTTTTGTTTTTTATGTAATTTCTGACATAAATGTATATATTTGTAAATATATAGAACTTTTATATTTCTTATTGTCATATAAACAATGAAGAAAAAGAACAAAAGCTTTTTCACTGCATTCTTCATCACATTCAATTCAGGTCTGGACAGCCTCAATGCGCAGCAGGTTGATCCCATTCTGACAGAAGTATGGGATTGACACCTTTAATTATCAACTCGTAAAACTATTTTATGCAGCAACTGAACGAATTTTTCAATTGGCTACATCCCTATATAGGAGGTAATAACTGGTTTATTTTCTTACTTTTAGGCACCGGCGTATTTTTTACTATTTACCTCGGATTTCCGCAAATCCGTTTCTTCAGGCACGCCCTACGCGTGGTAAGGGGCAAGTACGACGAGAAAAGTGACAAGGGTGACACCTCTCATTTCCAGGCGTTGGCTACAGCCCTCTCGGGGACGGTCGGCACCGGCAATATTGCAGGTGTGGCGCTGGCAGTGCACCTGGGTGGTCCTGCCGCTCTGTTCTGGATGCTGGTAACCGCTTTTCTTGGAATGTGTACCAAGTTCGTGGAAGTGACCCTCTCTCACAAGTACCGCGAGTTCGATGAGAAAGGGCTTGTTGCGGGTGGCCCCATGTTTTACATGAAGAAGCGGCTCAACATCAATCTGAAAAACGGGAAACAGATTAAAACAGGGTATTGGCTGGGTGGTTTTTTTGCTGTAGCCACCATTCTCTCTTCATTCGGCTCGGGAAATCTGCCACAGATAAACAGCATCTCCAACTCTGTTTTCTCCACCTTCGGCATCAGCCATATCATCACAGGCGCAGTACTCTCTTTTTTTCTGGCGCTGATCATCATTGGCGGAATTAAACGGATAGCCATGGTTACCGCGAGGCTGGTACCCATTATGGCTATCATCTATTTCCTTGGTGCCATCGCTGTAATATTGTTTAATTATCAGCATATCATCCCCTCCTTTGCATCAGTATTTCGTGATGTATTCACAGGTACAGCGGCAATGGGCGGGTTCCTGGGTGCCGGTTTTTCATTTGCCTTCAACAATGGCGTGAACCGCGGGCTTTTCTCCAATGAGGCGGGTCAGGGTTCGGCACCTATTGCCCATGCGGCAGCCAAAGCTCATGAGCCTGTATCTGAAGGGATGGTCGCTATTCTGGAACCATTTATCGACACCATCGTCATCTGTTTTCTGACGGGATTGGTGCTCTTATCGTCAGGAGTATGGAACGAGAAACTACCCAATCAGTTTCAAAAAACAGATATTGAAGTGCTGGCAGAAAGGTATGACGAGAGTGAAACGGTGGATGTCACTGCACTTAAGAATCACCTGAGCGGCACATCTGAGGTGGCTCTCTTTTCGGGAGAGTTACATGTGATGAATGGAAAGATTCAGGAGAGCAACTCCATTCTCCACGCCCGGTCGCTGGCTGAAAATATTGAGATTGCAGCAGGAGGGAAACCTTTTACAGGAGAGATCAATGTGTCAGGGGGAAAAGTGATGAACAGCTCCGGTGATCTGACCTTTACCGGACACTCACTTATCCATAGTGCACCGCTCACAACTGTAGCCTATACAAGAAGCTTCCTGGGTGATTTCGGAAAGTACATCGTTACCATTGGCCTGTTATTATTTGCTTTTTCCACAGCCATCGCCTGGTCTTATTACGGTGACAGGGCCGTCACCTACCTTATAGGGACAAGATATGTGTTTTTTTACAGGATTATCTTCGTCCTTGGATTTTTCATGGCCTCCTTCACCGATACCACCATCATCTGGAATCTGTCGTTGCTCACGGTGGCTTTTATGGCGATCCCCAACCTTATCGGGTTGCTGGTGCTCCACAAAGAGATGAAAACAACCATCCGGGATTACTGGGTGAGATTCAGGGAGGAGAATCCGCAGGAGAAAACAACAATGAAATAAAGCGAATGGTATGAAACGGACAGTACTCCTTTCACTTTTTATCTTTCTTCTGTTTGCTGCCTGTGCGCAAACCGGTACTATCACACGCCTGGGAGTTGTCAATCCCACGCCGGGCAACTTGCAGAACGTCATCAATCTTATCGGGAAAGAGTTGATTCAGGGAGACAGTATCGCGATCATCGGAATCTATCATCATACACAAGCATCATCGATCGCATCCACAGAAAAGTTTCTGCTGGAGCACAACTACAACATCCCGATAGAGATCATCAATGGCAGCATCACACTGGATAGTCTTTTCGTCCCCAACGCGTGCAGTGAGGAATTCAGTGAGATATTCCACAAGACAGATGCACTTATTCTTTTAGGTGGCAATGACATCGTTCCCAGTATATATGGTGAGGAAACCCTTCTCACCACAGCGATGGTTGCGGAAGGAAAAAACTGGGAGATCTCGTTCCTGCACCATCTTATCGGCGGTTTTCAGAATGAAAATAACATACCGCTGCTGGAGAAGCGCCCTGACTATCCCATACTCGGTATTTGCCTCGGTATGCAGGAGATGAACGTGGCAAGCGGAGGAACACTCTACCAGGATATCCCATCTCAGTTATATGGGAAAACGACCTATGAGAGTATCCTGAGAGAGAACCCTGAGAATATTCACAAGAACTACTGGAACAGCATCAGTAATGAGCATAATTTCTCCTTTATCCATCTCCACCCCATCCGCATAATGAAAGACAGTCACCTTGATTTCAGCTCATTTTCCGGAGATCCTGAGGTGGTAAGTGCTCATCATCAATCAGCAAAGAAGATCGGGAAAAATTTCCGTGTGGCTGCCACATCCACAGATGGAAAAGTTGTGGAAGCAATAGAGCACACACGCTATAAAAATGTATTCGGTGTTCAGTTTCATCCTGACTTCTCCGTTCTTTACGAGAAAGAGAGGGTGTTTGAGATCTCTCCGTCGGAAAAACGAGCACTCAGTGAGGAGACGATGCTTTTCTATCAACTTCTCTGGGAAGATTTCAGCAGGCGACTGGCCGTGTTACCCTCACAGTAATCCACTCAGCGTCCCACCATCGATCTGTATGGTGGTGCCGTTCACGGAACAAGCCTGATCGGAACAGAGATAGCAGACCATGTCACCCAGCTCCTGCGGATTCATGTAACGTTTATGCGGAAAGGCGAGGATCGCCTTCTGTTCATATTCCTCCACCGTGATCTCTTCCTCATCTGCACGCACCTGCATCAGCTGCGTCACACGGTCGGTCCTGAAATAGCCGGGACATACATTGTTGATGGTGATCCCTTTGGCAATCAGCTCCTTGCTGATGCTCTTGGCATAACTCACCACCGCTGCCCTGAAGATATTAGATAGCACCATGTTGGGTGCGGGCTCTTTCACAGTGACAGAGGTGATGTTCACGATCCGTCCCCAGCCGTTTTTTTCCATAAAAGGAAGACAGAGGCGGATCATCCTGATATTGTATTTCAGCACAGATGCATAGGCCTCATCCAGATCATCTTCTGTGATATCGCGGAAGCTCCCGGGCTTAGGCCCACCGGAATTGTTCACCAGGATATCGATCCTTCCGAAGCGGGCAATGGTTTCACGCACTACACGTGCATTATCATCACCACTGGTCATATCCACCGTGAGTGCGAGTGTCTTCACACCCAGCGACTCAATCTCCTGTTGTGTGTCGCGCAGTGCCTCCTTGTTTCTGGCGCATAGCACAATGTTCACACCTTCAAGTGCCAGTGCTATGGCACAGGCTCTGCCCAGTCCCTTGCTGCTTCCGCCGATGATCGCGGTCTTTCCCTGTAAGTTGAAGTTCATACTTTTTTCGTTTGTACGCCTCTATAACAAGAAAAAAAGAGAGGTTGTTTTTCGTTTGATGATATTTCTGCGATTCATACGTTAAAAAGAGCGTTTTTTCATATCTTTGTATCCTATTTCTGAAAGATTTATGTCAAAAGAATTTAAACGTACACTGATCACATCGGCCTTGCCTTATGCCAACGGCCCGGTACATATCGGACACCTGGCGGGTGTATATGTACCTGCCGATATCTACGCCCGCTATCTGCGGCTGAAAAATGAGGAGGTTCTCTTTATCGGCGGCTCCGATGAACATGGGATCCCCATCACCATCAAAGCCCGCAAGGAGGGTGTGACACCACAGGACATTGTGGACAGATACCATGGAATGATTAAAAAATCATTCGAAGAGTTTGGTATCACCTTCGATATCTATTCACGCACCACATCGGATATACACAGGGAGACGGCATCAGGTTTCTTCCGTACCCTATACGACAAGGGTGCGTTCACCGAGCAGGAGAGTGAGCAGTATTACGATGAGGAGGCAGGGCAATACCTTGCCGACCGCTATATCACCGGTGGCTGTCCCCACTGCGGGAACGAGAAAGCGTACGGTGACCAGTGCGAGCAGTGCGGCACCTCACTCAGCCCCACCGATCTGATCAACCCGAAATCGGCACTCAGCGGTGCTGTGCCGGTGATGCGAAAAACAAAACACTGGTACCTTCCTCTCGACAAGCATGAAGCATGGCTCCGTCAGTGGATACTGGAAGAGCACAAAGAGTGGAAGAGCAACGTCTACGGTCAGTGCAAGTCGTGGCTCGACCTGGGTCTGCAGCCACGCGCCGTGAGCCGCGACCTGGACTGGGGCGTACCCGTACCGGTGGAGGGGGCTGAGGGGAAAGTGCTTTACGTCTGGTTCGATGCTCCCATAGGATATATCTCCAACACGCGGGAGCTGCTGCCCGACAGCTGGGAAAAATGGTGGAAGCAGGAGGATACCAAGCTGGTCCATTTCATCGGCAAGGACAATATCGTCTTCCACTGCATCGTCTTCCCGGCGATGCTCAAGGCGGAAGGATCCTTTATCCTGCCTGAGAACGTACCCTCCAACGAATTCCTGAACCTGGAAGGAGACAAGATCTCCACATCCCGCAACTGGGCGGTGTGGCTGCATGAGTACCTGGAGGAGTTCCCCGGTAAACAGGATGTGCTGCGTTACGTGCTCACCGCCAACGCTCCCGAGACCAAAGACAATGACTTCACCTGGAAAGATTTCCAGGCACGCAATAACAATGAGCTGGTGGCTGTTTTCGGTAACTTCGTCAACCGTGCGCTGGTACTCACGCAGAAGTACTTCAACAACAAGGTGCCCGCGGCTGGGGTATTGACGGAATACGACCGCGACACCATCGCCGAGGCACAGAAGGTGAAAGCGGCAGTGGAACAACTGCTGGAGACATACCATTTCCGTGAAGCGCAGAAAGAGGCGATGAACCTTGCACGCATAGGGAACAAGTATCTGGCCGATGCAGAGCCCTGGAAGACGGCTAAGACAGATATGGAGCGTACTGCCACCATCCTTAACATCGCACTGCAGATCACGGCCAATCTCTCCATCGTTTTTGAACCCTTCCTCCCCTTCTCCACGGTGAGGTTGCGTACTTTCCTGCAGGTAGAGGGTCTGCTGTGGGAGCAGCTGGGATCTTTTGACCTGCTTCCTGAGGGACATACGCTGGGCAAAGCGGAGCTGCTGTTCGAAAAGATAGAGGATGAGGTGATTGAGCAACAGGTACAGAAGCTGCTCAACACAAAGAAAGAGAATGAGGAGAGTGAATACCGGGCAATGCCGGTGAAGGAGAATATCCAGTTCGACACCTTTGAGAAACTGGACATACGTGTAGGCACCGTCCTGGAATGTGAGAAGGTTCCCAAGGCCGACAAGCTGCTCCGGTTTCTGCTCGACGACGGGTTGCAGCAACGCATCATCCTCTCGGGAATCGCGGCTTACTACCCCAACCCGGCAGAGCTGGTCGGCAGGCAGGTCTGCTTTATTGCCAACCTTGAACCGCGGAAGTTAAGAGGCATATTTTCGGAGGGAATGATCCTCTCTGCTGAGAACGCCGATGGTTCTCTGGCACTGGTTCAGCCCACAAGAGAGGTGTTGCCGGGAAGCAAGGTGGTGTGATTTTGTTAAATTTAACACAATCAGTGCAACTATTCAGCTGAAGGTGCATCTTATAAGAAAATGCACGCAGATTCTTATAAGATCGGATGTCACAAACAGCTGTTGTGAATCGATGCATAAGCGAGGGTCACGATTCTATTCAAAAAAAATGTATAACATGAAGAAACAAGCAATCCTTTTCGTCGTTTTAATGATGAGTCTTTCTGTATTCTCGCAGAGAACGCACAGGGTGATGGGCTGGAAGATCTCACGTGATCTTCCGAAAGATGAGTTGAAGCTGAACCTTGGAAGCAGCATCTTCGGGTCATTCCCGGAGATTAGCTATGAGCGCATATTAAACACCGACATCAGTGTGGGAGTATCGCTCGGTGTAGCGCTTGAAAAAGATGTATACCCCACCCATTTCCTTATCACACCCCATTTCCGCTGGTTCTTCGGTGGTGACGCCGAAAATCTGCAGAAGTATGGTGCCGGTTTTTTTATAGAAGCCAATGGCGGACTGTTCACGATCGATGCGGACGAACTATTTTTCGAGAACGGCTCCTATGTCTCCCGAAATGAAAAAGCAACGGGTGCCGGCCTGGGTATCGCCCTGGGATGGAAGTACCTGTCGCGGAACAACTGGGTGGGGGAGTTCTATTTCGGTGCAGGACGTGATTTTATCAACGACGGTGCCTATCCCCGCATGGGCATCACCATAGGGAAACGTTTCTAAAGAGACGATCAACAAATATCTGACGATGAGAGGAAGCAAATTTTCTCTCATTTTTTTTGTTGGTTTCACCATAAAGAGCGGAAAGTGGTATAGTTAATTCGGATAATAAAATGTAATTTTGTGCAGTCAACAGTTAATTACAAAGGATCAACAATGAAAATATCTGCCAACTTAAAAAGCTTCCTTCCCGATCTGATCGTGATTGTGGTGTTCGTACTTATCTCTTTCCTCTACTTTGTTCCGGTTGTGATGGACGGTCGCGTGATTGCCCAGCACGATTCGCTGGCGGCGATCGGACAAGGCCAGGAGCAACGTGATTATATGGAGCGGCATGATGGTGAGCGCACGCGATGGAACATCTCAATGTTCGGCGGCATGCCATCCTACCAGATGAGCCCCACCTATGACTCATCCGGGCCGCAGGATTTCGCGAAAAAGGTTTACTCCCTCTTCCTTCCCAACTATGTATACCTGCTCTTTATCATGCTGCTTGGATTTTACATCCTGATGCGCTCACTGAGGGCATCACCGCTTATCAGCGCGCTGGGGGCTGTTGTCTGGGCTTTTTCATCCTACTTCTTCATCCTTATCGCTGCAGGGCACATCTGGAAGTTCATCACCCTGGCTTATATCCCTCCTACGATAGCGGGACTGGTCTATGTATACCGAAGAAAACAGCTGCTGGGAGGATTTCTTTTCATGCTCTTCACCGCGTTTCAGATATCAGCCAACCATATTCAGATGAGCTATTACTTCCTCTTCGTGATGCTCTTTATCGTGGTTGCCTTTTTTGTGGAGGCGGTCAGACAGAAGCAGGTGGCCGGTTTCCTCAAATCGACAGCTGTATTGCTTGTAGCCGGACTTATCGGGGTGGCGGCCAATGCCAGCAGCCTCTATCACACCTATGAATATTCGAAAGAGACCATGCGCGGCAAGTCGGAGCTGACACATCATGGCGAGGAGAACAAAACCGACGACGGCCTTGAGCGTGATTATATCACCGCCTGGAGTTACGGTATCGGTGAGACATGGACGCTGCTGGTCCCCAACACCAAGGGGGGAGCCTCAGTGCCCATTTCCGAGAATGAGCGGGCGATGAGCAAGGCACGTCCCGAATACCAGCAGATTTACCAGCAGCTGGGACAATACTGGGGTGATCAGCCCGGCACATCAGGGCCGGTCTACGTGGGTGCGTTCGTGCTGATGCTGTTCATCCTCGGTCTCTTTCTTGTGAAGGGTCCGCTCAAATGGGCATTGCTGGCAGGTACGCTCTTCTCCATCCTGCTCTCCTGGGGGAGAAACTATATGGGGCTGACCGATTTCTTTATCGATTATGTGCCGATGTACAATAAATTCCGTGCTGTCTCCTCCATCCTGGTAGTCGCTGAATTTTGTATCCCCCTGCTGGCAACACTGGCGGTGAAAGAGATCGTTGAGAAACCGGAAGTGCTGAAGAACAACATGCGGGCACTCTATATCAGCCTGGGTGCCACCGGTGGGATCGCATTGCTGTTTGCTGTCGCACCCCGGCTGTTCTTCTCCACCTTTGTCTCCTCATCAGAGATGATGGCGTTGCAGTCGCTGCCTGCTGAACATATCCAGCCCATCATCGCCAACCTGACCGATATGCGGATTGCCCTGTTCACTGCTGACGCATGGCGCAGCTTCTTTATCATTGTCGCGGGTACAGCCATGGTATGGTTGTTTATCAGCAAAAAAATCAGGGCAGAGTGGGCCGTGGCAGGGATCCTGCTGCTCTCCCTTCTCGACATGTGGGGCGTGAACAAACGCTATCTGAATGATGCTGACTTCGTGGCGGTGAACAATCAGCAGCAACTCTTCACCCCATCGCCGGCCGATGAACTGATCCTGCAGGATACCACCCAATACTACCGTGTATTGAATATGGCTACCAGCACCTTCAATGATGGTGTCACTCCCTACAGCCATAAGGTGATCGGCGGTTATCACGCAGCGAAGCTGAGACGCTACCAGGATCTGATCGATCTCCACCTCACCACTGAGATGTCCCGGTTGCAGCAGGAGATCATCAGCAGTCAGGGGAGACTGGATTCTGTGGACGGTGAGGGTTTCAAAGTGCTGAATATGCTGAATACCCGGTGGATCATCATGCCGGCGCAGGATGGAACCACCCTTCCCGTGATGAACCCCCATGCAATGGGTAATGTCTGGTTTGTGGATGATATACGTTTCGTGGATAGCGCCGACGAGGAGATTGCAGCGTTGAAAGCGATCGACCTGAGGAAGATGGCGGTTGCCGACAGGAAGTTCGAGCCCCTGCTGGCAGGGTACAGGCCGGCACCTGCCGACAGTGCATCCACCATCCGGCTTACGGAATATGATTCTGATTATCTGATCTATGCCGTGGATGCAAAGAAAGAGGAACTGGCTGTTTTCTCAGAGGTCTACTACCCCAAAGGTTGGAAAGTAACGATCGACGGTGAGGCGGCAGAGATGGTGCGGGTAAACTACACCCTCAGGGCATTACCTGTACCTGCAGGGGAGCACATCATCGTGTTCCGTTTCGATCCGCAGAGCATCAGGGTGACAGACACCATCGCCTTTGGAGCACTGATCATCATGCTGCTGAGTGCCGTTTATCTTATCTTCAGGAGCGTGAAACAACAGAGAAAACAGACCAGAACAGACTAAATAAATTGATAATGAAGAAAAAAATTGTAGGAATGCTCATCACGGCATTCTTTATCTCCAGCCTGGCCCATGCACAGCGCGACAATCGTGTGATCCCCTCACCATGGGCATTCTCGTGGGGAGCAGGATTAGGCACCATGGTTCCTTCCGGCGACCTGGGAGACTATTTTAAAACGGGGTTTGCAGCAGACACAGAGCTCAACATCTACTATCAGAAAGTGTTCCTGATGATCAACGGCGGCTTCTCAAGCAATGCCCTTGCAAAGGATATCCCGGTGGTGATGGTCGACGACGGGAGAGAAGCCACATGGCCGTCCGGCTCCAACGCACTGCATGCTTTTATCGGCGCCAACATAGGGGTTAACATCCTGGAAGCAGACAACATCAGTTTCTATCCCTTTGCCGGTATCGGATATGGATTCATTGAACCCAACCTGAAAACGGCCAATTCCGATCCGGTGCTCTCAGTACTGAAGATCAACTCTTTGGTGTGGAATGCCGGATTCGGCGTTGATTATAACATCCCCGACAAAAACTATGCGCCGGGTAAGATCAACAGGATCCTGAAAGTGGGATTGCGCTATCAGTTCCAGAAGCCCGACTACGAGAAAGAGGTTGCCGGCTTTGATGGTGCCACCCACTGGATGACGCTGCGGTTCGTTATCGGATCGACAATGCCGGGAAGGGTGACAGACAATTAATCTGCCCCGGCACGCAGTCAATGCAGTGAGTCTTTTTCATTTTTATCTGACATCCTTTCAATCACAACAATGATGAAACAGAGACTGATCATTTTGTTCGTTTTCACTTCTCTCACCATTTCACTGAATGCCCAGAAACTCCTGTTCAATGAAGAGGGAACTTTTAAGATCGTTCAGTTCACCGATATGCATTATGTCCATGGTAACCCGAAATCGGACACAACACTGCTACTGATTACCAGGGTGCTGGATGCTGAAAAACCGGACATGGTGGTTTTCACCGGTGACATTGTCACTGGTCCTGTACAACAAGGGTGGGATGCCGTGACCAGGCCGGTGATTGAAAAGAATATACCGTTTGCCGTAACACTGGG
>JADMKJ010000082.1:20381-23451 GCA_015478855.1 Proteiniphilum sp.
ATGCCGTGACCAGGCCGGTGATTGAAAAGAATATACCGTTTGCCGTAACACTGGGTAATCATGATCATGAGCAGGGTGTGACACGTGCCACGATCGCGGAGATTGTTACCTCCTATCCCTATAACCTCAACAGTTTATCGGCAATAGCTCCGGACAGGGTGATGGACAATGTAATACCTATTTACAGCAGTAATCAGAATTTAAGAGAGGCTGCACTTGTTTATTGTTTCGATTCAGGCGCATACTCCACCATAGAAGATGTGGAGGGTTATGGATGGATAACGACCGATCAGATAGCATGGTATAAAAAACAGAGCATACACTATACTTTTAAGAATAACCTGCAGCCTTTACCGGCACTGGCCTATTTTCATATTCCGCTGCCTGAGTACAGAATAGCTTTCGATAATGAGAAAAACAGCCGTTATGGAGTAAGAAAAGAAGCTGAATGTTCTCCTGAGCTCAATTCGGGCCTGTTCCTTGCAATGCGGGAGATGCGTGATGTCATGGCTACTTTTGTGGGACACGACCATGTGAACGACTACATCGTGAACCATCATGATATTGCCCTCGCCTACGGGTGCTTCAGCGGCTGGAGTACGACCTATACAGCTGAGAGCAACGGTGCCCGTGTAGTGCTGTTAAGGGAAAACAAGCGGGAGTTCGACACATGGCTCCGTTTGCTGGACGGCACCATCCATCACAGTGTGACCTATCCGGCTGATTTCACCGGCAAGGAGAGATAGCACGCACCAGTATCCCACGGTTATTTATTGCAGAGCTCCTTAAAAGTACACCACTTGCAGTTCTTGTTGTTCAGTGTTTGCGTGAAAGGAACACAGGGATTGAAGATCTCTTCCAGGATGGAAACGAATCGCTCTTCAAACTGTGGCAGAAGAACAGAGATATCATCAATGGGATGTTTATCGTAGCGGATGACAGGATCAAATTTATCAAACACAGACCGCAGGTAATAGACGGAGGGTGAAACTTTTGTACCTGGATTCTCCAGGAGATAGAACAGCCCGTATACAAACACCTGCAGGATCTGATAGGGACGTTTCTCCCTGGATGCGTCAAACAACAACTCCATATCGGTGAAATTGGTTTCTCCCATGCCGGTTTTGTAATCAATAATACGACTGGCCTCACCCACCCTGTCTATTCGGTCGATGCTCCCTTTAAAATTGACCTTCAGCCCTTTGTTCACTCGATAGGGCCTGTTGAAGCGATACTCAGAACCGACGTAGGTAAAGGGGGTGAACTGCTTGTCAACCTCCAGCGTCTGCTTCACATAGCTCCGCAGGATCTCACCGATAAGGTAATGCTGTCCCACCAGTGGACGGGGGTTCTTCTCATCTTTGAAATAGTAGCGGGCAAAGGCATCTTCCAGTATTTCTGTCAGGTATCCTTCATTCTTCACAATCTCATTTATTACATCAGGGTTAACGCTGCTACCTTTGTACCGGTTGTAGATGGTCTCCATCAGCCGGTGAAACATGGAGCCGAAGACATCAGCCTCCACCGACTCCTGTACTTCAGACTCCTCAGAGAGTCCCTCCACAGCAGTGAAATAGAACTTGAGGGGACAATCGATATAATTATTGATATGGGAAGCCGACAATGATTTACCATTTCCGGCCCTGAACGCATCGAGTCTGCGCATCACCTCCGCTGTTTTTGTCACTGTAACAGGCAATACCACGGGCATTGAGACATCATAGGTGGCGACCCTTTCAGAGATATCGAATTCTTTGTGATAAAGATACTTTAGCTGATAGAAATAGCGGCTCACCTCACCTGTCTGCATCTCTTCTGTGCGCGTGTCATAGAGCATGATGACCCGCCTGGCGCGACTGATCATCCGGTAAAAATGGTAGGCATAGGTGCTGTCCTGATGCTCATAGGTAGGCAGGTTGAACCCTTTCCTGAGGGTGTAGGGGATGAATGAGTTGGAAGGGTTCCGCATCGGGAAGACACCTTCGTTCATGGAGAGGATGATCAGGTTCTCAAAATCGATGGCACGTGTCTCCAGCACACCCATCACCTGCAGGCCTGAAAGTGGTTCACCGCTGAACGAGACGCTGATGCTATGGGCCAGCTTCTTCAGCAGCCGGAAGAGTGTCTCCACCGTCATGACCTTCGCCTCCCTCAGCCTGTCCTGTAAGCGGGTCACGGTCTTATAGTACTGCACGATAAACTCCCTCTCCAGGTCGATGGAGCGGGTGCTGCTCACACTCGTCCCCTCCACCTGCTTCTCCTCCGTTAGACGGTTGTAGAGAAAAGAGAGAATCATCTGCAGGTAACCGGGTATCTCCTCCCACGCTGTCACGGGAGAAAAAATCATTTGTAACAACGGATGGTGGGGTATCTCGGAGTGAGGTACCACGATTCGGTTAAAGGTGAGCATATGGTTTTTGAGCGCCTCAGCTTCCTCTTTCGCAGCCATCATCACCAGCGGATGATTCAGCAACGCTTTTACATAGCGATGATAGAAAGCTGTCTCTCCGTTCCAGCTACGCTGGTGTTGCTGCAACAGCGCAATATGCTCTACCAGGCTGGATACCGATGCGTGCGACAGGCCATAACCCATGGTCACGTTGATCTTGCCTATCTCTGCAGGTATGGAATAAAGTACAGGCAACAGCAGGTTCTCGTCGGGCAGCACGATAGCCGTGTTAATGGCTTCATTGGGATCGGCAATTTCTCCAGACGCAATCAGCTCTGATAGTATTTGTGTCAGATGCTTTGCCTGCCCCACGCCCGAGGAGATACCGATCAGCTCAATCTTAGTCTTCGAAGTTGCCTCATCGGGCTTGTCAATATTGAACCGTGAGGGAAAGAGCAAGAGATTATCCTTCACTCTGAACGAGGCGCGGTTTTGTGGATCGTCCATGAAAGGAGAATCATAATCCCAGTAGAAATCGCCCATACCCAGGTTTCTGAGATGTTCCATCAACACGATCTCGGTAGGGGTGAGTGCATTCAACCCAACAAAAACGAAGCTCTCCGTGCCCCACTCTTCGACTTCTTTCGCTTTGGCTCGCCCGGCCACCTCACGGAACATCAT
>JADMKJ010000083.1 GCA_015478855.1 Proteiniphilum sp.
CGCAGCAGATCCTGATCCACACCGCCCGGTGTGAGCGCCATGATCCAGTCGCCACGCATTTCATAGAGCTCGGGCACAAGGTAGCCTATCTTCACCACCAGGAGATCAGCCTCACGCGGGTTGAGACCCAGATCGGTGAACTGCTTCTCGTAGTGATAGGCATTTCTTTTTTCAGTGACGATGGTGTAGATATTACCGCTCTTCACCACCACCTCACTATTGGTGCTATCCTCCTTGATGGCTGTGATCACTCCTTTCAGACGAATAGGAGGTGCAAAACGATTGTCTACTTCCGCCCCGGCGGTAGCATCAATCTCTCCGCCTACACCAGCCTCAATGGCTTTCTTAACCAGTTCTGCCCCGGGGATGGAGGCATAAATCAGTGTCTTGCCGCTTTGCTGCAGGGCTGAGTGTCTGAAGAGTTCATGCAGTGTCCAGGTCACATCTCCCGCACCACCTGCGGTGGGGTTGTCGCCCATATCACTGATGATAAACGGCTGCTGGTTGCTTGCCAGCGCTTTTTCCAGTGCCTCCTCCAGATAGGTGGTGGGCGCCACAAAGTCAAATTCATTCCTAACATCCCAGAAATGCCGGGCTAGCTGCTCTGCCGCTTTCCCTACAGCCTCTTTATCATCACCGTAAGCCATCACCACCCCATGGTTGCGCGGCTCGTCGGCCCATGGGTAGGACATCCAGATCGCAGCGTCGATCACGTTATCACCATCCAGCACCTCCGGAATACCGGCATAAAGACTTTTGCCCGGCTCAATACGGGTACTGGTCTTCTCACCCGGCAGAAGAATGGGGACGGGAATCCATGCCTTGTAGGCAGGTTTGCCTTTTCCGCTTTCAAACCTCTCAAGCAGGTTGGTCACGGCCCTCTTTTTTGATTCGATGGCATCCTCGTGTGGGGCCAGCCTGTAACAGGTAATCAAATCCGTATTCTGTGCCAGGCGCGGAGAGACGCTACCATGCAGGTCCATGGATGTCGATATCAGCACATCGGTCCCCACCAGTTCGCGAATACGCACCAGAAATTCTCCCTCCGGATCATCCTGCCCCTGCACACTCATCGCACCGTGAATATCGAAGAAAATCCCGTCCAGCGGCATTGCCTCCTTCAACATATCGAGTGTTTTTGTGACCAGCGATTCGTATGCTTTGAAGGTGACGATGCCTCCCGGCATGGCATGACCACGCAGGGTGGGGAGCCAGACTGCACGGTTTATGATCCCTGAATCGACTTTCATAAAAGGATAATAGCTGAAAACATCTTCACCTGTTCTTGCCCTGAATGCATCCTCGTGTGAGACTGCAGGGGAAAAGGTACTCGATTCAATAGCGATGCCGGCGATAGCAATCCGGGGTAGTTCTTTCTTATTACCACTATTGTTGCAGCTTGCTGCAAGCAGCAACAACATCATTGGAAGAATGAATAATATTTTTTTCATTGTGGCTTATTTTGATGTTATTTGATTGATCACATGAATGGTGTGGGTGGCAATAAGGCAGGCTGTCTCAGTGCGAAGTCTCGTATCTCCCAGACTTACAGGTTCATAACCATTTTCGATTGCAAGCGCTACCTCCTCTTCACTGAAATCACCCTCAGGACCTATAAGGATCAGTGCATTCTCCCCTTTCCTGTATGTCTCTGTCAGTGGCTTTTTAGGGAGAGCGTAACAGTGGGCGATAAATCTTCTACCGGTGAAGGGACGGGAGATAAAATCCTTCAGCCTGACCATCTCCTCAATGCCGGGTAAGAAAGCCTGTTGTGACTGTTTCATTGCCGAAACTACGATCTTCTCCAACCGCTCCCGCTTGATCTCTTTGCGCTCGGAGAAACTGCTTGATAGTGGGATGAAAAAGTCTATCCCAATTTCGGTGGCTTTCTCCATGAACCATTCGTTGCGGTCCATTTGCTTGGTAGGTGCAAAAGCGATATGAAGTGTGTAATCCCTCTTTTTCTCTACCTTCTGTTGATGAAGAATGCTTAACGTACAATGCCTGGGATGCGCCTCCAGCAGCTCACAGTCGTAAATGAATCCCTCTCCGTCGGTGACGGTGAGACGGTCACCTTCCTTCATGCGGAGGACCTTGACACAATGTTGTGATTCTTGTTCCGGTAGTCTGGGGTTCTTTACAATATCAGGACAATAAAATAGTGTATCGGCCATATTGCTTCACTTCAGGATATATTCTCTCTACGGTTGATCTCATCACGCAGGTGTGTTGCCAACTCATAGTTCTCGTCATTTACAGCCTCCCTGAGCCTCTCTTTTAACTCTTCAATCCGTATTTCCGACAACTCCTCATCTGATTGACCCCTCTCATCCTTCAACGGTTCTGCCGGTGCCGCTGGTGTCTGCTCATCGAACACAATGGCCATCCTTTGCATGATATCTTCGGTTGTGTAGATCGGGGAGTTGGTGCGTATAGCCAAAGCAACAGCATCCGAAGTGCGTGAATCGATACGATACTCCTGCCCGTTTTGCTGCAGCAACAACTCAGAGAAGAATGCCCCATCCTCAAACTTATGAATCAATACCTCCAGTAGATCGACTTTGAGCTCTTTCCAGATGGAGCACATCAGATCGTGCGACAGCGGCCTGGGAGGAGTGATCCCTTCCATGACGATGGCAATCGACTGTGCCTCAGGTGTTCCAATGACAATGGGGAGACGACGGACTCCTTTCTCCTCCGCAAAAATAAGCGCATAGGCACCGGCTTGTACCTGGCTGAATGATATTCCTAATATGGAAAGTTTTATTTTATTCGACACAGTCTTGACTCTTTTTTTGTGTTCAGTAACAACTTCAAATATAATGAAAATCCAGAGACAAGCCAAACCTGTTTGAGCATGTCAAGGGTGCATCTTATATTTTGTAAATATACTATTTTTTAAGGAGAAATGGTTTCAGTTGCCATTTTTTTTAAAAATTTCACCGTTTTAGATGTGGAATGATAAAAAAATTGTATCTTTGCAGCCGAATATCAAATATGGTGGTTGTAGCTCAGCTGGTTAGAGCGTCGGATTGTGGTTCCGAAGGTCGCGGGTTCGAGCCCCGTTTTCCACCCACATCTCCTTTTGAATAGGAGATTTTTATTCTCTTCAGATTTGTTTTAGGTAATCACCTGTTTTACACGGGTGATTTTTTTTTGTCTCACCCGCCGACTTTATCTCACCCGCGCACTTTATCTCACCCGCCGACGAAATTCAGCACATACAATTGCCGTTGCGGCAGCTACGTTCAATGATTCGGATGTGGCTCTCCCGGCAGGGAAATTTGGGATGAACAGCTTCCTGTTGATCTGTTCCGCCACTTCACTACTGATACCTCTCCCTTCACTACCCATTACGATAAAACCATTGCCCGGGAGGGTCCCGCTGTAAATATCGGCTCCCTCCAGAAAGGTGCCGTAAATGGGAAGGTGACTCTGCTGCTGCAGAAAAGACGCAATCTCTGTATAATGCACTTTCACTCGGGCAATGGCACCCATCGTTGCCTGCACTGTCTTGGGATTATAGAGGTCGGCTGTATCTTCTGAACAGATAATATGTTCTATACCAAACCAGTCGGCGATGCGAATAATTGCTCCCACATTGCCCGGATCCTGCACACCATCCAGTACAAGACTCAGCTTATCACTCAGGTCAATTTGTTCTATCTCATCATCGGGACGATAAAAAACAGCAATCATCTGTGGTGCTGTTTTCAAAAAGGTTGCTTTTTTCAGTTCTCTCTCACTCGCTACCACAATCTCATCTGCTTCTATCTCGGGATGAACAGTGAGTATCTCAGGCAGTGCCGCGATGAACTGACACCTGCAGGTGGCAAGCAAATCGAAAACCAGCTTCACTCCCTCCGCTACAAACGTATTGTGTTCACTGCGAAATTTCTTCTCCTTCAGCGAACGGATATATTTTATCCTGTTTTTGCTTAATCCCATTTTTTTAAGTTATAAGCTATAAG
>JADMKJ010000084.1 GCA_015478855.1 Proteiniphilum sp.
CCGTAAGCCAGATCATAAGGAACATACAATCTCCATTTAGATCCAACAGGCATCAGTTGTAATGCTTCTGTCCATCCAGCGATCACCTGTGTCACACCGAATGTGGCGGGCTCACCTCTCTCTACACTGCTGTCGAAAACTGTACCGTCGATCAATGTACCGTGATAATGTACTTTCACCTGATCAGTATCAGCAGGAATAGCACCGTTACCTGCACGGATAACCTCATATTGCAACCCGCTGGGTAGTGTAACCACACCCTCTTTTTTGGCGTTCTCGGCCATAAAGGCATCACCTGCAGCGATACTCTCCTGATTTTGTGACTTAAGCTCTTCCTCCTGGCGTGCCTGATCTGCTGATTGCGCTTTCTCCACTTCTGTCTGGATCAAACCGTTGGCATCTGTCTTACTGATGGCCAACTCCTGATTTTTCAATGTAGAGATAAGACCGGCCATCACCTGGTCTCTGTTCACCTTCTTGGTGGAATCAGATCCGAAAAGCATTCCGCTAAACTGTGGAAGCATCTGTTGAGAGAACTGCACACCGATGCTCAATCCATTGGCATAGGGTGATTTCTCCTCTAGATTCATCGCTTCAGTCATCCCCTTGATAAACTCATTGAGGCGGGGTGCATTAATCTTATTCACTGAATCAATTTTTGCATCCAGCTCCTTTTGCAACACTTCACGTTGTGTGGAATCGGCAGCTGTCATTCTCATCTGATAGTCATATTCAAGGTTGGAGGTGTTCAGAATCACACCCGATTGTTCAAGAAACTGAACCAGACCCTGGTCGGCCATGCTTACGCCATAGGCGTAGGAGACACTGTCTACTGAATTCTTCAGTGAGGTTTTTGGAGTTGATGCACCTCCACAGGAAACCATCATCACTGCCATAACTGTCAATGCACTTAATGTGCCTAAAAACTTTTTTTCCATTTTTCTTTTTTTAATTTAAATTTTCTGCTTCTGTAATATCTTATCTCAAAAAGAGATTATTTGTTGTTTAACAGGAGGGTTATTCTATCCCTAATAATTCCACATCAAAAATAAGCGTTGCGTTGGGTTCTATAGATCCACCGGCACCCTGCTCACCATAGGCAAGATCAGAAGGGATAAACAATCTCCATTTCGATCCTACAGCCATCAGCTGCAATGCTTCAACCCATCCCTTGATCACCTGATTCACACCAAACACTGCAGGCTGACCACGTTGCACTGAACTGTCGAATACAGTACCATTGAGGAGTGTACCGTGATAGTGACATTTCACCTTGTCGGTAGCTTTGGGTTTTTCACCTCTTCCTTCTGTCAGTATTTCATACTGTAATCCGCTGGGCAGGGTGATCACATTCTCTTTCTTCCCGTTTTCCTGCAAAAAGGCATTTCCCTCTTCAAGGTTATTTCCAAGCATCTCTTCCTGTTTTTTACTGAAAAACTGCTGAATAATCTCATTGGCTTCCTGGGGACTCATGGAAGGAGTGCTGCTGTTCATGATCTCGGTGAAGGCTTTCACAAATGATTCAACATCCAGCTGTCTCAACCCCGAATTCATAAGATTTGAGGCCATACTCATTCCTAATGCGTAACTTAATTTGTCCATTAACTTTTTCCTTTATAATATTTGGGGACAAAAGTACGATTTTAATATGAAACATTACCCTTTTACGTTGATAAAAAACTATATTTGTCTCATTACAACCTCATAGAGCTATTTATATGAAAAGGAGATTGATCGTACTTACCGGTGCCGGCATGAGTGCCGAAAGCGGCATTGCCACCTTCCGTGATTCAGGAGGACTGTGGGAAAAATATCCGGTGGAGCAGGTAGCCACACCCGAAGGTTTTGACGCAGACCCCGAGCTGGTGCTTAACTTTTACAACATGCGTCGCAGGGAGATGCTGAAAGCAAAACCGAATGAGGGACACAGGATGCTGGCGGAGCTGGAGAATGATTTTGATGTGCACATCATCACGCAAAACATCGACAACCTGCATGAGCAGGCAGGTAGCAGTAGGGTGTTGCATCTCCATGGAGAACTGATGAAAGCCCGCTCCACGGGAGATGACTCGCTTATTTACGATATTGACCCGCTGCATTGCGATATCAGGCTGGGTGACCTGTGCGAAAAAGGGTTCCAGCTCCGTCCTCATATTGTCTGGTTTGGTGAGGCAGTTCCACTGATTCCGGAAGCGGAAGAGATCACCCACGGGGCCGATATATTCGTGATCATCGGCACATCTTTAAATGTCTATCCGGCAGCAGGATTACTGAATGAGGTGAAGAGAAATATACCTGTTTATCTGATTGACCCCAAAGAAGTACACACCCGGCGATATGACATCCATCATATACAAAAAGGGGCATCGGAAGGGATAATAGAGTTGAAAAAGATTATATTGTAAAACAAAGTGCAACAAATAAATCTATTTTTAACCTCCGGAAACAGGTATGATTGAAAAACACTTTTTGTTGCTCCTCTTTTTTTTGTAATTTCGCTTTTTTAAAACCAACTGAGAAAAAGCCTGTGGGAAAGAAAATAGCAGAAACGCCAATGATGAAGCAGTACATCGAGATAAAGAAAAAACATCCCGATGCTATCTTACTGTTCCGCGTAGGCGATTTTTATGAGACATTCTCTGATGATGCCATTGAGACATCTGAGATATTGGGGATCACACTCACGCGCAGAGCCAACGGAGCCGCTCAGTTCGTGGAGCTGGCAGGCTTCCCTCACCATGCCCTCGACACCTATCTGCCCAAGCTGGTGCGTGGAGGTAAACGCGTGGCAATCTGCGACCAGCTGGAGGACCCCAAGCTGACGAAAAACCTGGTGAAAAGGGGAGTGACCGAGTTGGTAACCCCTGGTGTCTCCATCAACGATACCATCCTTAACCATAAGGAGAACAACTTCCTCTGTGCATTGCACATCGCGAAAAACAATCAGTACGGCATCGCCTTCCTCGATATCTCTACGGGGGAGTTCCTCACTACCGAAGGTAATCGCGACAATATGGACAAGCTCCTCTCTAACTTCTCACCAAAGGAGGTGTTGATTGAGCACGGCAACAAGAAGAAGTTCGAAGAGAATTTCGGACCCAACTGGATGCTGTCTGAAATGGATGACTGGATTTTCACTGAAGAAGCTGCTCGGGACAGACTCCTCTCCCACTTTCGAACAAAAAGTATGAAAGGGTTTGGCGTTGAAAACATGCTGCAGGGAATCATTGCCTCCGGGGTGATATTATTCTATCTCGATATCACGCAGCATACCCATATAGGACACATCAATGCACTGAAGCGTATCGATGAAGAACGTTTCATGCGACTCGACAAGTTTACGGTGCGCAGCCTTGAGCTTATCTCCACCATGAACGAGGGCGGCAAGACACTCCTCGATGTGCTCGACAAGACCATATCACCCATGGGTGCCCGACTGTTGCGGCGATGGATTGTCTTTCCGCTCAGGGAAGCCAAAGCCATTGAAGAGCGATTGAATGTGGTGGAGAACTTTTTCCGGGAGACGGACCTGAAAACATTGCTCAGTCAGCAACTCTCCCTTATCGGCGACCTGGAACGGATCATCTCAAAGGCAGCCGTTGGCAGGATCACTCCCCGGGAGGTGGTGCAGCTGAAGGTGGCACTCACGGCCATTGAACCCATAAGGGAAGCTTTCCTTGCATCGGAAAATCAAAGCCTCCAGGAGATTGGGGAAAAACTGGACCCTTGCACCGCGATACGCGACCGCATTGAGAAGGAGATCCTGCCCGATCCTCCTTCACTGATGAATAAAGGCGGATACATCCGTAAGAACGTCAACAGTGAACTGGACGACCTGCGTGCGATTGCCTACTCCGGCAAGGATTACCTGATGCAGCTGCAGCAGCGGGAAAGCGAGAGAACAGGTATCTCCTCGCTGAAAATTGCGTTCAACAATGTCTTTGGTTATTATATCGAAGTGCGTAATACACACAAGGAGAAGGTGCCGGCCGACTGGACAAGGAAGCAAACTCTGGTGAGCGCAGAACGATACATCACTGAAGAACTGAAAGAGTATGAAGAGAAGATCCTGGGCGCCGAAGAAAAGATCATTTCACTGGAGAACCAAATCTACACGTCGCTCGTGGAACATCTTATCAATTTTATTTCCGCTATACAAACCAATGCTAGCCTCATTGCCAGGACTGATTGCCTGCTTTCTTTTGCCAATGTAGCAGCGCAAAACAGGTATATCCGTCCGGAAATGAATGATTCCCTTGCCATAGATATCAAGAACGGTCGCCATCCGGTCATTGAGAAACAGCTTCCTCATGACGAGCCATTCATTGCGAACGATCTCTATCTCGATAACAACACGCAGCAGATCATCATTATCACCGGCCCTAATATGGCGGGAAAGTCGGCACTGTTGCGCCAGACAGCACTCATCACATTAATGGCACAGATTGGCTGTTTTGTACCGGCCGATGCTGCCAAAATAGGGCTGGTGGACAAAATATTCACCCGTGTAGGTGCTTCAGACAATATCTCGCAGGGTGAATCGACCTTTATGGTTGAGATGAACGAAGCGGCCAACATCCTCAACAACCTCTCCGACCGCAGCCTGATACTCTTCGATGAGCTGGGTCGCGGCACCAGCACCTATGATGGTATCTCCATCGCCTGGGCAATAGTGGAATATATCCATGAACATCCGAAAGCACGTGCAAAAACGCTTTTCGCAACACATTATCATGAGCTGAACGAGATGGAGAAATCCTTCAGACGAATTAAGAACTACAATGTGGCAGTGAAGGAGATCGACAACAAGGTGATCTTCATCCGCAAGCTGATGCCGGGCGGCAGTGAGCACAGCTTCGGCATCCACGTGGCCAGGATGGCAGGGATGCCGCAAAGCATCACCAAACGAGCCGATGCGATCCTGTCGGAGATGGAGTCGTCCAACAGAAGCGAGGGGATTAAAAAACCTATCAATGATATCATCGGGAAGAGGGAGGGGTATCAACTTAGTTTCTTCCAGCTTGATGATCCGGTTCTCAGTCAGATTCGCGATGAGATACTCAATCTCGATGTGAACAATCTGACTCCCATGCAGGCACTCAACCAACTGAATGAAATAAAGAAAATTGTAAAAGGAAAATAAAAAGTATACAGGCTGTATGCATGTTTATTGCCACTAATCAAAACCATTCACAGAGATGTACTTCGAAAATAAACTGAATGAGACGATGCGGGCCGGACGTATAGAAGTGATCTGCGGATCGATGTTCTCCGGCAAAACGGAAGAACTGCTGCGCCGCCTGCGACGGGCAAAGATAGCCAGACAAAAGGTGGAGATCTTCAAACCGGCCATCGACACCCGCTATTCACAGGTAGAGGTGGTGTCACACGACAGAAACACCATCCTCTCCACACCGGTGGAGCATTCAAGCAATATCCTCCTGCTTTCGTCAGAGGTAGAAGTAGTGGGAATTGACGAAGCACAGTTTTTTGATGAAGGGCTGATCGGCGTATGCCAACAGCTTGCTGACCAGGGTATGCGCGTGATCATCGCCGGGCTGGATATGGATTTCAAGCGGGTCCCCTTCGGCCCGATACCAGGGCTGTGCGCCATTGCCGATGATGTGATCAAGGTGCATGCCATTTGCGTGGAGTGTGGTAATCTGGCCAGTTATTCCCACAGACTCGTGAAGAACGACAAACAGGTCATGCTGGGCGAAACAGAAGAATATCAACCCCTTTGCAGACAATGCTACCTGAAAACAGGTTTGTAGAAAACCAACCTCTCTTCATCTTTTTTAAACAAAAAACCTTGCTGTTTGTTATCTTATATACAAAACCAAAACTCAGATAATTTGAGATTGGAACGGTTATTTTAACATTGTATACAACAAGCAGCATTTTCATTTTTCCAAAAAATGGGTTGCAGCGAGTTACATACACCTTAATTAAACAAATTATTCTTATGAAACTAAAAAAACTATTTATCGCAGGACTCTTGATCACTGCATTTGCGACGACAGTAAGCGCACAGAGTTACAACACAGGGTTTGGTGTCAGATTAGGATACGACAACGGGCTGACACTGAAGCATTTCTTCGCCCCGGCAACAGCCGGAGAGTTTATCCTCTCTGCATCACCCCGTCATTTTCAATTGACAGGTCTCTATGAGTATCAGCAACCCGTGGCGGGTGCACCCAACCTGGACTGGTACCTGGGTATCGGTGCACATATCGGAAGTATTCATAGGGATAAGGATCGTTACGACGGTGCCATGCTACTCGGTGCAGACCTTATTGCCGGACTGGAATACATCTTCCCCGGGGCTCCCTTCACCGCCTCACTCGACTGGAAGCCGTCGTTCAACTTCACCAACAGCTACAATGATTACTGGTACAGTGGCTTCGCATTAAGTTTGCGCTACACCTTCAGATAATCACTTTTACGCTACGACATATTAAACTGCCCTCATTCGGGGGCAGTTTTTTTATTTTGATCCGCATAAAATGTGTAATTTTGTATTTATGCAGAAAACTGACAAAGAGAGCGATTCTCAATTGCTCCAACAACTGAACGGACCACAGAAGGCCGCCGTGGAGTTTTGCGACGGACCATCACTCGTGATCGCTGGTGCCGGCTCCGGCAAGACCCGTGTGCTCACCTACAAGATAGCTTATCTGCTGGAACAGGGGCTTCCCCCCTTCTACCTGCTGGCACTCACCTTCACCAACAAGGCGGCACGTGAGATGAAATCACGTATCGCAGAGCTGGTGGGTGAGAAGAGTGCCCGCAGGCTCTGGATGGGCACTTTCCACGCTATCTTCTCCCGCATCCTGCGTAACGAGGCAGAGGCAATAGGCTTTCAGCGCAACTTCACCATCTTCGATTCCACCGACTCGAAGAACCTGATCAAACTGATCGTGAAAGAGCTGAACCTGGATGACAAGCAGTACAGACCGGGAGCGGTACACAACCAGATTTCACGGGCAAAGAACAGCCTCATCACACCGGGCATGTATGCTGCCAATGCAGAGATAATGCAATATGACCAGATGGCCAAGAGACCAATGATTCATGAGATCTATCAACGCTATCAGGGCAGGCTGCGCGCAGGCAACAGCATGGATTTCGACGACTTGCTGATGCAGACCAACATACTGTTCCGCGATCATCCCGATGTGCTGGAGAGATACCGCAATCAGTTCCAGTATATCCTGGTGGATGAGTACCAGGACACCAACTTCGCCCAGCATCTGATCGTGAAACAGCTGGCAGAGAAGCACCACCGCGTCTGCGTGGTGGGTGACGATGCGCAAAGCATCTACTCCTTCAGGGGTGCCAACATTGACAACATACTGAAATTCAGATCCAACTTCCCCGAGACACAGGTCTTCAAGCTGGAACAGAACTACCGCTCCACACAAAATATTGTCAATGCAGCCAACAGCCTGATAAAAAAGAATACAGAGCAGATCTTCAAGAACGTCTTCTCGGAGAATGAGGAGGGGGAGAAGATTGAGATAAGAAGTGCCTTCTCCGACTTCGAGGAGGGACTGATCGTCGCCAACAAGATAGCACGTATGCGGCTTGAGGAACACGCGTCGTTCAGCGATTTCGCCATCCTCTACCGCACCAACGCGCAGTCACGTATCTTTGAGGAGTCGTTGCGGAAGAACAATATCCCTTACCGTATCTACGGGGGACTCTCCTTCTACCAGCGTAAGGAGATCAAGGATGTGATCAGCTACTTCCGCATCATCGTCAACCCGAACGATGAGGAAGCTTTCCGCAGAACCATCAACTACCCCGCACGCGGCATAGGCAATGTGACCGTGGGAAAGATCACATCGGCAGCACAACTGCATAACGTCAGCCTCTGGCAGGCACTGGCATCCCCGCTGGCGTTCAATATGGATGTCAACGCTGGCACAGCTAAGAAAATGAGCGGTTTCCACACCCTCATCAGTGATCTGATCGAAAAGAACGAATCGATGAACGCCTTCCAGCTGGCACAGGAGGTGATCAAGAACAGCGGCATCGCAAGAGAGGCATATGATGACATGACGCCCGAGGGTATGAGCCGCACCCAAAACATCCAGGAGCTGCTCAATGCCATGAGTGAGTTCGTCGCCACGCGCCAGGAGCAGGGTGAAGAGAACAACCAGCTAGTCGACTTCCTCTCGGAGGTGTCACTGCTGACCGATCAGGATACCGACAAGGATGCCGGCGACGAGAAGGTGACCCTGATGACGGTCCACTCTGCCAAGGGGCTTGAGTTCAATCATGTGTTCGTGGTGGGAATGGAGGAGGATCTTTTCCCCTCGGGGATGGTCAAATCGGAGATAAGAGGTCTGGAAGAGGAACGCCGTCTGTTCTACGTGGCACTCACCAGGGCGAAGAAGAGCTGCACCATCAGCTACGCCAGAAGCCGCTTTAAGAACGGACAGACCAACCCCGCCACAGAGAGCCGCTTCCTGAAGGATATTGACCCTTCTTACATCTCGATGGATAAGCAGACCGCATCCGATGTATCCCGCTCCCCGAAGGCAGATGATTTCTGGGGTTCGATGCGCGAACAACGCGTGCAGAACAGCTTTAAACAGACGCCACCGAAAAAAACAGTGCCGCTGCAGCAGTCAACCTCCTCCATCCCCCTGTCGAAGGAGGCATCTGCGCTGGTGGTAGGTCATATCATAGAGCATGAACGGTTTGGCCGCGGTACCGTCACCTCAATGGAGATGAACGGCAACGACCGCCGTGCTTTCGTAGAGTTCGAATCGGCAGGAAAGAAACAGCTGCTGCTGAAGTTTGCGAAGTTTAAGATTGTGGGAACAACCAACACAGGTGAAGTGACGGTTTGACCTCAGAGTTCAAGCAATGTTTTCTCACCGCTGCTGCCGCCAAAAAGAAGCTCTACAGGGCTCTCCAGCAATCGCTTCACCCTGAGCAGGAAACCGACAGAATCCTTGCCGTCGATCACACGGTGATCGTACGACAGCGCCACATACATCATCGGACGGATCACCACCTGCCCCTCCACAGCCACGGGACGCTCCAGGATATTATGCATACCCAGGATGGCGGATTGTGGCGGATTGATAATCGGCGTTGACATCATCGACCCGAACACACCACCATTGGTGATGGTGAAGGTGCCACCGGTCATCTCCGGGATCGACAGCCGACCTTTGCGGGCTTTCTCCGCCACATCGGCGATAGCCCGTTCGATCTCGGCCAGCCCCAGGCTCTCCACATTGCGGATCACGGGAACCATCAGCCCCTTGGGAGCACTTACCGCCACCGAGATATCGGCATAATCATAGGTGACGAGGTTCTCACCATCCATCATCGCATTCACGTTGGGGAACTCCTGCAGGGCGGTAGCACAGGCTTTCAGGAAGAATGACATCATACCCAGCTTGATACCATGCTTCTCCGTGAAGTTGGGCTGGTATTTCTTCCGCAGATCCATGATCGGCTTCATATCCACCTCGTTGAAGGTGGTGAGCATCGCCGTCTCATTCTTCACCGACACAAGACGCTCACTCAGCTTCCTGCGCAGTGAGCTCAACCGCTCACTCCGCATCTCACGGCTGACCGGTTTTCTCAGTCCGCCGCTTAATGTTCCACCTCCGGCATGCATAGAAACCTCCACATCCTCGCGCTTCAGCCTCCGGAGACCGCTGATCACATCATCCACCGACAGATCATTCTCCTCCATCACCTTTTTCGCCAACGGGGTTATCTTCACCTGATCAAGGCCTGCCGGTGCATGCTTGTCATCTGTTGCCGGCGCAGACTTATCCTTCTTCCGCTCATCCGGTGCCGGCGGTGCAGCCACGGGGGCATCAGCAGATGCAGGACCGGCAACGGGCGGCTGCTCCCCGCTCTTTTCACTTGCGGCAGCACCTGCTTTCTCCTTATCCGCACCACCCTTTTCCGGCTGCACGGAGGTGTCGATGGTGCAGGCCACAGAGCCCACCTCCAGCATATCACCTTCCGAGGCTTTGAACGAGATCTTACCCGTCTCATCAGCCACGAGCATCAGCGTCGCCTTATCTGACTCCAGCTCAGCTATCTCACTGTCCTTCATCACAACAGTGCCATCTTCAACAAGCCAGTGAAAAAGCTCTACCTGGGTGATCGACTCTCCGGGACTCGGTATTTTTATCTCTATTAGTGCCATATATTTAATGTGATGATATGTTGATATGTTGTTATGATCTTTTATGCATGCTTTCGGAAATTGTCTCTATTGCTGCTTCAGATTGAAAGCCAAACCGATAATATGTGCCTGGTTGATCTTATGCTGTGCTGTCAGACCCTCAGCTGTGACACCACTGGGAAGGCGGCTCACAACACGTAACTGCTGGTCAGTGAACTGTTGCTTTACAAACGTGGCGGCACCCATATTGAGCGGCTCCTCCTGCACCCACACAAGCTCAACACTCGCAGGATACCCCTCCAGCAGCATTGTTAGCTGTTTCCCGGGGAAGGGGTATAACTGCTCCACACGCACGATGGAAACCTGCTCAATGCCGGACTCCCTGCGTGCTGCCTCCAGCTCATAGTAGATCTTACCACTGCATAAAAGCACTCTCTTCACCTTCGAATGATCTTTCATCTGTTCATCTGCTATCACCTCCCTGAAGTTGCCTTCGGTAAAGTCGGCGATAGTTGAGGTACATTCAGGATGACGTAGCAGGCTCTTGGGGGTGAAAACAATCAGCGGTACGCGTATATCGCGATGCAGCTGCCGGCGGAGCGCGTGAAAGAGATTGGCCGGCGTGGTGCAGTTTACCACCTGCAGATTGAGGTTGGCACAGAGACTCAGAAAACGCTCCATCCGTCCGCTTGAATGCTCAGCACCCTGCCCTTCATAACCATGTGGCAGCAACATCACCAGGCCCGATTTAATACCCCATTTCTCCTGGGCAGCAGCAATATACTGATCCACAATCACCTGCCCTACATTGTAAAAATCACCGAACTGAGCCTCCCAGATGGTGAGTCCCTCGGGATGAGCCAGCGCATAGCCATACTCAAAACCTAATATAGCATATTCATTAAGGGGTGAGTTATAAACCCGTACAAGTGCCTGTTCACCTCCCAGATTCTTCAGCGGGAAGTATTTCTCTTTCCCGTTTTCGGTGATGATCTCCGCATGACGGTGTGAGAATGTCCCCCGCTCAGAATCCTGACCACTTAATCGTACGGTATGCATCTCCTTTGCCAGCGAAGCATATGCCATCAGCTCCCCCATGGCCCAGTCGTAGGAGTCAGACTCAATCATGGCTGCACGCTGGGCAAACAGACGTTTTGTTTTATTGAAAAACTTCATGTCCTCAGGGAGTGTGGTAATATGCCCGGCCAACGATAAAAAGGATTCTTTTGAAATCTTTGTCTCCACCTCCTGCTCAAAGTCTTTTACAAGAGGCAATCGGATATCTTTATACTTCTCTGAAAAGAAAGGCTGTAGATTCAGCCGGTCTGTTTTCACTGATTCTTCGTATGATCTCTCCAGCACCTGATGAAATGCACTTACTTTTGCATCAAACACCTGCCGCGTGATCACCCCCTCAGCTATCAGCTTCTCCGCATAGATATCCCGCGGATTTTTATGCCTGGCAATGATATCATACAGCTCAGGCTGCGTAAAACGAGGCTCATCACCTTCGTTATGACCATACTTCCTGTAGGAGAGCAGGTCGATAAACACGTCGATATTGAACATCTGGCGAAATTCCAGTGCCAGCTTCGCGACGAACACCATCGCCTCCACATCATCACCGTTCACATGGAAGACAGGCGACTGCGTCACCTTGGCCACATCGGTACAATAAGTGCTGGAGCGCGCCTGCAGATAGCTGGTGGTGAAACCCACCTGGTTATTGATCACAATATGGATGGTGCCGGCTGTCCTGTAACCCTCCAGCTTCGAGAACTGAATGGTCTCATAGACGACACCCTGCCCCGCGATGGCAGCATCGCCATGCACGAGAATGGGCAACACCTCGTCATCGGTATAATTATGTTCATTTTCCAGTTTTGCACGTGCAATACCCTGCATCACAGGACCCACCGCCTCAAGATGGGATGGGTTGGGAGCCAGACTGACATTGAGAGAGCGCCCCTCATAATCGATGGTGTTGTTATATCCGAGATGGTACTTCACATCTCCATATTTGATCTCCTCCTCATAGTTCTGCGCATTGAACTCACGGAACACTTGGGAGTAGGGCTTCTTCATGATATTGGTGAGTACATTCAACCGGCCGCGATGGGCCATACCCAGCACAATATCATTCACATCATACGCTCCACCGCGTGCTATCATTGCATCCAGCGCCGGGATGATCGATTCTGAACCTTCGAGTGAAAAACGCTTTTGACCGACAAACTTTTTATGCAGATAATCCTCGAAACCAGATGCTTCCACAAGCCGGTCCAGAATACGTAATTTAATCTCATCTGAGAAGAGCTCTCTGTTTCTGGAACTCTCCATCTTCTCCTGCAGCCAAAGTACGATCTCCGGCTTGGTCATATAGCGGTATTCCACACCTATCGACTTGCAATAGGTCTCCTCAAGGTGCAAAACGATCTTTCTCAGGGTTGTCCTTCCCAGACCTATCTCTGCTCCCGCCTCGAACTCAATGTCCAGATCCTCTTCAGTCAGTTCGAAGTTCTCTATGGCCAGCGTGGGAGTGTAACTACGTCTGGTCCGAACGGGGTTGGTATTGGTGAACAGGTGTCCGCGACGCCTGTAACCGTTGATTAGCCTCATCACCGCGATCTCCTTTGGAGAATGAGCCTCACCATCTGCATTTTTCTGCGGTTTGACCGGAAAATGGGTTGTTGCTAAATCAAATCCCTGAAAGAAAAAACGGAAACTTTCATCAACACTTTCGGGTGACTCCTTATATTTCTTATACAAAGCCTCAATGGCATCCATATCCATTGTACTTAATTCACTAGTGGCATCCATCGGTCAATTTTTCAGAATAATGATATAAATGGTAAAGATGGTAAAATTGTTCGTTTAATCCAACACTTTTTTTTCAAAAGGGCCTTTTTACACAATATTGACAAAAATTATCCTCAGCCTCCCTTTGCAAATAATTATCTGCATTTACATTTTACTTATTCCCAAAAAAATGCTATTTTTGACATCCCAATAAGGACTATCTCAGAAGGATATACAAAATCAACATAAAAAAATCATTTCAATGACAAAAAGTGCTTTACAAATAGCGAGGGCGAGCTATGAGCCCAAGATGCCCGCCGGATTGAAGGGTAACGTAATAATGAAAGAGGGTGCCGCCACCGTGTCGGTAGCAGACAGGGAAGAGATAAGTGCACTTTTCCCTCTCACTTACGGGATGCCAATCGTTACGTTTTCCCGCACATCGGGTGATACAGGTAATGACCAACCTTTGAATGTGGGGGTAATCCTTTCGGGGGGACAGGCTCCCGGCGGACACAATGTGATTGCAGGCATCTTCGACGGGTTGAAAAGATTACATGCCGACAGTAAGCTATATGGTTTCATCCTCGGTCCTGCAGGCCTTATCAACCATGAGTACAAAGAACTCACAGGTGACATTATTGATGAGTACAGGAACACCGGCGGATTCGATATCATCGGCTCGGGTCGTACGAAACTGGAGACCACTGAACAATTCGACAAGGGTCTGGAGATACTGAAAGAACTCAACATCAAAGCGCTGGTGATCATAGGTGGAGATGACTCAAACACGAATGCCTGTGTGCTGGCAGAATACTACGCCTCCATCAATGCAGGTGTGCAGGTAATTGGTTGCCCCAAGACCATTGACGGTGACCTGAAGAATGAACAGATAGAGACCTCCTTCGGTTTTGACACCGCCTGCAAGGTTTATTCTGAATTGATCGGTAACATTCAGCGTGACTGTAACTCGGCACGCAAATACTGGCACTTCATCAAGGTGATGGGCCGCTCAGCGTCACATATTGCCCTGGAATGTGCCTTGCAAACACATCCCAATGTATGCATCGTCTCGGAAGAGGTGGCAGCAAAGGAATTGTCGCTCGATGATATCATCGATCAGATTGCCACTGTGATTGTGAAGCGTGCAGATAAAGGTTTGAACTTCGGCACTGTGATCATCCCTGAAGGGTTGATTGAGTTTATCCCGGCAATGAAGAAGCTGATCAGTGAGCTGAACGATTTTCTTGTGAATAACCAGGAGGAATTCGATCTGGTAAGACGTTCCGGTAAACGTGAATACATCATCAGTAAGCTCTCACATGAAAACTCAGCTATCTACGCCAGCCTCCCGGAAACAGTGGCACGTCAGCTCACTCTCGACCGTGACCCACATGGCAATGTGCAGGTGTCGCTCATCGAGACAGAGAAACTACTTGCTGAGATGGTGGATAAACGATTGAAAACGTGGGCTAAAGAGGGTAAATACAAAGATAAATTTGCGACGATAACTCATTTCTTCGGCTATGAGGGGCGCTGCGCTGCTCCCTCGAACTACGATGCTGACTACTGCTACTCTCTCGGCTATACCGCATCGATGCTGACAGTGGCTGGCAAAACAGGCTACATGGCCTCTGTGCGCAATACTACAGCTCCGGCAGCTGATTGGGTCGCAGGCGGAGTACCCATCACCATGATGATGAACATGGAACGTCGTCACGGAGAGATGAAACCGGTGATCCAGAAAGCACTGGTCGAGCTGGAAGGTGCTCCCTTCAAATATTTTGAAAGTCAGCGTGACAAATGGGCTGTCGATACCGACTACGTCTATCCCGGTCCCATACAATATTTCGGCCCTACAGAAGTATGTGATCAGCCAAGCAAAACAATGCAACTGGAACAGACAGGTAAAATCGAGATACAGTGATCCTGTCACAGGATTCAAAGAAGGGCCGTCCCAAATTTGTGGGACGGCCCTTTATTTTATCTTACAATGAGTAGAGCTCTTTAGAAGAATCGGTAGCGATTGTCTTCCACACCCAGCTTCTCTTTCAACACCTCCACCGACTGCATTTGCAGGCGATAGGCATTCTCATTGAGCATGCTGTTTTTCTGTGCTTCAGCATCATAACTCTCAGCACCTTCGCTACGGTTGGCCACCCTGGTTACAAATACACCCATATTTCCCTTCAACGGTCCTACTACGGTGTTCAGCGGTGCAAATGCGGAGACAGCATTCAGCACAGGCTCGAAGCCCAGACCGGTAATATTCTGCGTGTTGAAGTTCACAAAGCGCACTGTGTCAGAAAACGTGTTCATCGCTGTAGCATAAGCCTCTATCGATGTCAGGTTCTTCGCTTCCAGATCTGCGATCATCTTTTCCGCCTTCTTGTCGTTTGTCAATTGCATACGTATGTTGGAGGAAACCTCAGATAAAGGAGTGGTTCCTGAGGGAATAACCTGATCCACACGCGCAATAACACGCAGGTTTGTAAGATCGAACTTCCTCACACTACCCGTCTTTTTCTCATTCGCCGCCCAGGTGATGACCTGACGTGTTCCCGGGATCTGATTTAAGGTGAAATCATTGGCAGAAACAGTGATGTTTGGCAGTACCATGTATCCCTTCTCTGCAGCCAGTACATTAAAATTATCCCCCACATCGGAAGTGGCTACAAACTGATTCAATTCGTTATCAATATTATTTGATGTCTTTTCACTTGCCAGCACAGGCATATCAATCAGCGCCAGCTTAAATTTATTCACGGGACGTGTTCTCTCCTCAACCTGAATAATCAGCTGCTGCCCGGGAACGGTGAGCTTCACCGGTTGACCTACAGGCGCATTGAATGCGGCGTTGATCATCTCCGACCCAAATGACACAAGATCAATCTCTCTTGCCCAGCCCACATCGCCACCGTTAGAATTGGGATTGAGGCTGTTGGATACAGCTGCAAAAGATGCTCCTGCCTGCAACTGACCATATATGCTGTCCACAAAATTGGTCACCACGGAGTCCATGCCTACCATTGAGGCATCAGGTATTGACATCATTCTTAAATGCACCGAATCGGGAGCTACCTTCTTGTCAATCAGCTTGATGATCTGGAAGGAGTTGCCTTCACGACTGGGCCCGTACATCTCGTTGATGGCTGCCGAACGGACAAACTCTATCTGATCAGGGGTAAGCATATATTCACTCACGAAAGCATCACGATAAGGTGACTGTGAGTAATCGGCCACCACAGTGGCCGGATTGGTGGTTGCTGCCAGCTCGTTGAATGCTGTTCTTGACTCGGCTTCAACTTCAGCAAAATCCTCACTACTGGGGAGTACCTCCTTGGTGAAGTAGGAGATCTTTACCAATGGGGCTTCCATACGGAACGATTTCTTATGCTTATCGTAGAATGCTTTAATCTCTTTATCGGTAACCGTCACTGCGGAATCAGGCATAGTGAAATAGCTTTGCATAGCATACTCAATATCTGCATTCTTCTGTGACAGATCGAAAGTAGTTTTCGCTTCCAGGTCGTTTGTAATCACGCTATTGGACAAAAGAGAGATATACTTCTCTTCCAGTCGTTGCGTTCTGATCATATCCTCGATGAATAACCACAACGATTTGTATTGATCAACCATAGCCTGTTCCTGCGGACCGGGACTTGGCATGTTGATTGTGTTGATGAAGTCTATCAACGCATTACGACTAAAGATACCCGTTTGAGGATCTACAAAGAAAGGTAACTGTTGTAAAACCGGAGAAATAGACTCACCGTGTACAAGATCATTGATCTCTTCTTTGGTAACATCCAGACCCAGTTTCTTTGTCTGATTGTTGAGGAGACGCTGACGAACCATCTGCTGATACACCGCTTCACGTATTTGTGCTGAGGTGTTCTCATCAAGCGAGGTTTGTCCGCTGACCATCTTCTGAAATTCTTCAAATTCGGTAATCTTATCGGCATATTCTTTTGTCGAAATCACTTCACCGTTCACCACGAACGCTCTGTCTTGTGCTCTCCCGAACAGTGTGGTACCCGAAGTGAGTAAGTCTCCTAAAACAAAGGCAAGTAACGCAATTCCAATCACGATGACCAAAAGCGTACCTTTGTCCCTAATCTTTTGTAAAGTAGCCATTTAACTTTTATTTAGTTCTGTTTAAACGTTAAAAATATATTTGATTCAAATAAGGGCACGAAGTTAGTAAAAATAAAGCAGATAAATATATATTTTTTAAGAAAAGTATCCGGCTCAATCATTAATTAGATGTTTCTCTTTGTTGCTCTCCACCGGTGATTAATCGTACCACTTCAATTTTCCGGGCTGTAACTTTAAGGATTTTAAAGGTGTATTTTCCAATGATAATGGTTTCATAGGTCTTGGGAATACGTTGTGTATGCTGAAGCAGAAAACCGGCTACGGTGGAGTATGTATCTGACTCAGGTATATCAAGGGAGTACATCTCGTTCAGCTGGTCAATCTCCACACGTCCCGACAGTACAAACTCGTTCTCTGCCTCCTGTTTCACGAACTTCGACTCAACGTCATATTCATCTTCAATATCGCCGAAAATCTCTTCTACCAGATCTTCCATCGTCACAATCCCCGAGGTGCCACCAAACTCATCCACAACAACAGCAATGCTTTTACGCTGTTGCATCATGTCACTCATAAGCTGACTTGCCTGCATGCTCTCAGGCACAAACGAGATGGTTGCCACATTGCTGGTCCAGTCCTGAGGATTATTGAAGATCTCCCACATATGGATGTAACCTATAATGTTGTCAATATCATCCTTGAAGACAAGTATTCTTGAAATACCTGTTTCGATGAATTTATCCTTCAGCATAGCAGGGTCGGTATCAATGCTCACGGCTACTATTTCGGCACGGGGTACCATACAGTCTCTGATCTTCATGGCTGAGAAATCAAGTGCGTTACGGAAAATCTTCACTTCCGAATCAACCTCACTCTCTTTCGACATATTATCAATGCTCTTCTTCACATAACTATCAAGGTCCACTCTGCTGAAGACCCTGTTACCGGTCTCCGGTGAACGGATGCCGACGGTACGCAACATTCCTTTCGACAGAGAGAGGAAAACCCTGGCAAAAGGATAAAACAATATGTAGAAGATAAAGGCAGGGAAAACAAAGAGGTTCACCCAAAAATTGGCGTTTTTACGGAAAATTGTTCGTGGCAGGAATTCATCGGTAAGCAATACCAGAAAGCTCACAACAATAATGAAGAGAAGTACGCGAAGGAATTCACTTTTTAAAATGGGAAACTGAAGATGCTCCACAAGCATCAATGCAAAGAAAATTACAAGAACGAGAACAATCACTTTACCTACAACCAGCGTTGCCAGAAACTGACGGGGATGACCATAGATGTTGTTCAACATAAAGCTGTAACCCCCTCCGGACCTTTTGCTGACAGCATACTGAAGCTTGTCGGAAGTGACGAACGCCACCTCCATGCCTGAAAAAAAGAGAGAGAGTAAAAGGCACACTATCAACCACCCCATCGCTACAGATACCGACATTAATCTACTTTTTAGCTTTCTTTGATTGTTTCTTCATCCTTTGGAATCTCACGTATGGGCTCCTCCGTCATGGGTGGGTCTGATCGCAAGGTATCAGCAGGCTGTGTTTCTGCAAAGGGAAGCTTTCCGTCGTGAGGCCGAAAAATGCGATACTCGGTCATTGACACATTCGATTCAAACCCATAACCCTTGATCTCAGTCACTCCCCGCTTTATCTCAATGTACTTATCAGAATAAACCCTTTTATTCTTCCCATCCCAGAAAAGCTCTTCACTCTCAAACACTTCTCCCTGCATATTCTCCACATGCACGTTTTTTATCAGCTTCCAGAGATCTTTTTTGTTGTAATACCAGGCTGTATCGGCCCGTACGGTAGCTTCAATGTTGAAATCAGGTGTAAACCGTTCAAAATAGATCCCTTCAGGAAAATAGGAGTATGGCTCTTTGGCCTTGTCAAACACCTTCCATACATCGGCAATCATCCTGTAACGGGTGATACCGGAATCTGAAATAAGCTGTGTCACCGAGTCGGTGATCATGGTAGGAACTGTCTCCGGATCGTAGGCAAAGGCAACAAGATTCTCATCTTTCTCTTTGCAGGAGATAAAAAAAAGCGACATAACAACCATTGTAAAAATGATTGTTATGCGCCCTGACTGTTGTATGTAGTGTTGTTTTTTCAACACTCTTTTCGTGTGTTCAAATTATCTTAACCTTACCGTGGTAGATTCGCCGATCCAGCCCGGGATAAACACCGTTTCACCGGCTTTGATACCCATCATGAAGGCTGTCTCTGTATCCATATATCCTGCTGAATATCTGTTGATAAGACTGTTGGCTTTACCTGCGACGCTCGGATCAACCGATCTTGCTTTTTGTAGTTTGTCGACAGCTGCACAGTAGACCAACCCCGCTTTTTCAGTCTCGGAGAAGATATTGTTCGCTGAACTTGCATACAGCTGACCAATCAGGAGATATGCTTCACCGTTGTTAGGATTATATTCCAAAGCATCATAAGCGGCTTGCCTAGCCCTGGCGAAGTTACGCTGGTTGGAGAAGATCCCCGCCAGCTGCATCATGTAATCAGACGACTTTTTCTTGTCGGTCTCCAGACGAGCTGCCTCAGAATAATACTTCACTGCCGTTTCGTAATCCCTGTCTCTCAGACTCTTGTTTGCCAGACCGAGGGCTGCACTTGCAGAAGGCTCAAGGATATGGAGGTACTCAGCTGCTGTAAAGTAGAGATCTGATTCGGTACATCCCACCGAGCTCAGTGCATTCAGCACTTCATTCAGAAACTCCTTGTTGGCTTTGTTGGGCTCTACCTTATCGGCGTAGTATTCGGTCAGCGTCTTACAATCACCTGCACCACTGGCTATAAAACCTTTCACGATACCCTCTTTCACCATTCCCAGGTATTCGGCATTGGTTTCATCGTTTGTAGCGTTGGCGGTAGCGATGGCCTGATCCACATAACCTACGATATTAAAATAATCAGTAATATACTGGTTCTTATTCGAATTATCCTTGTAGTATTCACTTAATGATGCAACCATATAATAGGAGTATGCATCGAGAGGATACATCTTATCTTTCATCTCATTTATCGCTTCACCTAACCAGTCATAAATCACCTTCTGGTCGGTTTCCTCACCCATCAGCTCCATGTAATCATAGGTCTTGAATGCCAGGATTGTTCCTTTGGCATCATCATTGCCGAAATATTTAAGACGGGTATCGAAGATCTCCATCACTTTATCGAGGTACTCTTTTTTCTTGACTTCATCCGTTGCACTTGCATGCAGTGCTTTGAAGATTCGTGGACCGTAGATGTAGATATTCTTACTTGATGCCGGACAGTTTTCATATACTGCATTCCACGGACCCAGTGCACTTTCATAAGCTTCCGCTTTGGCTGATGTCTGCATAAGACTCAGGTTCTCACGACAGCTTATACTATCCTGACCGGATCCATATGGTGAATTCACAGGATCATAACCTGCTTTCTGGGCGCTGACGCCAACTACCATGAAGGTAGCCATCAATCCTGACAATAATAATTTTTTCATATTATTTGATGTTTTAAGTTGTTATTCTTCGTTCTTTGCGAGTTGGACAGAATGTTAAAAGGATAGTTTAATCATTCACTCTTTTTAATGTGAGTTGTCTACTTGGTTTTTATTAGTTAAACTGACGCTTAAAGAACCAGAACTCATTGATATTCATACCGATAGATATTTTGAACATATCCTGGCTGATCATAAAATCAGCATCGGGCTGTTGTCTGCTGTAACCAAACCCTATGTTGAGCATGGAGACATGTCTCGTAATATAATCGTGAAAAGGTAAGCCTAACCCCACATGCACACCATATTCCCTGAAGCTGCCCCTTCCAACATCCTGGTCATTATCAGGATTAATCACGCTGAAGTTGGTGTAGGAATTAGCGTAAGAGAGACCTGCTCTGAACCGTATACGCTGAAAGAAATTCTGGCTCATTGGATCAATCACATACTCCATACCGGTATTGATGCGAATCACATCATTAAAGCGGTTATCATCCGACAGATCATCCAATAGAGATGGATAAGCCAGATTTTTCCATAGCTGGTAAGTACCATCCAGACCTATCAGGAGATGATCTGTGCTGTAGGTCAATCCAAGCCCAAATGTGTGAGGAAGCTGAAAAGCTGCCCCATGTATCGTATCAGTTTTTAATACCTGTGAGGGTGGTGTCCATGGATTCTGGTATGGATCGGAGGCGTAAAGCATCTCTGAAGGATTTACATCGGCACTGGCATTAATCTTCGGTGTATACACAGCACCCAGTGTTACGGAACGTTTCTTGTCCAGGGGTATGGTATACTGTACACCAAAATCATATTTCAACTCACGGATGGTATACATATATTTTGTTTCACCCACCAAAGCTGAAGAGGTAATGGGTGTTACCACGCTGCTCCTGGTGTAGTTACCAAAGAGATAGGATAAATTGGCTCCAATTGAAATGTTCTTCTTCGGCTCCCAGGCTACACCTCCATAGATCTGGGTTAATCCACCTGATCCTCTGTATGTTTCAATATACTGAATATTGGATAGTGAGCGCGCTCCACCAAAATTATATCCCATCTTGGAATAGGGTAGAAGGCCAATGCTGGCACCCATATTCCGGAGAAGAGGGAACTGCATGGTTATATAGTCAATATTGCCATTGTAAAAATCACGGCTGTTGACGCCATCATTCATGCGGGCAAGATGTCCCGATACACCCACATCAAATATAAAGGTGAGCGAATCGAGTTCAGAATAGGAAGCCGGATTACCAGGGTTTGCCTGTTGACTTCTTCGTAACCCGTAACTGATACCACCCATAGCCTCAGAAGCACCCAGGGCCGGGTTGGATAACAGCCCGTACCCATACCTGCTGTATGGAGAATTGGAACCTACTTGTTGTGCAAAAATTACAATGGTAGTCGTAAGAAAAGCGATCAACAAAAAGAAATGTTTTTTCCTAATATTCATCTGTTTCGTTATATAAACCAGCTTTTAGCCCCCTGGTCCTTAAATCTTGAATGAGAGTGCAAAGATGACATAATTTTACGATGTCACCAACAAATCCTCTCACACATCTTGTTAAAAAGATTAAAGTTTAATGTTTATAAACTATTCATTCAGGCTGTTCCAACACGTCTATCTGTTCTTGTTCTCTTTGTAGACGTTATAGGAAACCACCTCCTGAAGAGGCTTGCGCTTCTTCTGCCTCAACGGCTGTACACTGTACCCGATCACAATATCGAGCCACACTCTCTTTGAATCAGGGATAGAAAGCAACTCCCGCATTTTCGGCTCATTGAACCAGCCTACAATGCAGGACCCTAAACCTTCGTCGTGAGCAGCCAGTGCGATATGAGCAGCAATGATCCCCATATCCATCTGCGCATAATCCTTCTGCTTCACCCAGCCACCCACACCCGAGGAGAGATTCACCTTCTCCTCCACCAGCACGATATGTACCGGCGCCTGCTTGGTGAAATGATTCATACCGAGTGCACGGGCAGAAGTGGCATCGGCAATACGATTCTTCAGGAGGGGATCATCCACCACGATGAGGTGCCATGGCTGCGCATTGCAGGCCGAGGGAGCCAGTCGTGCCGCCTCAACAATACGCTCAATCTTCTCTTTTTCAACGGGGTGGTCAGGGTCAAAAGCCCTGTCACTCTGACGTGTAGAGACCAATTCATGAAAATCCATCTTATCCGTTTAATGCAGCAATCCGGCTGATGTACTTGCCGATAATATCAAACTCAAGATTCACCACCGACCCCTCCTTAATCTGGTGGAAATTGGTGAAATCATAGGTATAGGGAATGATAGCAACCCTGAAACTGTTATCCGTGGGCTCAACCACTGTCAGACTGACACCATTGACGGTGACAGACCCCTTATCAACGGTCATATATCCTTTTTTGGCCATCTCCCTGTCAAAGGTGTACTCAAAGGTGTAGTACCAGCTGCCATCAGCCTCCTCAACATCCCTGCAGACGGCTGTCTGATCCACATGCCCCTGCACGATATGTCCGTCGAGACGACCGTTCATCGGCATGCTGCGCTCAAGGTTTACCTTGCTGCCCACCTCCAGCAGGCCCAGGTTGGAGCGGTCAAGCGTCTCCTGTATGGCGGTGACCGTATAAGTGTCATCGCTGATGGATACCACTGTCAGACAGACACCGTTATGAGACACACTCTGATCTATCTTCAACTCATGGGTGAAGGAACATCGCAGCGTGATGTGGAGGTTTCCTTTTTCTCTGTTTAGCGCGACAACAGTTGCCGCCTCTTCTACTATTCCTGAAAACATATATATGATGTGATGATGTGATGATGTGATGATGTG
>JADMKJ010000085.1 GCA_015478855.1 Proteiniphilum sp.
GCTGCTTATACCCCGGTTGTTCAATCCATTTCCCTGAGGCAAGACTGTCGGTCAGTGCATGACGGATGCCGTTACCATGCCCCTCGGTCTTATAAAAAAGATGATAGATACCATTCTTATTGATGATATCGCCGTCAATGCATGACCTCCCGTTTTTGGGGAGAAAGAGCGGTCTGGGTTCCCCTTCAATATCGGTGAAGTCATCGTTGGCATAGGCATAATAGATCACATCCGGACCGTCACCATACTTCATTGACCAGTAGACCATATATTTGCCTGCCAGATCATCGTAGATGGTCTGCGGAGCCCATACACGCAGCAGCTCTTCCTGGTTTTCATACTTCTCCCGGATATTGATCACGCTCGAAGTCCAGTGCAGCAGGTCGTCCGACCTGAGCATCACGAACGCTCTGTTGGAGCTCCATCCCAGGTGAGATGTCATATCGGTAAGCACCATATAAAAACGCTTTCCGTCAACCGAACGGAGGATATGAGGGTCACGCACCCCCCCGGTGGAGCTGATCACCTTCGAGTCGATCACCGGCTCGTTATTGTTCAGCGTGAAGAAGTTATATCCGTCATTGCTGATGGCATACCTCACAGCCTCTTCCTCCACACGGTTGCCGGTGAAATAGGCAAAGAGATAAGCCACGAAATCTTTCTCTGCTACAGCGGGAGGGCCCTCTGCATGAGCAGGCAGCAGGGACAATGAAATAAGGAGTGTAAGGAATGGAATCAATCTGTTCATTTGGAATACTCTTTTACTTTTTGTGAATAAAAATCGCTCAGGACAGAGAATGCTTTTTTCATGATGACATCACCGAAGATCATTGAGACAGCATCTGCCCATTGACCCTAACATTCTTCAACCTGAAGTTAATGATAAAATCTTTCGTGATCTCCGGCTTCACAGCCTTGATAACAAGGTTCTCGAACAGGAAATCAGACAGGATATACTGATCCGATGCTGTCACATCAAAGAAGGTATTGCACTCCAGCGTGATATTGCGCATCGTCACATTACTTGAATAGGAGAGGGGGATCTCCTTCTCTCCCTGCAGATCAAAGAACTGTGTCCAGGGTTTGACATATAAAAAGCTGTTGGCATTGCCCCGGATATCCTCAATCAGAATATGTTCATAATTCTGCGGGGTATCGGGACGCATCTTCAGCCAGAGGAGCCTCACCGCCTGATCCACCTGCAGGCGGCGGACGATAATATTACGGTTGTGTATCGACTCACTGCCACAGGTGAGTATGCCGTGACAGAAACCGAAGGTACAATCCTCAATGATGATATTCCTGTTGGCACCATTGTTTACATCCTTATCGGCATGAGGACCTTTACCACCCTTTAGAGCGATGGCATCATCATTGACCGAGATATTGCAATGGGTGATATGCACATTGGTACATACATCAATGTCCACCGCGTCAGAGCTGGGCGCTTTCACCGGCTCCCGGGGAGCGAAAATAGTCAGATCTGAAAGTCTTACATTCTCACTCTTATAGAGATGAGTGGTCCAGAAAGGGGAATTGATCAGCCGCACACCGGTGAGATGCACATTCTTACTGTTAGAAATGAAAACCAGTCGCGGCCGCATCTCATCCAGGTTGGTACATTGGGGATTAAACTCCCTGCGCAGCCAGAATGATTTCCAGTAGCGCAGGCCGTTGCCGTTAATGGCTCCCTCACCCGAGATGGTGAACCCGTCGAGACCATCGGCATTGACCAATGCCGCGAAGTAATCGATACTCCGGCCCTCTATGCGTGTAGGCAGCATGGGGAAATTGCTGATATCATCACTTCCTTTCAATACTGCCTCCTTCTCCAGGTAGAGATGGGTGTTTTGTTTGAAAAAAAGAGCCCCGCTCAGATAAACCCCTTTGGGAATGTATATCACTCCCCCTCCGTTTGTATACGCCTTGTCAATGACAGACTGGATCTGCTCAGTCTGCAGAAGGGTACTGTCGTTCACCACGCCATGATTGGTGATCCGGTAAATTGTCCCAAGCTCATGGATGTCCACCTTCTCATACTTTGTAAACCAGTCGGATACAGGTGTTCCGTCCGGGAACCGTTCCTTCGCGAAAAAGGGAGCACTCAACAACGTGCATAACAAAACCAGGATTGTTTTTTTGAGTTTCATTCTTGTGTATTTTATCTTAAATAATTTCATAATGACAGTTGGTGATTGAGAGGGTGAATCTTGAAAATGTATGCATCATATCAATTGTTATTTATTCAACTCGAGGCATCCCATGATAAAGGGACCGGTAGCCTTGGCATCGTTGTCTCGGATCTTCTCGCTGATGTAATACTCAAAGCTGCCGTCACGATAGGGACTGCCTCCCAGGCCACCCACGGAACAACACCGGGTGAGGGTTAACGTGCCATCTTCGTTTTCCACGATAAGCCTGTTCATCAGTCCCTCATAGGCTTTCTCAGCAACAGCACGGTATTGCTTATCGATGTATCCTTTGTTCACTGCTTTTGCAAACGAATACATGAACATGGAGGAGACCGATGCTTCCGGGTAGTTACCCTCCCTGTCTCCCTGGTCCGGGACCTGATACCAGAGGCCGGAGGCATCCTGGTAGCGGGGCAGCGTCCCGGCCAGTCCCCTGATCATGCCGATCAGCTCGTGACGTTGGGGATGATCTGCCGGTATATAGTCCAGCACATCCACCAGCGCCATGAACCACCAGCCGATGCTGCGCCCCCAGAAGCTGGGTGACTGACCGGTCTCCCTGTTGGCCCATCGCTGCCGTTTGCTCTCATCCCAGGCATGATAATAGAGCCCGGTTGCTTCATCGTAGGTACGCCTTGCAGTGACCAGGAACTGATTCATCACATCATCGATGAGCTCCGGCCGGTTGAAGGTGACGGCATACTCTGCCAGGAAGGGTGATCCCATGTACAACCCGTCGAGCCATATCTGATGCGGATAGATCAGCTTATGCCAGAAGACACCCTCGTGCGTGCGGGGATGCATTTTCATCTGACCCACCAGCCGATCCATCGCCAGCCTGTACTTCTCATCACCGGTCTGGCGGTATACTTCGAAGAGCACCTTCCCCGAGTTGATGTAATCAATGTTATAGGCCTCTACCCTGTAGAGGTGAATCTCACCCCGGTCATTGATCAGTGTATCGGCCCACTCGATCACATAATCGAGATACTTGCGGTCGTCGGTCTCCCTCCACACCTTTAGCATGGCCAGTGTACCCACCCCTTGTGCGTAACCGAAGTAGAGTCGTTTGCCATGATCCAGCTGCCAGGCCTGCGGAGCGCGTTTTATCTCCGACTCGGCAAACCTGATGGCTGTCGATTGTGCAATTGCACCCTGCATCATCAGCAGGGTCATCACACAAATTGAAATCATTTTGTACATAATGCTGTCGTTAAGGATTTTATAAGATCGTCGTTTTCTGCACTCGGCAGCACACACTTTGATGGTTTATCTTGCGAGCGTGACCGACATCAGTCCGATGACCACCTCGTTGGCAATGGTTCTCACGGTGATGCTCTCCAGCTCCTTTTCTTTATCAAGCGGCAGATCCAGAATGATGGCGGCTCCCCCATCAATAGAGCGGCCGTAGACCTCATCCACAGGTATCTCATCATCGAAGTTGCGGCTCACCTTACCGGACTTCAGGCCCACCCTGTAGGGTCGCGGGTGTGATAGGCGGAAGGCATGGTCATCCACAAAGAGATCCTGCTCTATGGGAACCCAGGTCTCCGGGTTGCGGAGCTCGAGCCGCGACTGAGAGCCATCGCGGTAGGTGACCAGCACCTCACCGTTGGGAACATGCACCTGCATATGGTTGGTGGATCCTGCCATCAGCAGGAAGGTATGCGATGCTTTCCCTGCCAGGGGGATGGTGACCGATGAGGGAAAGTTGTCCCACAGCGACGTGTAAGCGATGTTG
>JADMKJ010000086.1 GCA_015478855.1 Proteiniphilum sp.
AACCCGCGACCCTCAGCTTGGAAGGCTAATGCTCTATCAACTGAGCTACTTCCGCGTAATCAATATGCTAATCATCAATATGCCGATGTGCCATTGGTTGGCATCCCGTGAGGGATTCATCATCCTGTTTTCAATTAGCTTACTGACTCATTTGCCTATTGGCAAACTGGTTTGTGGGCAGTGATGGATTCGAACCACCGTAGGCGTAAGCCAGCTGAGTTACAGTCAGCCCCATTTGGCCACTCTGGTAACTGCCCAGTTAAAGTGTCAATACCTTGCCGTGATTTCATAATCATCTGATCCTTACTGCAATTATGAAAATTCACTTTCCCGCTTTCTAAATTCTCTGAGCCTCTTGTCGGATTCGAACCAACGACCCCGAGATTACAAATCACGTGCTCTGGCCAACTGAGCTAAAGAGGCTAATATTCTTTTATTTAACCGTTCCCCTCCAAAGTTAGGAGAGAAACGGTCGCAAAGGTAGTGATATTTTTTATGTTGCCAAAACATTTCATTATTTTTTTGGCGTAATCAATCCTTTTTTTTCTTTGGTTTTAAGTATTTGTTTCTCCAGTGCCACGGTGCACAGATCGATCGCCTCCTCGAATGAGTCAGCGGTTTTGCTTGCAAATGCTTCTTTGTGTCTAAGGTTTAATTTCACCGCAGCCTCTTTGTTGTTGGCACTCTCCGGTTTAATCACCCTCAGAATCACTTCTGCCAGCATAATGTCTTCAGAGTATCGTTCTAGTTTTTTTATTTTTTTCTCAACAAATGCTTTCAGTTGTTCAGTTGCGTCAAAATTTACAGATTGAATTGTTATTTCCATGCTATTCCTCCTTCATTTTTTTGCTCTTGGATGAGCGTTATCATATGCTTTCTTTAATTCATCAAAAGTTACATGTGTATATACTTCTGTTGATGCCAGGCTGGAGTGTCCTAAGAGCTCTTTCACCGCGTTTATTTCAGCCCCGTTGTTCAGCATCTCGGTAGCGAATGAGTGGCGCAGCACGTGCGGGCTTTTTCTCGATAAGGTTGAAATGCTGCTGAGATGGCTGTGAATAATGTTGTAAACGAGTTTAGGGTACAACGGCTCTCCATCTTCTTTAACAAACAGAAATGAGGATTTGTTCTCTATTTCTGCGTCTCTTATTCCGATATATTTTTTTAATTTCTCTTTTGTCTCTTCGGAGAAAGGGATGATGCGTTGTTTGTTTCTTTTACCTGTAATCCGGAGGGTGCATGCACCAAAGTCGATGTCTTTGTCATTGAGTGAGATAAGCTCTGCCCGGCGCATACCGGTAAGATAAAGCAGCTCAATCAGGAACTGGTCGCGATGCCCGCGGAAATCATCGGAATAATTCCGGGGGTCGTCAATTATTTGTGTCATCTCCTTGTCGTTTACAAACGAGGGGAGTCTTTTTGTCACTTTTGGACCTGAGACAGCCTCGGCGGGGTTCGTTGCGATAACCGCGTTCTTTTTCAGATACCTGAAGAACGATTTCACTGCACTGAGCTTTCTGTTGACTGTGCGGGCTTTCAGCCCCTGCTCCATCAACCTGCTGATCCATATGCGAATCAGGTCGCTGTCAACAGCTGTCGGGTCGAAGATGCCGCACTCAATCGTGATAAATAATTCGAATTGTGTTAAATCGGTTAAATAAGAAATCTCCGTCAGAGAAGAGTAGTTCTTCTCGTAACGGAGATATTTGATATATTTTTCTTTCCACATGCCGTAGCTCACTAACTAATGATGGAACTACGAAGATAAGAAAAAACTACACATTATAGTGGAAATATTCAGATTTTATCAGATAATTTCTACGCCCGGCATAACCAAAATCAAGATTTTGCTTCTGCTCTCGCTTATCGAAATCATTCGAATGCTTCAGTTAATTTCTTCGCTCGGCAAAACCAAAACAGGTTTTGCTCCTGCTCTCGCTTATCGAAATTAATCGATCGTATCAGGTAATTTCTACGCTCGGCATAACCAGAATCAAGATTTTGTCTCTGCTCTCGCTTATCGAAATCATTCGATCGTATCAGGTAATTTCTACGCTCGGCAAAACCAAAACAAGTTTTGTCTCTGCTCTCGCTTATCGAAATCACTCTTCGTTTTCGTGTAATTTCTGAACGTAAACGGCGTGTTGTTTTTTCTTGCGTTTTGCTACAGACGGTTTGATGAATGCCTGACGGCTGCGGAGTTCTTTTACAACACCTGTTTTCTCATATTTACGTTTGAATTTCTTCAAGGCTCTTTCAATGTTTTCGCCTTCTTTTAATTGTATTACTATCATTTTAATCGTAATTTATTTTTTGTTGGTTATTATTGCGTTGAATGATGTGTCTGCTGTTTCCGTTCTTAACGGTATTGTGACAACTATCATCTTTTCTGAAGATAACAACTATCCTGTCTGTCGCTTTCACAGTAGGGATGTACATATATTTATATGCAGCCCATAGCATTATGAACGGACATTCAATCTGTTGTTTCCAGTTCTGGAAATGTGAATTTTAGATGTTTAAATTCTCTTCTTTTTCCTGAATATTGCAATAACCTCCCTTCTATTTGGGCTGCAAAGATAAAAATATTAATTTAAATATCAATACAATAGAATCTGTTTTTTTAAATGCTGACAGATAAATTCTAACTGTAATAATCCCCGATCCTGCATTAATAGATGAAAAAATCCGCTGTAAATATTGAATTCACAGCGGATAGAACCTGTTATTTATTTACCCTGTCTTGTGCGGGTTATTTCACCTCTTCAAAATCCACGTCAGTTACATCATCTGAGGATTGACTCTCGTCCTGTGGCGGCTGCTGCCCCCCCTCAGGTCCTCCCTGTGCTCCTTCCTGAGCGTTGGATGCATTGTACATCTCCTGCGATGCTGCCTGAAACACACTGTTCAGTTCATTCATAGAGGCATCGATGGCTGCAAGGTCCTGCGCCTTGTGAGCCTCTTTCAATTTGCTGAGGGCAGCTTCAATTGGCGCTTTCTTGTCGCCAGGGATTTTATCTCCAAGCTCTTTCAACTGCTTCTCTGTTGAGAAGATGGTTGAATCGGCAAGATTCAGCTTATCGATACGTTCTTTCTCCTGTTTGTCTGCTTCGGCATTGGCCGCAGCTTCCTCTTTCATACGTTTGATTTCATCGTCACTCAGACCGGAAGATGCTTCAATGCGTATTTTCTGTTCCTTGCCTGATGCCTTATCTTTGGCCGATACGCTCAGAATACCGTTCGCGTCTATATCGAATGTTACTTCCACCTGTGGCACACCACGTGGTGCGGGGGGGATACCATCAAGGTTGAACACGCCGATCTGTTTGTTGTCGCGTGCCATCGCACGTTCACCCTGCAGCACGTTGATCTGTACGGATGGCTGATTGTCACTCGCCGTAGAGAATGTCTCACTTTTCTTTGTAGGGATGGTGGTATTGGCATCAATCAGTTTCGTCATCACACCACCCAGCGTTTCAATTCCGAGTGAGAGAGGTGTCACATCAAGCAACAGTACATCTTTTACATCTCCTGACAAAACAGCACCCTGGATTGCTGCTCCAATGGCAACCACCTCATCGGGGTTCACTCCCTTGTGTGGTTTCTTTCCGAACAGTTTCTCTACCATTTCCTGCACAGCAGGTATACGGGTTGAACCACCCACAAGGATCACCTCGTCGATATCTGAATTGCTTAATCCCGCATCTTTCATCGATGTCTTGCAGGGATCAATGCACTGATGCAGCAGATCGTCTATAAGCTGTTCGAATTTCGCACGGCTCAATGTTTTCACAAGGTGCTTTGGTATTCCGTTCACCGGCATGATGTAGGGAAGGTTTATTTCGGTGGTGGTGGCACTGGAGAGCTCAATCTTTGCCTTTTCAGCAGCCTCTTTCAGACGCTGAAGGGCCATAGGGTCCTGACGGAGGTCAATTCCTTCCTCTTTCAGGAACTCTTCTGCCAGCCAGTCGATGATACGGTGATCAAAGTCATCCCCTCCGAGGTGTGTGTTTCCGTTGGTTGATTTCACCTCAAAGACACCATCACCAAGTTCCAGGATGGAGATATCGAATGTACCACCACCCAGGTCAAAAACAGCAATTTTTGAGTCTTTACTCTGTTTGTCCAGGCCGTAAGCCAGGGCGGCAGCAGTAGGTTCGTTCACAATACGACGAACTGTCAGCCCTGCAATTTCTCCCGCCTCTTTGGTGGCCTGACGTTGTGCGTCACTAAAGTAAGCTGGCACAGTGATCACTGCCTCTTTCACCTCTTGTCCGAGATAATCTTCAGCAGTCTTTTTCATCTTCTGCAATACAATGGCTGATATCTCCTGCGGAGAGTAGAGATGGCCATTTATGTCTACACGAGGTGTATTGTTGTCACCACGTGCTACTTTATAGGGTACACGGCCGATCTCTTTCTGTACCCTGTCGAATGTCTCACCCATGAATGTTTTGATGGAAGAGATTGTATGTCCGGGATTAGTGATAGCCTGGCGCTTGGCAGGATCACCTACTTTTCGTTCGCCGTTATCCATAAAAGCCACAACAGACGGTGTTGTGCGTTTTCCCTCGTTGTTAGGGATTACAACTGGTTCGTTGCCTTCCATTACAGATACGCACGAATTGGTTGTTCCCAGGTCAATTCCGATTATTTTACTCATAGTTTGTTATATTGTTTAATTTAGTTCTTTTCTATTTGATATGTAAAAAACGATCCATTACATATACGGATGTAGGTTTATTCGCATACACTGTTTCTTTTTCAAATGTTGTGCCAAAAATTGTCCTTATGCAGATTCTGCCAATATGTCGGACTCTACTGCTGTTTTTAATTCATATTTTTATAATTCACCACACAATCATATCAGAAGAATTTTCTATCTTTGGAGGTAGAGAGATATCAAATAACTGATTTTCTCAGTTTTTACAGATTAATTTAATCCCTATATTATGTACAGACAACAAGATTTTGATTTGCTGAGAGAGAAAGGAATCTCCACTGACCAGATTGACAGACAGCTGAATCAGTTCAAAAGTGGATTCCCTTTTTTACCTATTGTGGCAGCTGCCTCTGTTGAAAAAGGGATCATGAGAGTGAAGAGTGAGGATGTAGATATCTATTTGAAAGCTTGGCAGGAGTACCTTAAAAGCGATAAAACCATTACCAAATTTGTTCCGGCATCAGGTGCAGCAAGTCGTATGTTTAAAGATCTGTACACATTCCTTGATGCCGGTTACGAGGTGCCGACAACTGCATTTGAACAAACATTTTTCTCCAATATTCAGCAGTTTGCATTTTTTGTCTTGCTGGATGAGACCTGTAAGGATCTGTTCAAAAAAGGAGCTGTGGCATTATGTGAGGAGGGTAGGTACAAAGAGGTGGTTATGGCATTGCTTCATCCCGAGGGTCTTGATTATGGAAGTATGCCCAAGGGGCTGCTGCTTTTTCACACCTATCCCGAAGGTAACCGCACACCCGTAGGCGAACATCTTTCTGAAGGCACCTTGTATGCCAAAAATGCAGAGGGTAGCGTGCACGTTCATTTTACGGTGTCTAAAGAGCATAAGGAGCTGTTCGAGCTGCTTGTAGCTGCAAGAAAATTGAGCTACCAGATTAAGCTGGGAGCAACATTCTCTGTCTCGTATAGTATACAAAAGCCCTGTACCGATACCATTGCTGTGGATCTGAACAACGAGCCATTCCGGGAGGATGAAGGTACACTGTTGTTTCGCCCGGGGGGACATGGTGCATTGATTGAAAACCTGAACGACATAGAGGCGGATGTGATCTTCATTAAAAATATAGACAATGTTGTACCTGACAGACTGAAGGATGAAGAGGCACACTATAAGCAGCTGCTGGCAGGTGTTTTGGTCACCTTGCAGGCGCGGGCTCACGCCTACATGACGAAGCTGGAATCGGGAGTGGTTAACCCGGAAGAGCTGGCGGAGATGCTGGCTTTCACCGAAAATGAATTGACCATCTCTCCTGCACAACAGTTCGACGCAGGCGATGATCTGAAAGCTTATTTGATGCGGAAGCTCGACCGGCCGTTCAGGGTTTGTGGGATGGTACAAAACACAGGTGAACCGGGTGGGGGCCCCTTTATTGTGGTGAATGCCGATGGAACAGCCTCACTCCAGATTTTGGAAAGTTCGCAGATCAACAAGAACGATCCCAACGCATTGGAAGCCTTTAAAAACAGTTCCCATTTCAATCCTGTGGATCTGGTGTGTGGTGTGAAATGTCATAAGGGCAACAAGTTCGACCTGACAAAGTTTGTAGATCCGAACACAGGATTCATCTCTCATAAATCAAAAAACGGAAACGAGCTCAAAGCACTGGAACTGCCCGGATTGTGGAACGGTGCCATGAGCGACTGGAACACCATCTTTGTAGAGGTTCCCGTCTCTACCTTCAATCCGGTGAAGACAGTGAATGATCTGTTAAGACCCGAGCATCAGTAAGTTGAAACGTGGAAACCACACTTTACTGTTATTGTAGTGCTGATGAGAAGAGTGAGGATCCCATACAATATTCTGCTAAAAAATCCGTTTATGTCAATAAACGGATTCATTTGAAATTGCACAAAGAATATCATAACTCGCTTTCTGTGCCGGGTAAAACCATCAGGAGTGCATCGCTCATACTGAGAGGGGTTAAAAACCCTATCATAATCACATTAGCCTCACTTATGATTTCCTGTAACCCGGCGGTGCTGAGTGATGCAAGAGCGCTATATGTATCCGGTGAGTACCAGGCTGCGAGCCGCGTTTATCGGGATCTCTACAGAGGCACACCGCGCGATCAGCACGCTTTGCGCGGAGTGATTTCATATGAGATGGCGGAAAATTACCGAAAACTCAATCAATCCGCCCACGCTGTTACCGCCTACAGCAATGCCATCCGTTTCGAATATCCCGATACATTGATGTATCTTCATTATGCACAGATGCTGCACAGGGAAGGCAATTATCTACAGGCATCTGAAGCCTACCGCGTTTTTTTGCAAATAAAACCCGGCGAAATGATGGCGCTTAACGGTATCAGGGGAGCTGAGCTGGCCGGGGAGTGGAGCCTGAATCCAACACGATATGTCGTTCAGCGAATGGATCTCATCAATTCCCGTCACGCTGAGTTCAGTCCGATGCTGGCACACAACGACGGGTTGCTTTACTTCACGTCCTCGAGAGAGGATGCTGCCGGTGAAGTAAAAAGTCCTGTTACCGGCATGAAATACAATGATTTATATTTCACCTCAAAAAATAGCCGTGGTGAATGGCAGAAGCCACAACGGATCGAATCGGAGATAAACACCGTTTTTGATGAAGGGACACCATCCATCACACCTGACGGGGATAAGATGTATTACACATTCAGTCGTGTCGATCCCGATCATCCCACCGGCACGGAGATTTACCACTCCCGGAGAATCAATGGTGTATGGTCTGCAGGGCAGCCGCTACAAATAAGGAAAGGTGATTCAATCTCTCTCTTTGCCCATCCTGCTATCTCTCCTTCGGGGCGGTATCTTTGTTTCGTTTCTGATATGCCCGGCGGACAGGGAGGGAAGGATATATGGCGAGCGTTCATCACACAGACAGGTGAAGTGATGGGTGTAGAAAACCTCGGCCCCGAGATCAACTCCCCGGGGAACGAGATGTTTCCCTTTATGCGAAATGATACTACCCTCTATTTTTCGTCTGACGGACATCCCGGTATGGGGGGGCTTGATCTTTTTAAAGCTACCTACTCTTCGGTAACCGGCAGGTGGCAGTTAGACAATCTGCAATCACCTCTCAATACCTCAGCCGATGATTTCGGTATTACCTTTACACAGGTAGGAGAAAATGGTTTCTTCAGCTCCAACAGAGACGATGTGCGCGGATATGATCACCTCTATTCATTTTCATTGTCAATGCGTCAAATCCTTGTAGAAGGGTTTGTCGTCGACCGGGAAGATCAGCTTATTCCCGGGGCATCACTCTCCGTGATAGGCAATGATGGCTCACAGATGCAGTTTACATCCAACAGGAAAGGGGAGTATAGGTTTACAGCCAGGGGGGGGGTAGATTATTTGTTTATGGCGACAGCCGAAGGGTTTCTCAATCAAAAACAATCGCTCCATACATCTTCCACGGTGAATGATACAATATACTATGTAGATTTTGAGATGACCCCTTACAACAAGCCGGTCATCCTTGAGAATATTTATTACGATTTCGACCGTGCCACCCTTCGTCCCGATTCGAAAACGGAACTGGATGGATTGATCTTGTTGCTTACAGATCATCCGGAAATAGCCATTCAACTCATTGCCCATACCGACCGCCGGGGATCGGACGCTTACAACCGGGACCTCTCTTTGCGTCGTGCAGAGTCGGTTGTCACTTATCTGACATCGAAAGGTATTGACGGAGCAAGACTTTCAGCTTATGGAGAGGGTGAAAACAAGCCGAAGAGTGTGAATAGCGTGATTGCTTCCGGGTATGACTTTCTGAACGAGGGTGATCTCCTGACAGAAGATTTTATTCAGATGCTTACACCCGAACAGCAGGAGATAGCAGATCAGATAAACCGCCGTACAGAATTCAGGGTGATCAGTAACATATTCCTGACCCACTGAAAAGAGATTGTCCGAAATTATGCCTATTTTTGTTTGTTGAAGATACCGATTTGCAGTGTCTGCAAAAAAACGACAACGAATTGCCGGATGAGAATATTTCTCAGATTTATGATCTTACTGCTGCTCTGCACGGGAGGTGTTTACTCACTCACTGCGCAGGAGTTGAATGCTGTCGTGAAAGTGAACAGTTCAAAGATACAGGGCACAAACAGGATGATTTTCATATCCCTGCAAGAGGCGCTGCATACCTTCATCAATGGACGTAGATGGAGCGATGCGAATTACAGAGTAGATGAAAAAATTGATTGCTCTTTTACGCTGGTGATCAACGAAGTTCTTTCTGCTCACTCTTTCCGTGGAGAGCTTTACGTTCAGTCGCGCCGTCCGGTGCGGGACGCCACATACACCACACCTATGCTGGCTTTGCGTGACAGACAGGTCGATTTCGATTATATGGAATATCAGCCGTTAACGTTTAATTTTAATGATATCAGGGGCAACCTGCCGGCAACCATCGCTTATTATGTCTATCTGATACTCGGTCTTGATCAGGATTCCAGATATCCTACGGGTGGCACAGCCTTTTTCAGGCAGATGGAGCTGATAACGGCGAATGTGCAGCCTTATGGCTGGAGCGGATGGGATATGCATGGCAGTGACAGGAGTCGTGCTGCGATTGCTGCTGCATTCAACGACGGGTCTCTGGAGAGTTACCGCCGGATGTGGTATGATTACCATACGCAGGGCGTGGATGAGCTGACAGAAAGTGCTGACCGGGGACGGGATAGGATGGCATCTTCAGTAGCGTTAATCTCCTCACTCTATGCAGAGCGCCCACGAAGTGTGCTGATCACGCTTTTCGGAGATGCAAAGCTTGATGAGCTGGTGAATGTGCTTTCCCGGAGCCACGCAGAGAAGAGACAAGAAGCCTGTAAAGCACTGAAGAGGATCTATCCTTCACGCACTGCAGAACTGGAAAAATTGAGATAAAGGAGTATATGTTACAATCATTAACCATACAGAATTACGCGCTCATAGACTCGCTGCATATCACCTTTGATGCAGGTTTCACTGTGATCACGGGTGAGACCGGAGCGGGGAAATCCATTATCCTGGGTGCACTGTCACTCATCCTGGGTCAGCGGGCCGATCAGCGTCATATACAACAGGGTGAAACGAAGTGCGTGATTGAAGGTGTTTTCGACATATCTGCCTACAGCCTCAAACCATTCTTTGTGGAAAAGGATTTGGTGTATGATGATGAGGAGTGTATCCTGCGTCGGGAGATATGGGCCAATGGTAAATCACGTGCTTTCGTCAATGATTCACCGGTTTATCTGAACGACCTGAAAGAATTGGGAGAGCGTTTGATCGATATCCATTCGCAGCACCAGAATCTATCGCTCAACGACAACCTGTACCAGTTGAACGTGGTGGATCTGCTTGCCGGCACATCCCGGGAGCGCACAGCTTATGCGAAGTCGTTTGCCGAATACCGCACAGTGGAAAAAGCATTGAATGATCTGCGGCAGCAATCACGTAAAAACAAGGAGGAGGAAGACTATCTCCGTTTCCGTTATAACGCATTGTCGGAAGCAGCATTAGAGGCTGATGAACAGGAGAGACTGGAAACGGAGCTGGAAGCGCTCACCCATTCAGAAGAGATCAAGTCGGGACTTTTCATGGCTACATCATTCTTGTCAGGCGATGAGCAGAATGTAGAATCGATGCTGCGCTCCGTGAAAGTAGCGCTTGAGAACGTACAACATGTCTATCCCAAAGTTTCAAATCTGGTCGCCAGGGTGGAGATGGCATATATCGACCTGAAAGATGTGCGTGAAGAGGCGTCACGGCTTTTTGAAGGGGTGGAGTTTGATCCCGCTCGTCAGCTGCTGCTGGAAGAGCGGTTGAGCACCATTTATGACCTGCAAAAGAAGCATTCCGTCAACAGTATTGGGGAGTTGATCATGTTGCGTGAAGAGATGGCTGCTACGCTGGCGAACATCGATTCACTGGATGAAAGAGTAGCGATGCTTGAAAAAGAGACTGAGGAGAAGCGGACAAACATGTTGACGAAAGCCGCTCTGCTAAGTAAAAAGCGACAGGCTTCCATCCCTGTGCTGGAAAAGGATATTATTGAGAAGCTCACCTATCTGAAGATGCCAAACACACGTTTTCGCTGTGAGCTCAAAGCAAAGCATATTCCGGATGTCACCGGGAAGGACAGTTTGCAGTTCCTTTTTTCAGCCAATAAGAACAGTGCCCTGCAGCCTGTCTCCCAGATCGCATCGGGAGGTGAGATCTCGCGTCTGATGCTCTGCATAAAAGCGATGATTGCAGGGGCAACGGCACTACCGGCCATTATTTTCGATGAGATCGATACCGGTACTTCCGGTGAAGTGGCCGACAGGGTGGGGTCTATCATGAAAGAGATGAGCAAGCAGATGCAGGTGATAGGTATCACCCACCTGCCACAAATAGCATCCAAGGGGGATACCCATTTTGTGGTGTACAAAGAGGAAACGAGTGAAAGGGTCTCAACCCGCATAAAAGAACTTACACCGGATGAACGGATCAGCGAAATAGCCCGGATACTGAGCGGTGCGGAAGTCTCCGTGCAGGCTGTCGAGAATGCAAGGGTCATGCTGGGATTAAAATGAAATAACAAAAATAGATGAAAGAAAAAGAGATGATTTTTGGCATACGTGCCGTGATTGAAGCGGTGGAAGCCGGTAAGGATATTGATAAAGTGATGGTGAAGCGTGAGCTGTCGGGTGACCTGTTTATGGAGTTGCAACAACTGCTCCGCACCTATGAGATACCGATGCAGAGAGTACCTGTGGAACGTATCGACCGTGTCACCAGGAAGAATCATCAGGGTGTGATCGCCTTTACCTCTGCCGTCACCTACCAGAGACTTGAGAACATTGTACCGCTGCTATATGAAGAAGGGAAGATACCTTTTATCCTCGTTTTGGACGGATTGACAGATGTGCGTAATTTCGGCGCGATTGCCCGTACCTGTGAAGTGGCCGGTGTAGATGCTATCGTGATCCCTGAACGAGGGAGTGTTACGGTGAACGCCGACGCCATCAAAACCTCTGCCGGCGCACTGCATACCATCCCTGTCTGCCGGGAACAGAGCCTGAAAGAGGCAATCGTCTTCCTCAAAAACAGTGGGATTAAAGTGGTGGCAGCCACTGAAAAAGCAGCAAATTACTATACCGAATCAGATTTCTCAGTACCGGTGGCTATAGTCATGGGGGCCGAGGATATGGGTGTTGCAGCCGATCATCTGAGGGTGAGTGATGAGTTGGTGAGAATACCGCAGATAGGGACTATTCAGTCGCTCAACGTATCCGTTGCGGCTGGAGTGTTGATTTATGAGGTGGTAAGACAGAGAGGGAGATAAATAATTAAGAATTAATTGATAAATTAAGAATTGGGGACTGGGAGAGAAAAGGGGAAAGTGAAAAATCTGAATTTTATGGTTTCTACGTTTACTGTTTCGACGTTTCAAAATATAGCTGAATGCTGATCGCTAAATACAAAAATTGAAACTGCTTATAGTAAAATAAACCCCGGCTAAAAGCTGATTACTGAACACTGAACGCGGAAAACCAAACCGCTGAATCATAAACCCAACTTAAAGAATGATCGCTGATCGCTGATCACTTAAAAAACAAAAAACAATGAATAAAAGAGAAATTACAACAGGCAGCGCTCCTGCAGCAATCGGACCCTACAGCCAGGCTGTGGAAGTCAACGGAATGATTTTTTTATCCGGGATGCTGCCCATTGATCCTGTCACAGGTAAATTGGTCACGGGGGGTATTACCGAGCAGACAGAGCAGATCTTTACCAACATCAAAGCGGTTCTCTCAGCAGCAGGAGTTACAATTGACAATATTGTCAAAACAACTGTTTTTCTGGATGATATGTCTCTCTTCGGAGAAATGAATGATGTGTATGGGGCTCAGTTTACCGGAATATTCCCTGCACGTGCTGCGTTTGCAGTAAAAGCATTGCCCAAGAATGCATTGGTGGAGATTGAAGTGATTGCAGTAAAGTAATAAATCGCATGAGAACGTTAGGAAACATTATTTGGGTAGTCTTCGGTGGTGTTTTTATTGCCATCGAGTATGTGTTCGCTAGTGTGGCCCTGATGATTACCATCATCGGTATTCCTTTTGGTATTCAATCTTTAAAGCTGGCAGAGCTGGCATTATGGCCTTTTGGCAAGAAGGTGGTACACAAAGAGTCCTCTTCAGGATGCATCTCCCTATTGATGAATGTGATCTGGTTTTTTGTGGGGGGGCTTCCCATCCTTCTTACACACCTTCTTTTCGGTCTCCTTTTTTACATTACCATTATCGGTATTCCTTTCGGAAACCAGCATTTTAAGTTGATGAAACTGGCATTCACTCCTTTTGGTAAAGAGGTTGTCAGCAGATGAGGCATCCTCAGTTAGTCAATCACTGAGGGCAGTTCTTCATCTTCATCGGCAGGTGGTTCCTTTTTCACTACAAAGGCACTTATCTCCCATAGCGCATAGAGCGGTATTGTGACCACAAAAAGAGAGAATGGGTCTCCCGAGGGAGTGATGAAGGCTGCCAGCAGTAGTGCCCCCACCACGGCATGACGTCGGTATTTTCTGAAGAAGGGTCGATAGATCAGTCCCAGGCTGGAGAGGAGCCAGAATACCAGAGGCAGTTCGAACACCAGTCCCATGACCAGGATGAGGGTATAGAAGTTACTCATGTAGGAGTCGAGGGAGATCATATTTTCGATGGATGCACTCAGCTCAAACGTGATGAGGAAACGGAATATTAGCGGGAATACGACGAAATAACCTACCAGACATCCAATCACGAACATGATACCTCCAAAAGCAAAAGCAGACTTCACCCCTCTGGCTTCATTCTCATAGAGTGCCGGGCTGACAAATCTCCACAATTCAAATAATATATAAGGTATCGTGCAAAGTACACCGAAGGAAAAAGAGGTAGAGATATAGGTCATGAACTGCGTGGTCATGTTAATGTTGAGTATCTCAACATCAAATGAATCGGCAGAAAAATCAGGCAGGAAAGGGATAAATTCACCTGCTTTTTCAAAAAAGCGATAGGTAATAAAATCTGAAGAACGGGCAGCAAGGATAATAGAATCGAAGATATGCGGGATAAGGATAAACCCCAATATCGAAAAAACAATAATAGCAATAAAAGTACGAATAATCGTCCATCGGAATTCCTCCAGATGATCCCAAAAGGACATTTCTTTTTCTGCCATTGATATCCTGCTCTATTGAAGATTGTTATACCCGAATACAACCTGTAAAACACAGGTTGTGTCCGGGAAAGTATAAGTTAGAAAGAAAGATAAAGGTATCTTTGCAGATACACGTTGTGAAAATTTACTTGTTGCCGGTAGTTGAGTTATTATCAGTAGAGTCGGTCTTGATATCTTCTTCAATATCATGAAGTCCTCTTTTGAAGCTGTTGATGCCTTTGCCCAGCCCTTTCATAAATTCAGGAATTTTTCTTCCACCGAAGAGGATAAGAACCACCAAAACAATAATAGGTATTTCCCAGCCGTTTAAGTTAATTAAAAGTGGATTCATAGGTGTTATTTATTTGAATGTTATATTTTCTCTAAGCTATAGGTCGCAAATGTATGATTAATTTGTGAAAGAAGCTAAGGAATTTATGATAAAGTTTTGTAAAACGGCCGTTGGTAATCAGCTAAAGGTTCCGGATTGACAAATCCATATAGATGGGCAGATGATCGCTGAAGCCCCCCAAATAACGCGGTCCCATGTTCGTCCTGAATGGTTTCTTCCCGAAATAGCGTTCATCCTCCTCCAGCAGGAATGCAGCCCTGAAAATATGTGCCTTATTCTCTTTCACCTGAACAGAATTTTGTTCCATCAGCAGGTTGCCGGTAACAATAAACTGATCGAGCACCTCCCATCGTCCCTGGTATTTGTAGGTACCGTAATCCTGTTCATGTGACCGGTGATAAAACAGATTATAGCGTTGATCCTTTCTGATCAGGCCCTGCACACTTCGTGCTTTAAGCGTTTGTCTCAGGCTTTTGTTGTCAGGATGATCATTGAAGTCACCCATAATTAGAATGCTGGCATTCTCCCGTAGAGTTAGCAAGCTGTCTGTTTTCGTGCGCAATAAGGCAGCTGCTTCTATCCGTGCAGGTTCAGTTTCACGTTGTCCGTCGCTGCGTGAAGGCAAATGACAGACAAACAGATCGAGCGTGTCGCCATTGATGATCTCTCCGATGGCATGGAGCAGGTTACGCGTTGGTCTTCTCCTTTTGTCGCTGAATTTTATTTCATATTCACGTGCATCTAACAGCCTGAACTGATGCCGCTGATAGAGCAGTGCCACATCTATCCCCCTCTCATCGGGTGAATGGGTGATGATGTATTCATATTCCTGCACCCTCAACGGAGAGCGTTTTGTGAGATCATAGAGCACGCTGTCGTTCTCCACTTCACAAAGTCCGATCAGCGCGGGTGGTTCCATCTCACCCACAGCTGTTATCACGCGGGTAATATTGCGGAGCTTTTCCCAATACTTCCGTGATGTCCAATGCATAAAACCATCAGGCAGGAAATCATCATCGTTTTTGAGGGAATCATCCTTTGTATCAAACAGGTTCTCCACATTATAGAACATGATGCGCAGATCGTTCTGGCAAAGGAGAGTTGAGACACAGATGACCCAGAAAAGTGTTATAACAATAAAGCGCCCCATCTTTTAGCTATGTTCATACTGCCTCCACTATTTTTACCAGAAAATCCCAGAACTTTCCTACCGAGGAGATCTTCATTTTTTCATCGGGTGAATGCACATCGGTCATGTCAGGTCCAATGGAGATCATATCAAGGTTAGGGTATTTTTCAAGAAACAGACCACATTCAAGACCGGCATGTATTGCCTTTACCTTTGCCTTTTTGTTATAGAGTGATTTATAGACTCTCTCCGCCAGTTTCAACGTGTCTGATTCAGGGTTGGGCTTCCATCCGGGGTAGCCTTCGCTATGTGTAACTTTCGCTCCGGCAAGATGAAAGAGCGATGAGACCATGTTTACCACATAGTGCTTCTGAGATTCTACGGAACTTCGCTGGCTGGTGCCTACTTCAATCAGATGGTTGTGGATCATCTTCACCGATGCCAGGTTGGTCGAGGTCTCCACCAACCCCGGTATATCACTGCTCATAGCGATGACACCATGTGGACAGGCATACAAAGCCAGTATCAGTTTCTCTGCTGCTTTCCTGTTGATCACTTTTGAAGGAATCTGTACCGATTCAAGGTGGATGTCAAGGTTGGGTTCCGTCAGCCGGTACTCCTCCTGCACATCTGCCAGGAAAGTGTTCAGTTTCACTCTGATCTCTTCCTTATACCTCTCTTTCACCCCAACAATAGCATGTGCTTCACGAGGTATGGCGTTGTGCAGGTTGCCACCGCCTATTTCAGAGAGGATCATATCATATTTCTTCCGCATCAGGGAGTGCAGGAAGCGGGTGAGAATTTTATTGGCGTTAGCGAGTCCACTGTCTATATCACTGCCTGAATGTCCTCCGCGAAGACCCTTCACCTCTACGCTGAACCAGAAATATTTCCTGGGTGCCTCTTTTTCCTTATATTTGAAATAGGCTCTTGTCCCTTTACCTCCTGCACAACCTATATATATCTCTCCCTCCTCCTCGGTATCCAGATTGATAAGGATCTCGCCGGAGAGAAAATCTTTTTCCAGCGCGTAGGCGCCTGTAAGGCCGGTCTCTTCATCAACAGTGAAGAGCGCTTCAATATTACCGTGTGCAATATCATCTGCCGCCAGAAGAGCAAGCTGTGCAGCTACACCTATACCGTTGTCAGCACCAAGGGTGGTGCCGTTGGCTTTGATCCAGTCACCTTCAATAATAGTCTCTATAGGGTCGTTGTCAAAATCGTGGGTGATGTCTGAATTTTTCTCACATACCATATCCACATGTGATTGCAGGATAACCGTTGGTGCATTCTCTCTTCCTTTAGTTGCAGCTTTTTTGATGAGGACGTTGCCTGCTTTGTCCTGTTCTGCCTCCAGGTTGTGTTGACTGGCAAAATCGAGCAGATAGGCCAGCATCCTCTCCTCTTTTTTAGATGGTCTGGGTATCTGTGTGATGTCGTAAAAATAACCCCAGATAGAAGAGGGTTGTAATTCTTTTATAGTCATATTCTCTTTTTTTATATTGTGGTCGATAAAAATACATGAAAAAAAGCGGCCCGACAAAAAATTTAGTATCTTTAATGAGAAAATATGTATAATAATTGGCTATTTAAACTATCTTTGCGACGTTAAAATTAATCATTATGGTAAAAATACTACTCTTTGGTATCGTTATCCTGTTCATTGCCATTTTATTGATGGGTGTACGTGTTTTCTTCTCAAGAAAGGGTGAATTTCATAGTATTCATATAGGAGATTGCAAAGCTATGCAGGATAAAGGTATTCAATGTGCTACTTCACAAGATGCCGAAATGAGCAGAAAAGTGAGCCCGATAGAAAAATTATTGAAATCAGAAAATTTATAAATCCGATAAAAATGAAGAATTATACTCCTTACATCGTCAGCGGAGTGTTGGCGGTTGCATTAATTATTCTTTACATCTTACACTTTACTTCCAACTCATCTGTGAATGGAGCCACCGGCAAAGATCTTTCTCTATTACTGAACGATTCTTCCGTTACATTACCCATTGCATTTGTGAACGTGGACTCACTGTTGATAAACTACAATTTCGCCAAAGACCTGAATGAATCATTGTTGCGAAAAGAAGAGAGTACACGGGCCACGCTGAACCAGAGAGAAAACCAGATCAATTCAGCTGCACAGGAGTTTGAACGTAAAATGCGTAACAATGCATTCCTAAGTCAGGAAAGAGCACAACAGGAGCAGGAGCGTATCATGCAGATGAACCAGGAATATCAGCAGCTGGCTGAGCGTTTGACACAGGAGTTCATGCTGGAACAGCAGAAAATGAATCTCCAGATGGAAGATACCATTAAATCCAGATTGGTGGAATTCAATACGAACAAGAACTACGAAATTATTTTCAGTAACAGGACTACCAGCACCGTTCTGTATGCCGACAAGAAATATGATATTACAAATGATGTGGTTGAGTTCCTGAACAGCAAATATGGACCTGTGACAGCCGTTGCAACTACTGAAGAGAAGAAATAGTCTCTCTCTGCTTGCTTTTTAACGATAAGGTTCTTTGTAAAAAGAGCCTTATTTTGTATATTGCTTACTCTTTCTCATGAAGCACTGGAAAACATATACCGAAAGACAGAAACCTGCGTATATCCGTGATTCAATACTTCCGGAGTTGAATACGGATGTGGTTGTTGTTATTCCCTGTTTTAACGAGCCTGATCTGTTTGAAACATTATATAACCTGCATGCCATCAGGCGTCCCGGAGCCAATGTGCTGATACTGGTGGTTTTTAATTCAGGAGAACATTCCGATGAGAGCGCAGTATTGCAAAACCGGCTTTCATATGAACAGCTGCTTATGTTCTCTGAGAAAATGAGTGAACACGGTTTTCACTACTTTCCCCTGTTGTTCGAACGGTTGCCCAGAAAACATGCCGGCGTGGGGCTGGCGCGTAAGATTGGGATGGATCTTGCTGTGGCACATTTTCTGCAAAACGGGAAACCTGGTGGGATCATCATTTCCCTGGATGCTGATTGTACAGTATCTGATAATTTTATGGTATCTGTTTATGAAGCTTTTTCAGATAATGAGCGTTTGAATGCTACAGTGCATAATTACTTCCATCGGGTAGAGAAGAATGATCATCCTCTTGAGAATGCTGTAAGACAGTATGAAGATTATATCCGTTATTTCCGGGAGATGTTAAAACAGACCGGCTTCCCCTATTATTATCATACCATCGGTTCTGCTTTTGCCGTCACTGCTGATGCTTATGTCCGTGTGGGAGGGATGGGACGTCAACAGGGTGGGGAGGACTTCTATTTTCTGCAGAAAGTGTTTGCTCTGGGAGATGTAAAGGAGTTGAATGATACAGTGGTATACCCGATGGCACGTTTTTCTGACCGTATACCTTTCGGCACCGGACCTGCACTGAAAAAGATAATGGACGAGCCTGACGGAATTATGAAAGTATATTCCAGAAGATCATTTTACGAATTGAAGCGACTCTTCGATATGAAGGATTCTTTCTTCGGGATGGATAGTGAGGAGGTGACTGCAATGATCACTGAACTGGACAGCATATTGGTTGATTTTCTCCGGATGACCGGTTTCGTTGATGAGGTTGCCGAATGCAACAGAAACAGTGCTTCCCCGACCACGTTTCAGAAACGTTTTTTCCATCATTTCAACGCTTTCAGAATTATTAAATATCTCAACTTCGTACATCCTGATCCCTTTAATTATGAAAAGCTATCCATTGTTGCTGACAAATTTTGAAATGTCTTTGGATAATTGCCTGTAATTTTCTAATTTTGTGTCAAAATGTAAGGATATACTTTCTTTATTCTAAAACCGAGCTGTTATGATGGCAATAAATGTAGTTGAGATTATCAGTGCTTTCTTGGTGTTATTCGCAATTATCGATGTGACAGGCTCTGTGCCCATATTTCTGAATCTGAGAAGCCAGAATAAAACGATTCATCCGGAGAAAGCAGCAACTTATTCATTGGTTATACTTATAGGGTTCCTTTTCATCGGAGAATGGATTCTGAAACTCTTTCAGCTTGATATATCCGCTTTTGCTGTCGCGGGAGCATTTGTCCTCCTGATACTTTCCATTGAAATGATCTTTGGTGTGGAGATATTCAAGAACGACAACACCAGCACGGACAACTCCTCCACCCTCTTCCCGGTGGTGTTCCCCCTGATTGCCGGACCGGGAAGTTTTACCACGCTGCTCTCAATGAGGGCTGAGTACCATACAATGAACATTATTATCGCGGTGGTTTTAAATCTGGTCATTGTCTATCTGGTATTAAGATATTTAGACCTGGTAAAAAAACTACTGGGTGAAAGCGGAGCTTATATTCTGCGTAAATTTTTCGGTGTGATCCTGATGGCGATAGCGGTAAAGCTGCTCACCTCCAATCTGAGCGTTCTCATTGCATCTGTTAATGGATCAGCACTATAGTTCTCATGGCGCTACGGTAATGATGCTTCTTTCCGTTATTAACATTTAACCTAACTTTCTATCCGCAGCCGATCTGTTTAACAAAAAAATATGTATATTTGTAAGCGAATAAACAAACAGGTTCGTTTATAGGTATCAGCTTATATTATAATCACATAGCATAGAACAACAATTATTTTATTATAAAATTCAACAACATGAGAATTGTAAGTATTTTAGGACGGGAAGTATTGGATTCAAGAGGTAATCCTACCGTTGAAGTAGATGTAGTAACAGAGTCAGGTGCTTTTGGCCGTGCAGCTGTTCCATCGGGTGCTTCCACTGGTGAAAATGAAGCGTTAGAGCTTCGCGACGGAGATAAAGGACGTTATCTGGGTAAAGGTGTATTGAAAGCAGTGACCAACATCAACGATGTGATCGCACCTGCTTTAATGGGGATGAATGTGCTGGAACAGACACAGATCGACGGCAAGATGATAGAACTGGATGGGACGAAGACAAAATCGAACCTTGGTGCGAACGCGCTGCTTGGTGTGTCGCTGGCTGTTGCCAAAGCGGCTGCCAACTATCTCGGACTGCCTCTTTATCGCTATATCGGCGGTACCAACACTTATGTGTTGCCTGTACCAATGATGAACATCATCAACGGTGGTTCACATTCCGACGCTCCTATCGCTTTTCAGGAATTCATGATTCGCCCCGTGGGTGCCACCTCTTTCAGGGAAGGATTACGCATGGGTGCTGAAGTGTTTCACTCACTGAAGAAGGTACTTCACGACAGAGGTCTGAGCACCGCTGTAGGTGATGAAGGTGGTTTCGCTCCCAATCTTGCAGGTGGAACCGAAGACGCACTCGAAGCGATTCTTACTGCTGTGAAGAATGCAGGTTACGAGCCGGGCAAGGATGTGATGATCGGCCTCGATTGCGCTGCATCTGAGTTCTTCAAAGATGGTGTATACGATTACTCTTTGTTTGAAGGTGCCACGGGAAAGAAACGTTCACGTCAGGAGCAGGTTGACTATCTGGCTGAGCTGATCTCCAAATATCCGATCGATTCTATCGAGGATGGTATGGATGAAGCTGACTGGGAGGGATGGAAGCTGCTTACCGATAAGATTGGCGACAAATGCCAGCTGGTAGGTGATGACCTGTTTGTTACAAACGTTGATTTCCTGGAAAAAGGGATCAAAACGGGATGCGCCAACTCGATCCTGATCAAGGTGAACCAGATTGGAACACTCACAGAAACGCTGAACGCAATTGAGATGGCTCACAGAAACGGCTATACCAGCGTAACCTCACACCGTTCAGGTGAGACGGAAGATGCAACCATCGCCGACATCTCTGTGGCAACTAATGCCGGACAGATCAAGACCGGTTCACTGAGCCGCTCCGACCGTATGGCCAAGTACAACCAGTTGCTCCGCATTGAGGAGGAGTTGGGCGACAGAGCTGTCTACGGATATAAGAAAATCAAATAAGCTGTTTTTTCAGCATCTATTGAAAAGCCACCCCCCCGGGGTGGCTTTTTTGGTATGTCTGCATCTCTTGTTTATCTCATTTTTATTAGCTTTGTAGTAACAAATCCGAGGTATGAAAAAAATTGTATTACTCACTCTCTCCATTTACTCTTTGATGCAAGCCTTTACGCAGGAAAAACAGCTGTTTGAAAATCCCGTTATCCGCGGTGATATTGCTGATCCATCTGTCATCGTTGTTGATGAGACATATTACGCCACCGGAACTTCCTCGGAATGGGCTCCGTTTTACCCTCTGTTCAAATCTTCCGACCTCATCAACTGGGAACAGGCAGGACATATCTTTGATGAAAAGCCTTCATGGACCTCCCATTCATTCTGGGCGCCTGAATTGTTTTATCATCATGGTACCATGTATTGTTACTACACTGCCCGGAGAAAATCGGACAATACCTCTTATATCGGAGTGGCCATCGCTGACAGTACTTCACTGCTGTTCACCGATCATGGCCCCATCGTTGAACACGGTACAGAAGCGATTGATGCGTTTGTGTTTGACGATGACGGACAGCTTTACCTCACCTGGAAAGCGTACGGACTTGACGGACGACCAATAGAACTGCTGGGCAGTCGCCTGTCTGATGACGGGCTACGACTGGAGGGTGAGCCATTTTCCTTGTTGAAAGATGATGAAGGGATAGGTCTTGAGGGACAATATCATTTTCATTATGGAGATTATTATTACATCATCTATTCCGCAAAAAGTTGTTGCGGCCCGAACAGTGATTATGATGTGCGTGTAGCCCGTTCAGTGAAATTCAGGGGGCCATATGAAAAATATGAAGGAAACCCCATCCTGTCGGGAGGCGGCGGAGATTATCTCTCGTGCGGTCATGGTACAGCAGTGTCAACGCCAGATGGGAGGATGTTTTATCTGAGCCACGGTTATCAGCCGGGTGAGGCTTTTTACCTGGGACGTCAGCCTATCCTCCACGAGTTCTACGTGAACCACGACAACTGGATTGAATTCAAAACCGGTAAAAAGGCTGTGAGCAGGCATGATACTCCTTTCGCTAATACGATTCAGAAGGTAGTGGGTGATTTTAACGATGATTTTTCCGGTGGCATACTGAAGGTCGACTGGACATGGAACTACCCCTATTCAGAGGTAAGTACAAGACATGAAAAAGGAAAGCTTCTGCTGACAGGTATACCTAAGACAGTAAATAAACAAGCTACCGTCCTTTGTCTCCGCCCGCAGACAAGCAATTATTCCTATGAAACACGAGTAGAAAACAGTAACGACAGCTTTAAGGGATTGACTATGTATGGTGATGATAACAACCTGGTTGCGATTGGAATGAAAGGAAGGAAGATTATCCTTGAATCAGTAAGGGAGGGTACGGAAGATATTCTGTATCAATCTGATTCTGACAGGAAAAATATTTACTTCAGGATTGATGTGGAAAGAGGATGCTATCTCTCCTTTTCCTACAGTAGTGATGGTGAAACATGGTCACGGGTGAGTGATACCCACCTTGATGCCTCTTTCCTGGTCCGCTGGGACAGGGTTGCCCGTCCGGGAATAATTCATGCAGGTGAATATGATGCACCGGCGATCTTTGATTATTTTCATCTGACAAACCAT
>JADMKJ010000087.1:0-2884 GCA_015478855.1 Proteiniphilum sp.
TCACCGGCGCATTTCTGGATGAGATATCTCACGATATACCTCATCAGAACTGGGGCGAGGCGGAGTGGGATCTGGATTTCCAGTATATGAAAGCGATAGGGATCGATACGGTGATCATGATCCGTTCGGGATACAAGAAGTTTATCACCTATCCTTCCACCTATCTGCTGCAGAAAGGATGCTACATGCCCTCCGTCGACCTGTTGGATCTCTTTCTGAGACTGGCCGACAAATATGGCATGAAGTTCTATTTCGGACTCTACGATTCGGGTCATTACTGGGCTACCGGTGATATGTCTCACGAAATTGAAGACAATAAGTATGTGATCGACGAGGTATGGAAGCACTACGGAGAGAAACACAAAAGCTTTCAAGGCTGGTATATCAGCGGCGAAATAAGCCGTGCCACCAAAGGAGCCATCGGCGCGTTTTATGCGATGGGTAAACAGTGTAAAGATGTATCAGGAGGATTGCCTACATTTATATCACCCTGGATAGACGGCAAAAAAGCGGTGGCAGCCAGTGGCATCTCCCTCTCAAAGGAAGATGCCGTATCGGTGCAACAGCATGAGAAAGAATGGGGTGAAATCTTTGCAGGCATCCACGAAGTGGTCGATGCATGTGCTTTTCAGGACGGACATATTGACTACAATGAACTGGATGCTTTCTTTGAGGTAAATAAGAAACTGGCCGATCAGTACGGCATGGAGTGCTGGACAAATGCGGAGACGTTTGACCGCGATATGCCTATCAAATTCCTTCCCATCAAATTCGATAAGCTGCGCCTCAAACTGGAGGCTGCCAAACGAGCACAGTATGAGAAGGCGATCACCTTTGAGTTCTCCCATTTCATGAGTCCGCAATCGGCATACAGTCAGGCAGGCAACCTGTATAACCGCTATAAGGAATATTTTAACCTATAATTCACCCAAAACAATGAATCAATCGAAAAATATGCAATATGTCTTTTTCCTCTCTGTAGTTGCTGCATTGGGTGGATTCCTTTTCGGATATGATACGGCGGTTATTTCGGGGACCATTTCACTGGTATCGTCACAATTCGGGCTGACAACACTGCAAAGCGGATGGTACGTGGGCTGTGCATTGGTGGGCTCTATTGCAGGAGTGATTTTTGCCGGTGCTCTCAGCGACAGACTGGGACGGAAAAAGACAATGATCCTTGCTGCCGTTCTCTTCTCTGCGTCAGCCATCGGATGCGCCGTTGCTGCGGACTTCGGCCAGCTGGTGATCTTTCGCATCCTTGGAGGTATAGGCATTGGCATTGTCTCAATCGTTTGCCCGTTGTATATATCGGAAATATCTCCGGCATCACATCGCGGACGGATGGTCTCCCTCTATCAGCTGGCTGTGACCACCGGATTCCTGGGAGCATTTTTAATGAACTACTTCATCTCTCAGAACGCAGCCGGTTACAGTGCACCCAACCCAATGATGATGCAAATCCTGGGATCTGAAATATGGAGAGGAATGCTGGGAGCCGAAACGATTCCGGCACTGCTCTTTTTCATTGTTATTTTCTTTATTCCGGAAAGTCCGAGATGGTTGATCGTGAAAAGACGGGAAGTGGAAGCATCCAACATACTATCTAAAGTATACTCCGCCAGTTCGGACGTTAGCTTTCAAATCAATGAAACCAGACAGATGCTGAATGAGGAAAAAAGATCTGACTGGAAGCTGCTACTCAGCCCCGGCATATTCCGTGCGGTGCTTATCGGATCGGCAATTGCTATACTGGGACAATTCATGGGGGTGAACGCTGTCCTGTATTACGGACCATCAATCTTCGAAACCAGTGGGCTGTCGAGTGGTGATTCACTATTTTACCAATCCCTGATAGGACTCGTCAATATGGGTACAACAATCCTCGCTCTGCTGATCATTGACAAGGTTGGACGTAAGAAGCTGGTTTATATTGGCGTGACCGGGATGATCCTATCACTTGTGATGATTGGACTCTATTTCCTTGTCGGTGAGTCGATGGGGATGACAAGCCTCTTTTTACTGGGTTGTTTCCTGGCATACATCTTCTTCACTGCCGGCTCTATCAGTGCGGTTATTTTCGTTTTCCTGTCAGAGATGTATCCGACGAAGATTCGTGGCTTGGCGATGTCTGTTGCCGGACTTTCCCTATGGATCGGAACCTTCCTGATAGGGCAACTGACACCATGGTTGCTGGAGAATGCCTCTCCTGCCGGCACCTTCTTCCTCTTTGCTTTCATGTGTATACCTTACATGCTGATCGTTTGGAAGTTAATGCCCGAGACAGCCGGCAAATCGCTGGAAGATATTGAACGGTTCTGGTTGAAGAATTCAAAAGTGTCTGTATGAAGCGAATTGAGACCTTGTTTATATTGGTGTTTTTATGCAGCTTGTTCCCCTTTTCCGAAACAAAAGCCAACAAACATATTTCTCCCCACCACCCCTATATCCGCTATTCAGGTCGTGTGGACAGGAGTAAAAAAGAGTCGGTAAGCTTTGACTGGCCGGGTGTAGCCATCCGTTGTCATTTTACCGGGTCCAGTGTGGGTATCAAAATGAATGGAGGGAAAGATAATTATTTCAACCTGTTTATCGATAATGAGCTGATCTCTGTTTTCCATGCCCCGCGTGACACAACACTCGTCATAGGAACATTGAACAGGAAAGATTCTCATGAGCTGCGGATCACGAAACGTACCGAGGCTGATATGGGGATGACCCGTTTCATGGGAATTATACTGGATGATGAGGGAGCACTGGAACCCGTACCGAATATTGAAAAGAGAAGGATTGAATTCATCGGCAACTCCATCACCTGTGGATACGGTACTGAAGGCAACAACAGAGATGAACGTTTCAGGCCGGACACAGAAAACAGTGATAA
>JADMKJ010000087.1:2984-22951 GCA_015478855.1 Proteiniphilum sp.
TACGGAGATATTCCGGTTTTTTGTGTGGTGGGACCGATGATCAATGAACCCTGTTATTCCTATGTCAAAGAATTGACCCTTTACTTCAGAAATGTGTTGAAAGATGATCAACTCTATTTCGCAGGGCTTCCTGACAATCTGCTGAATCAGGGTGATGATCTCGGGTCGGATTGGCATCCCTCCTATAATGGACAAAAGAAAATTGCAGCACAACTGCTTAATCCCATTGCCACAAGATTAAATTGGGACTATGTATATGAAGAGATGCATCCTTTAGTGAATAACTGACACAATCATTTCCACGACTTATATTTTAAACCCAATCGTGGTATGATGCTTTATATTTTACTGATTAACAATGCTTATTGATCAACAAAGTAACGACCGATAAAAGACAATGACAATGGACAGAAGAAGTTTTATAACCTACGCCTCCATATTGGGCGGCAGTGCAGCGCTTAAGAGCTGCGCTGCTTTCACCCCTGCCACAAAAACTGGGAAAAACAGAAGAAATACAGGATCCCGCGAACTGAATGCCGACGTAATTATCATCGGTGGAGGCCTGGGTGGTTGTGCAGCGGCTCTTGCCAGCTGTCGCAACGGATTGAAGGTCATCATGACAGAGGAGACCGACTGGATTGGAGGTCAGATATCACAACAGGGTGTACCACCCGATGAACATCAATGGATAGAAACGCATGGAGCTCCAAAATCGTATCGGGAGTACAGGAACAGGGTACGGGACTATTATCGTCAACACTATCCTCTGACACAATCAGCCAAAGCAAGACAGAATCTGAACCCCGGAGATGGGTCTGTCTCCCGCATATGTCATGAGCCGAGGGTGTCGGTGTCTGTGCTGACCGATATGCTGGCTCCCTATATGAGTAGTGGTAAGCTACAGCTATTGACGGATTATAAAGCGATTGGGGCCAATGTCATGGGAGATAATGTCCTGGATATTGAGGTGGAGAATTTGTATAGTGGCGACCGGATTGTTCTCTCCGGCAAATCTTTTGTCGATGCCACAGAGTGTGGGGATCTGCTTCCTCTCACCGGTACCGAGTATATAACCGGTACTGAATCCAAAAGGATGACCGGAGAGCTGCATGCACCTGACAAAGCCGATCCGATGAATAACCAGGCGTTTACGGTTTGTTTTGCAATGGATTATCAACCGGGTGTGGATAACATCCAGGATCCACCTGATGGGTATGATTACTGGAGAAATTATATCCCGGAGATGACGCCACCATGGTCAGGACGGTTACTCGATCTCACCTATTCCGATCCGCGCACACTGCAACCCAAAAAACTTGGGTTTGAACCTACCGGCGGGAATCTGGAGGGCGTATTGAACCTATGGAACTACAGACGAATCATCAACCAGAAGAACTTTACCGAAGGAACCTATGATGGTGACATCACTATTGTAAACTGGCCTCAGAACGATTTCTTCCCGGGCAACCTGATTGATGTGCCGGAGAAGGAGTTCAATAAGCATCTTGCAAGTGCCAAGCAGTTGAGTCACTCACTGTTTTACTGGCTTCAGACAGAGGCACCGCGCCCTGATGGTGGAGCAGGATGGCGTGGGCTGAGGCTGCGGGGCGACGTGATGGGAACACGGGATGGGATGGCTAAATACCCTTACATCAGAGAGGCAAGAAGAATACGCGCTGAGTTCACTGTCCTTGAGGAGCATGTGGGAGCAGAGAACCGAAAACTGGTGGCAGGAGCTATCGCCGGCAAAAAATCAGCAGATTTCCATGACAGCGTTGGTGTCGGCTACTATCATATAGATCTTCATCCCAGTTCACGCAGCAACAATTACATTGATTTCTCATCCCTTCCCTTCCAGATACCACTGGGAGCACTGCTCCCGCAAAGAGTGAACAATCTTCTTCCTGCCAACAAGAACATTGGTACTACCCATATCACCAACGGGTGTTACAGGTTGCACCCAGTAGAATGGAGCATAGGAGAGGCAGTAGGTTGCCTGATCGCTTTCGCAGGAAAGAAGAAAGTACCTTTCCGTGCTGTTCGGGAGCAGAAGACTCTTCTTGCTGAGTTCCAGCGGGAGAATGAACGTCAGGGCATTGAAACAGAGTGGCCCAGGTAACAGGCCTTTTCACACAAAAAATATGAAACAAGCAATTATGTTATTTCAAACTAGCAGTCACCTTCTTATAGTGTTGATGCTGCTGGGTATCAACTCCGTCACCTTTTCACAGACGCAATATTATGATGCATCACAGTTTCCGCTGATCGGTAAAATTACCGATGAAACGGAGTCACGCTATGAGCGACTGCCGGCGTATCTACAGAGTATAACCCGTCCTCCCGTGTGGCATCTGGGCAAAAACAGTTCCGGACTTGCACTTCGTTTTCGCAGTAATACAACCACTCTGTCGGCCCGATGGAGCCTGCTCGGGGATGTGAGCATGAATCATATGACCGACACCGGCATAAAAGGGTTGGATCTCTACGCATGGAATGGTGAAAAATGGCAGTTTGTAAATACAGGGCGCCCCACAGCAAAGGAGAATGAGAAAGTGATTATCTCCAATATGATCCCGGAGGAGAGAGAGTATCTCCTCTATCTACCGCTTTACGACGGAATAACGGAACTATCTGTCGGCATTGATTCCAACGCATATATCAAAGCTCCGGCATTAGCTTATCCTACCACTGATAAACCGATTGTTTGTTACGGAACCAGCATCACACAGGGAGGTTGCGCCACCCGTCCAGGGATGTCTTATACCAACATACTCGAACGGTGGCTGAACAGAGAAGTGATCAACCTGGGATTCAGCGGAAACGGACAGCTGGACTATGAAATAGCCGAATTAATGAGCCGTCGTACCGATGCGGGTCTTTTTGTCCTTGACTTCATCCCCAACGTGAATCTGCAACAGATCAGGGAAAAAACCGTACTCTTTACAGAGAAACTGCGCAAACAGAACAATCAGATTCCTATCCTTTTTGTAGAGTCGGTACTGTTTCCACACGCCGCATTCGATCAGTACACCTACAACATTGTTGCGGAGAAGAACAGAGCCCTTAAGGAAGAATTTGATCAATTGATTCAAAACGGTTATGAAAATATCTTCTACCTCTCAGGTGAAAAGCTGATTGGAATAGATGGTGAAGCCACCGTCGACGGGATTCACCTCACCGACCTTGGATTTATCCGTATGGCAGAAGAGCTGCAAAAAGAAATCATGGAAATTTTGGACTGAAAATAGAACTCTCTGTCACCCGTTGTGCGCGTTATTTAATGCGGGGTACAGAACTATTCAATGGTTCAGAATGGAGGCAGCCTATTATCAAGGGGGACCGAACATATATCAATTTGCACAATCATCCAACCCCTGAGACAGGGAATTGATGGACCTTCTGCATTCATTGGTACTGGAGAGAAGAAAACAAATGGTGGAAAACGTTGTTTACCGGCAGGATTTTCAGGAAGACAAAAACATTGATAAAGCAATTTGGTTAATTGATGGGAATATGTGTAACTTTGAATTCACGAGCGATGGGTCGAGGTATCCTCCGGTGGCAGTACCCCGCGATTAGCGTCACCTCCCAGGGCGACGAACGAGTCCTGCGTATCGAGTCAATCACAATAAGCAAATAGGTCCACATGAAAAGAATTTTCGATCCCTGCAAACAATTCCTCAACAGGAGGGAGTCAAAACAAACAAGAGCACTCGTATCTGGTTGAAGGCAACAATCCTTTCAATGGTGGTCATGCTTCTCGGAGCAGTATCAACGAAGGTGAATGCTAACGAGCAGAATCAGACGAAAGAGAAGGGAAAAAGGGTCATCGTGATCTGTGCCCATCCGGATGATGCCGAGTTGACAACCGGGGGCACCACCATCCTGCTCACCCGCCTGGGCTATAAGATCAAATACGTCTCGCTCACGAACGGCAACAAGGGACATCACCAGGGCACGAAAAATGAGATCGCCTTCCGCAGGTACAAGGAGACACGGGAGGCAGCGAACCGGTTGAACTGTGAATATGAGGTGCTCAACAATGAGGATGGTGAACTGGAAGCATCACTCAAGAACCGCATGGAGGTAATACGGTTGATCCGGGAGTGGAAGGCTGATATTGTAATCACCCATCCCTCCTACGACTATCACCCCGACCACCGGAATGCTTCGCTGCTGGTCCAAGATGCCGCTTTCCTGGTCACTGTCCCGAAGATCCTGCCGGAGGTCCCGGCGCTGGAGGAGAACCCACTGTTCCTTTACACCAGGGGACGTTACACCAATCGTCAAAAGCCCTCTCCCGATATCGTGGTAGACATCACACCGGTGGTGAGGGAGAAAGCAGATGCCATTGATGCACACGAATCACAAATCTACGAATGGCTGCCCTGGATCAACCGGAGCAAAGAGGTGATCCCTGAGACCCGGGAAGGAAGGCTGGAGCACGTACTGAACGTATACGTGCTGAAGAGAGGAGAGATAAAAGCAGAGGATCTGCCGGTGGTAGAGAAATGGTATGGAAGCAGTGCACAGGCGGTGAATACGATCGAGGCATTCGAAATATGTGAATTTGGCCGCAAGGTTACCGACCAGGATATCCTGGAATTATTGCAACTGTTTCCCGAACAGAAGTGAGAACAGCAGGAACCCAATTAATGAACAAAGCACATGTCATTTGTAAAGCGTCTCACCTGCTGGCTGCCTCTTCTGGGTTCTGCCCCATCAACTAAAATAGCTCCTCCACCACTTCGTTGAAGTAGTCGATAGACTCTTTAATTTCAGGGAGGTTGTTTTCCCAGTTGGCTTCATACTCAATGGTGAAATAACCCCTGAACTTTTGTCGTTTCAGCTCTTTCAACATCTCATCAACCTGTAATACACCCCTACCCCAGACAACATCTTCAAGGGTCTCTACACCTTCTGTGGGGGCAATATCTTTGAAATGTAACGAGATGATCTTTCCTTCCAGCTGTTTGATACACTCTAACGGATCTAAACCCATTCGCTTGTAGTGCCCCACATCTGCTGACGAACCCAGCAAGTCGGAACGATCCTCAATGGCTTGCAGGAGTATCTCCGGCTTCCAGTAGGATGATTCGTTCGGGTGATTGTGTACAGCCACCTTTATCCGGTGCTGCTTCGCCAGACTCTCCACCACATCCCAATCGTCCAGTGCCGGCTCAGCACTGATAAACTCAAGCTCCATATTTTCAGCAAAAGCGAACACCCTGTCCCACTCTTCTCGTGTGGCTGTCCAGACCCCTGAAGAGACAATCCTGATCTCCTTCGATGCAGCCAGTGATTTTAATCTCTCCTGATCCTCCTCACCTAACGTGAAACCAAAAAGCGCCTCCCCGAAATCACCACCCATCTTCTGACCGGGATAGATCTCGATATAATGCAGACCCAGCTGTTGCGTTTTCTCTAATGCTTCCACTGCGGTAAAACGGTGCAGGGTATAAGATTGCATAGAGAGTTTCCAGCCTGCCTGTTCGGCTTTTGTTTGCGGTTCACCCGAATTACAAGCGCTGTTGAATGATAATAACGATAACCAAACAAGCAGTAAAATTATTCTTCTCATATTCATTTTTGTTATCAGAGAGTTCATGCAAACCGGAAACCATCGCAATCATCCATCGTGCAATCTGAATAGATTGTTTATTTTTTTATTTAATTGACAAATATATGGCATATTCTTTATAATTTCAAGGAATCATATGAATTATTTTAATATCTGACCGGGAAAAGCAATATGATAAAAACACAGAAAAGTGATTCACTTTAACAAGAAAGCGATCATAATCTCTCTTTTAGTATCTCCTCCACAATCTCAGGGTCTACCAGCGTGGTAATATCACCGAAGTCAGACGCATCACCTTCGGCAATTATACGGAGGATACGCCGCATAATTTTTCCCGAGCGTGTCTTGGGTAATCCGGTAACGAACTGTATCTTGTCCAGCTTGGCAATGGGACCTATCTGGTCTGTGATCAGCTGGTTGATCTCCTTGATAAGGTTGTTCCTGTCGCGCCATAACCCGGTCTCCTTCAAGACAACAAAGCCGTAGAGTGCACTCCCTTTTATTTCATGCGGATAGCCCACGATGGCACTCTCAGCCACGAACTGATGCTCATTGATCACATCTTCAATGGGCGCCGTACCCATATTGTGCCCGGAGACGATGATTACATCATCCACCCTGCCGGTGATGCGGTAATAACCCACCTCGTCACGTAGTGCACCGTCACCGGTGAAATACTTGCCGGGGAATTTGGTGAAATAAGTATCTATATAGCGCTGATGATCACCCCAGATGGTCCTTGCGATGGCAGGCCAGGGATACTCAATACAGAGATTCCCTGTCTTCTGATTACCCCTGATCTCATTCCTCAGCTCGTCCATCAACACCGGCTTGATACCGGGAAAAGGCAACGAGGCATAGGTCGGTTTCGTCGGTGTCACAAATGGAATGGCCGAGATCAGTATACCTCCTGTTTCGGTCTGCCACCAGGTGTCCACCAGCGGGCACTTCTTGTTGCCAACATGATCGTTGTACCAGTGCCAGGCCTCCTCGTTGATCGGCTCACCTACCGATCCGATCACCTTTAGTGAGTCGAGCATAAAGCCCTGCACATATTCAATTTTCTCTTTTGCCAATGAGCGGATGGCTGTAGGTGAGGTATAGAACTGATTGATCCTGTGCTTCTGGATCACATCCCAAAAGCGGCTGTAGGAAGGATAAGAGGGAGTCCCTTCAAAAATAACGGTTGTGGCACCGTTCAGCAGTGGTCCGTAAAGGATGTAGGAGTGGCCTGTGATCCAGCCTATATCGGCTGTACACCAGTAGATATCATCCGGCCTGTAATGAAAGATGTTCTTGAAGGTATATGCCGTATAGACCATATATCCTGCATTGGTATGAAGCATACCCTTGGGTTTTCCCGTTGATCCGGAGGTGTAGAGTATAAACAGGGGATCTTCTGCATCCATCACCTCAGCCTGACTGGTGGCTGCAGCATTATCCAGCAGTGGCTGTAGCCAGTGGTCACGTCCCTCTTTCATGGTGACCGCCTGACCGGTTCTGTTCACTACCAGCACTTTCACAATGGTGGGACTGTTTTCGAGTGCTTCATCGGCAATTTTTTTCAGTTCAATCGTTTTGCTCCCCCTGAATCCCCCATCCGAGGTGATCAGCATCTTACAGGTAGAATCATTGATGCGTGTCGACAGAGCATTGGCTGAGAAGCCGGCAAAAACCACCGAGTGGATCGCACCGATGCGGGCACAGGCAAGCATGCTGATGGCCAGCTCCGGTATCATGGGCAGGTAAATGCAGACCCTGTCACCTTTCTCAATGCCCTGGTCACGAAGCAGGTTCGCCATTTTGGATACTTCAGCATAGAGCTGATTGTAGGTATAATAGCGGGGAGCCTCATCCGGATTGTTCGGTTCAAAGATGATGGCAAGCTTATCACCATCAGTGGCAAGATGCCTGTCGATACAATTTTTTGTGATGTTGAGCTTCGCATTCCTGAACCAGGTAAAACGGGCCTGTTGCATATCAAACTCCATTACTTTGTCCCATTTCTGAAACCAGGTGAAATTTTCCTCCGCAATGCTGCCCCAAAACTTCTTCGGCTTCTCAATAGAGCGCCTGTAGACCCTGAAATATTGCTCCAGGGATTTGATTGAATAATTACTCATTTTCTGTTGTGCTGGATTTTTAACAGTTGCAAATAAATGAAAATTATTCGATATACCTTACAGTTCGGCGTTATTTTTACTTTTTTTATTTCATTTTACCTGTTTTCCCGGTGATCGCCCAGGTGTGGAAGACAAAAATAGCGGTCAAACTTATGCAGGTTTGCCGCTATTTTTTCGATTGGTAGTGTATAAAGATCTCTGTTTGTTAGTCAAACATCTTTTTGAATTTATTAAAGACATTTTTCTTTGCGGAGGACGAAGGGGTGAAGTTTTCCGATTTCTTCATCTCTTCCATCACCTTACGTTCTTTCTCGTTCAGGTTCTCCGGCACGTATACATTCACGTTGATCAGCTCATCGCCACGTCCGTAACCGTTCACCGTGGGCAATCCCTTATTGCGCAGGCGCAACACCTTGCCCGGTTGTGTTCCCGGCTCAATTTTCACCTTCGCCACACCATCAATGGTCGGCACCTCCACAGAGGCACCCAGTGCTGCCATGGGGAAGCTGAGAAACAGGTTATATATCACATCATTGTCATCGCGTATCAGGTTGGGATCTTCCTCCTCCTCGATGACGATCAGCAGATCACCGTTGACTCCTCCCCTGCGGGCGGCATTCCCTTTTCCCGACATGGAGAGCTGCATCCCCTCAGCCACACCGGCAGGTATCCTGATGGAGATCACCTCCTCTTCGCGGACAATACCCTCACCGTTGCAATGGGCACACTTCTTTGTGATTGATTTTCCTTCACCGTTACATGTGGGACAGGTGGAAGAGGTCTGCATCTGCCCCAGTATGGTGTTTGCCACACGTGTGACCACTCCCGAGCCGTTACAGGTGTGACAGGTAGTGACAGAGGTGCCGTCCTCCGATCCATTGCCATCACAATGAGAACAGGAGACATATTTCTTCACCTTTATCTTCTTCTCCACACCATTAAGGATCTCTTTCATCGTCAGCTTCACCTTCACCCTGAGATCAGAACCGCGGTTCACTCTCCTGCCACGCTGGCTGCCGCCAAAGCCGCCGAAACCACCGAAGCCGCCAAAATGACCGCCGAAGATATCGCCAAACTGCGAGAAGATATCATCCATAGACATCCCTCCACCAAAACCGCCACCTGATGATGCTGCACCACCCAGACCGGCATGACCATACTGGTCATAGCGGGCTCGTTTGTTATCATCGCTCAGTACCTCGTACGCTTCAGCTGCCTCCTTGAAGTTCTCCTCCGACTTTTTATCCCCCGGGTTTTTATCGGGGTGAAACTGTATGGCTTTCTTGCGGTAAGCTTTTTTTATCTCTTCCGCGGATGCGGATTTAGGAATGTCCAGTATTTCGTAAAAATCTCTCTTTGTAGCCATGTTATTCTCCCACAATTACTTTTGGAAAACGAATGATCTTCTCGTTCATTTCGTACCCTTTCTGAATGCAATCCACAATCAAACCCTTCTCTGATGCATCTGTCACGGGAATGGTGGTCACCGCTTCAAAACGTTCCGCATCGAAAGGTTGTCCGATTGCCTCAATCTCATTAATCCCGTGTTGCTTCAGGAAACTGATAAATTTGGAATAGATCAGATCCATCCCCTCAAGCATGGCATCCTTATCTTCGGCATCGTGAAGGATGACGAGTGCACGTTCAAAATCATCCACGAGCGTGATGATGTCGAGCAATACGCGTTCACCGCCACTCTTTATCAGCTCGGCTTTCTCTTTCAACGTTCGCTTGCGAAAATTATCGAACTCGGCATGCAGGCGAAGAAAACTGTTGTTCAGCTCATCATATTTTTTGTTGAGGTCATCCAGTTCTTCTTCAAGATCAGTTGTACCCTCTGTCAAATTGTCTTCATTTACTTCCTGATTCTGACCAACAGACATTTCGTCAAATATCTCTTCGTCCCTTTCAACGGGCTCCGGTTTCTGGTTATCGTTATTAATCATATTTTTATTGAATTCATATATCTATGGACATTCACTGCAAATAGTCTGCCAAAAAAATATGTGCAGACGCACCGCTCAATTATTCAGAGGAAGAACTCGCACCACTCATCAAACAGTTCCACCTGATGCCATCCATGCCTCCTCAGGCCCTGCCTCACTTTTTTCAGCGGTTTCTCCCTTCCCAGCTGCGATTTGGAAAAGAACTTATCGGCAAAACAGATGATCTTCTCCTCAAGGGTCTCAGGGCGCATATCCCTATGCGGAAGGGGCAGCTTACGATTGATGATGGTCTCCAGGCTTAGTCCTGTGCCGGTATGTCGTTCACACACCTTTCCATGTTTAGGATACCCCTCAAGCGTGAGCAGCTCACGCCCCAGAAAACCATGACAGATGTAGGGAAGCGTACCCTCGCATGCAATATGGGGTGCCTTGGTCTGAAAAATGGCGATATCATGAAGCATGCCTGCCTCTTCCAGGAATTGTATGTCCACAGCCAGCTCCGGATGTTTATGTGCAATGGTGAGGGCTTTGGCCGTCACATCAGTCACATGTGACATGTAAATATCGTAGAGCTTTGTTCCCTCTTTGTAATACTTCTCAATAATTGTTTTAGGGTCCATATAATCGACTTTCCATCAGGCTACAAAAGTAATATAAAATCCCGGAATTGAAAAGTACCCCACCATGTTTGCCCCATAGTGAGATAGAAGGTCCACAATCAGGGTGCACGATGAAATCATTAAAAAAACTAAACAGGCCACCAGCGAGAAATAAAAAATGATATATTTGCGGTCGTATGAAGAGGAAGCATTTGATTTTGTTGAAGTGGTTTTTCCTGTTACTGTTCTCGATGTACGTGAGCGGGATCTCACTTTTTACACACAGGCACGTCATCAACAACGTCACCTATGTTCACTCCCATCCTTTCAAGCGGGGAGAAACAACGCAACATGAACATACAGGGAAGCAGATCTGTCTTCTTGACCAGTTGTTCAAGACAACGATCACATCCGATATCATACCTCATGTTGCCGTTTCCTGCAATCTGAACCCATTAACCATCTTATACCCCGGGTTTTACGAAGCACAACACCCTGTTTTTTCTGCAGCGCCCGGGCAACTGAGAGCACCTCCCACGGCAGCCTGACACATCTACACCTTTCCCGGACAACAATTCAGGGTGCACGCGACGATGCCTGCACGCTATCGATTTATTAATCAACTTAAACGAAGATAAATGAAGATATTAATTATTCTCATGCTGTCTCTGCATGTGGTAGCTGGTCATGCGCAGGCAGACAGCAGCATACCTGCAAAGACCGACGCCCATATTTTTGGCCATGTGCTGGACAAAAAGACAAAAGAACACCTTCCTTATGTGACAATCAGACTGAGAGGCACCTCCATAGGTATTACCACCGATAATACGGGACATTTTTTTATGCGGAATCTCCCCCTGGGCAATTTCACACTGGAGGTAACCATGATAGGCTTTAAAACAATTACAAGGAATGTCACCATAGAGGCCGACAGATCAATGGAGATGGACTTTGAGATGGAGGAGCAGAGCGTCTCACTCAACGAGGTGGTAGTCTCTTCCAACAGGAACGAAACGACGCGCCGCATGGCACCCTCGCTGGTGAGTGTACTCAACATGCAGACCCTCGAAGTGACCAATTCAAAAACCCTCTCTGACGGACTGAGATTTCAGCCGGGACTGCGTGTGGAGAACAACTGCCAGAACTGCGGCACCACCCAGGTACGCATCAACGGCATGGAGGGCTCCTATTCACAGATCCTCATCGATTCACGTCCCGTGATCGGCGCCCTGGCTGGGGTGTATGGTCTGGAGCAGATTCCCGCCAACATGATCGAGCGGATAGAAGTGGTCCGCGGTGGTGGCTCGGCACTCTTCGGGGCGAATGCCATCGGGGGTACCATCAACATCATCACCCGTGAGCCGATACGCAACACAGGTGAGTTCTCGCATACACTCACCAGCATCAACGCCACGGGTGCACTGGAGCACAACACCACCTTCAATGCCTCCCTGGTGAACGAGAGACGTAATGCGGGCATAATGGTCTACGGACAGCACCGCCTGAGAGATGGTTTCGATATGGATGACGACGGGTTCACGGAGCTGCCGCTGCTCAAAAACCGTTCACTGGGCTTCCGTTCATACCTGAAGACAGGCATCTACTCAAAGCTGACCCTCGAATACCAGCACATGCATGAGTTTCGTCGCGGTGGCGACCGACTTGATCTGCAACCCTATGAGACCTACATCACTGAGCAAGCGGAGCACTATATCAACAGCGGCTCTTTGAAATTTGACCGATACGCTTCCGATCACAGCAACCGGTTCAGTCTCTACACTGCCGCGCAGCATACACACAGAAACAGCTATTACGGTGCAGGCACACCCTATTCCAATGAAATCCCGCAGTTGTTACCGGGTATGTCACAGGATGAACTGGATGAGTTCAATGGTGTCATCAACAACAACCTTCGGCGCATGAACTCCTTCGGACAAACAACAGAGGTCAGCTATCAGCTGGGAGGACATTATATTCATTCATTCGACCGGTTCTGGTTTATGCCGGCAGATCTCACAGCAGGACTGGAATATATGGGCAGCCACCTGGATGATCGGAGTGGTTACAGAGTACTGGCTATCTCTCAACGCAGCCGTACTGCCAGCGCATTCCTTCAGAACGAGTGGAAAACAGAGATATGGAGCTTTCTGCTGGGAGGGAGACTCGATAAGCACAACCTGGTGAAAGATGCCATCTTCAGTCCCCGCCTCAACCTACGCTACAATCCCCGGGAGACCATCAACTTCCGCCTCACCTATAGTGGGGGATTCCGTGCACCACAGCTGTTTGACGAGGATCTTCATGTAGATATTGCAGGCGGGAAGCAGGTGGTCAGGCGGCTGTCAGAGAACCTGAAGGAGGAGCGTTCGAAGAGCGTGAGCGGATCGGTCGATCTCTATCATCAGTCAGGACGTGTTCTCTTCAACCTACTTGCAGAGGGATTCTACACCGGCCTCGATCGTCCCTTCACGGGAGTGAAGAGAGGAGATGAGATTCTGATAGAAAATGCCGCATTCGGCGCCATGGTCTATGGTCTCAATCTGGAAGGAAGGGCTACCGTGGGAACGATATTCGACCTGCAGGCAGGAGCCACGCTGCAGAGAAGTCGCTACGAGCAGGCAAGGAAATGGTGGGAACCGGAGACACCCGAAGAAGCAGCACTGGATAAGGTTACACCGACCAAAAGGATGATGCGTACACCGGACAGTTATGCCTACCTTGTAGCTACACTTTCACCCAATGACAAATTCTCTGTATCTCTCACGGGCAACTACACCGGCAGCATGCTGGTCCCTCATGAGGCAGGATTCGGAAGGGAGGGGCTGGACCGCTTTTCAGCCGTGAATATCACGGAGGTGTCTCCCTCATTCATTGAGCTGCATACCAAACTGTCCTACACTTTCTACCTTTTTGATGATACGCAACTTCAGCTGAATGCAGGCATACAGAACATCTTCAATGCCTATCAGGCAGATTTCGATACCGGTCCTGGCAGAGCCTCAAGCTATACGTACGGTCCCGGAACACCGAGGACCTTTTTCACGGGGTTGAAGCTGACCCTCTGAATGTTGAAAGAGGCGATGATTTTCTGTTCACCGCCTCTTTCATTTCTTTGATACTTCTCCCTCAGAGCGGTACCACATACTTTTTCATCGCCTCATCCTGAAGTGAGCGGGGAACAGCCATCTTCACCTCATCGATGATGATGTTGAGCAGCCGCTCGCGAAAAAACTCCTTCCGTGTAACAAGACTCACCTCCCGCACGGGTGTACTGTTTTTAAAGGGACGTACATTCTTCTTCTGCGTCTCACTCAGATGTGACAGTGCCATCTCGGGGATCACTGTCAGCCCTTCGTTCTGATCAACAATATTGATGAGGGTGTCAATGCTGCCTGCCTCATAGGTGAAGATCGACTGGCTTCCGTTGCGTCGTTTCTTCAGGTTGCAGAGATGCAGTATCTGCGTTCTGAAGCAATGCACCTCATCCAGCAACCAGAGCCTGGTCGACGTTAGATCACTCTCATCGAGTGATGTCCTGGCATAGAGCGCCTTCTCACGAGGTGATACATAAGCGAAGAAACGTTCATAATAGATGGGATGCTCGGTGATCGCAGGCTCTTTCAGTGGAGTGGCGAGGATACCCCCATCGATGGAGTCGTTCGCGAGCCCTTTCAGTATCTGGTCGGTGGTCAGCTCAGAGATAACGATGCGTATATCGAACTTATTCTCACTATGTACCTGCATCAGCTTTGGCAGGAGATAAGGGGAGATGGTGGGAATGATCGCCAGGCGGAAGATACCCTTCACAATGCCTTTCTCCTCCTGAACAATCTCTTTGATCTGGTTCAGCTGTGCCAGAGCCAGACGAGCCTGATTGATCAGCCGCGTACCTATCTCCGTGGGTTGCACCGGCAGCTGCGAACGGTCGAACAGTTTCACGCCAAGCTCCTCCTCCAGCTTCTGTATCATCATGCTCAGTGTGGGTTGCGTAACAAATGAGGCTTCAGCGGCCTTGGAAAAATGGCGGTAATTATCTACAGCAATAATATATTCCAGTTGTTGAATGTTCATAAGCGATGTATCTTTTTTCGTTCTATAAAAGCCTCAACGACAGCATGATTGTGCGATGATCACTTGTAGTTGGAGAAATATTTCATAAACTGCACCCGTTCATAAAGTAACGGATTGGCGATGTTTGCATAATTCAGCTTCCCCCTGAATTCTTCTATTCGTTCATAATTGCTCTGTACCATCCACTCCTCAATGCAGGTAAGCATATTGGTGATTGCTTCCGGCCCCTGCTCGTAAAGAACACTGGCCAACTGTATGCCCGATGCACCCGCAAGGATTCCCTTGACAGCATCCTCCCAGGTGTGAACGCCATAGGAGCAGGCAATATCAAACTCAGGCACGCGGCCGGAGACGATGGCTGTCCAGCGCAGCGTATCGCTGAAATCAGAAGGGTGGCTGAATACAGGGCCCGAAGTGATTTCCATCCTGCTTATATCGATGTCAAGCTGATAAAAACGATTGAAAAGGACCACACCGTCCGCACCCAGTGCCTTCAGCTTCCCGACAAGACCTGGTAGGTTACTGATGTTCTTCGCCATCTTGATCACTAAAGGAATCGTGATGGTCTTCTTCAACTCCCTCACGATGTTCACATAGGAATCCTCCAGCCAGGTGTCACCATAATCACCGGCATTGAGCAGGAAAAGGTTCAGCTCCAGGGCATCGGCCCCGGCATCCTGCACACTACGGGCAAAGTTTGTCCAGCGCGCCAGTTTATAGCAGTTGATGCTGGCAATGACAGGTACGCTGCACTCTGCCTTGGCGGCACGGATCAGATCGAGATACTTCTCCATATGATTCATCTCCACGTAGGCATTGATGTAATCGGCAGCCTCGGGATAGTCTGAAATCTCAGTGAGTTTCTCTGAGTGGTTCTCAATCTGCTCCTCGAAAAGAGACTTCAGTACAATCGCACCGATACCGGCATCCTCCAGCTCCTTTATCTTCTTCAGCGAGTTGGTCAGGCCGCTGCTGGCAGCAATCAAAGGATTCTTAAGTGTTAAGCCGGCAAATGTTGTTTCTAATTGAACCATCTGTTAAACGAATGTTTTTCGGGTTTTACAATTGAACAAAAATAGGAAATTAAATCGATAGAATCGATAGCTTATCAAAATAAATCATTGTGAACAATGGTAAACGTTCATCGTTCACCAAATATAAGCGAGCCGAGACGAACCATGCTGCTCCCCTCTTCAATGGCGATGGGATAATCGCCCGACATCCCCATGGAGATCTCGCTGAAAGAGGGATCATCAGCGAAAAACTGTTCTTTACAGGTGTCGAACAGTGACTTCAGCAACCTGAACTCCTTCCTTACCTGCTCACTGTCATCGGTATAGGTCGCCATACCCATCACGCCTGCAAGCTGCAGATGGGTGCACTCGCGCCATCTGCCGCTCTTAAGGAACAGGAGACACTCATCCGGGGAGAATCCCGCTTTTGTCTCCTCCACAGCTATATGCACCTGCAGGAGGCAGGGGATCACCCGCTCGCAGGCTGCGCCCTGCTTCTCTATCTCCAGCATCAGCCTTTCACTGTCGAGGCTGTGGATGAGTGAGACGAAAGGGGCGATCTGCTTCACCTTGTTACGTTGCAGCCCCCCGATAAAATGCCACTCAATATCCCCCGGAAGCTGTTGCTGCTTGGATACCAGCTCCTGCACGCGGCTCTCCCCGAAGATACGCTGTCCCCCGGCATACGCTTCCTGTATCATCGCCGCAGGATGAAACTTGGATACCGCCACCATCTTCACCTCCTGTGGAATGCTCCTTCTCAAAGATCCGATTTCTCTTCGTATGCTCATTCCTCCTTTGTTGTTGCACTTCCGCCCCTGTAGGGGAAAACATCCATAATCGCTGTCTCTGTCACTGAGGCGAAGGTGTAATCGATCATCGTCTTCTTCATTTCTGCCTCCACGATCTCCACCGCCTCTTTCAGCAGAGTAGCCTGCACCAGCATATTGATCCCTGTTTTTTTCTCGGCACCACTTTTCTCATCCAGCGTGATAAAAAAGAGCCGCGCCTTAAAATAGCGGTCACCCGTCTCGTTGAAGAACGATTCAGTGTACTTCACCCGCTTGATATCGGAGACTGAGAACTCACCTGAGATAAAGGGTTTGATCTCCTCAATGATTCTCGCCTCAGCCTCGGTGAATGAGAGGGCATCTACCAGGTAGGGCTCGGTAACTGTTTTCTGCATGCCGGTCTCCAGCATCTTATCATATTTTATTTTACACTCAAACCAATTGTACATAGTTGTCTGTTTAATTAAATGATTAAAGTTTTGCATGGTATGTATACAGCTAAATTCTCGACTGACAATGTTTTGTGACCCATAATAGGTCTCATCTTTAACTGTATCTACCCCAATTTTTTGACATGCGAAACTTGAATTAAATGATTCCTTTTTTTCCAGTGACAGCAAAGGTACAAAAATTAAGGAATTCAACCCGTGGAGAAAAGCGGGTTATTGTGAAAAATTGTACTTTTGTAGCCGGACTTTCAGAAAAGAGAAATGCGCATGAAGAAGAAAGAGGAGAAATTAGGGTTATGGCTTTTGGTGTTCGTAGCGATCGGATCGATGATCGGATCGGGGATATTCAACTCACCGAAAGATCTTATCGCAGTAGCGAACCCGCAGGGGACGATGATCACCTGGCTCGTGGGTGGCTTCGGCGCACTGATGCTGGCACTGCTGTTTATCTACCTTGCATCCCGCAAGCCGGAACTGAAGAGCGGTATCTATGCCTATGCCCGTGACGGGTTTGGTGATTACATGGGCTTCAACTCCGCCTGGGGCTACTGGTCGGTGGGATGGCTCGGGAACGTCAGTTATCTGGCGCTCTTCTTCAAGACGCTGAACGATCTTCTCGGAGAACAGGCACTCTCCCCGCTCACCTGTTTTCTTATTGGCTCGGCGCTGCTATGGTTCTTCTACACCATCCTGATGTCCGGCGTCAGGGAGGGAGCCATCCTCAACTTCGTGGTGACGGTCGCCAAGCTGATACCTATCCTGCTGATCATCCTGCTGGGTGTGGCGCTTATCGACAGTGATCTTTTCCTGGTGGAGGAGTGGAGGCATAGACTCGCTGCCACGGGTGAGAGCACCACGCCTCTCCTGCAGGTGAAAGATGCGATGGCCGTGGTGCTCTGGTGCTTCGTGGGTATTGAAGCGGCATCGGTGCTGTCGGGCAGGGCGAAGAGCCAGAAGACCGTACGCCTCACCATCATCCTCTCACTACTGATCGTGCTCTCCGTCTACATGCTGATCACCTTTATCACCATGTCCTCCATCCCCGCGGCAGAGCTGGCATCATCGGAGACACCGCTGGCGCTGGTGCTCGAGAAAACGATGGTGGGTGCTGCCGGAGGTGTCATCATCAGGCTGGGGATCATGGTCTCGGTGCTGGGGGCAAGCCTCTCCTGGATACTGTTGTCGGTGGAGACACTCTACGCAGCAGCGAAAGATGGTGTGCTGCCACGAGTTTTCAGTAAGGTGAACAGGAACGGCACCCCCGTGAATGCGTTGCTGCTCACACAGTCTTTCACGCAGCTGTTTCTCCTCTCTATCCTGTCGCCACGATTGAATGAGACCTACCTTGCAGCCATCACCATCGCCACCACGCTGGTGCTGATACCCTACCTGCTCTCTTCGCTCTACGCGGTGAAGACAGCCTTCGGCCTGAGGAAGAGCGAATCGCCCCACCACCTTGTGGTCGCGCTGCTGGGGACGCTCTATTCTGTTTATGTGATCTATGCCGTGGGGATCAGGTACCTTATCCTCTCCGTTCTCTTTTACGGTATCGGCTCCCTGCTCTATCTGAAGGCGAAAAGAGAGCAACAAAAACAGCCCAAACGGTGGGAATGGGCTGTGATTATGTTGTTACTCTCTGCTTCGGCAGTGATCATCACGCTGATGCTCAGCGGTAGGATCACTCCCTGACCGCTCAGCGGGCAAAGGTATAGCGGAGTGTTGTACCAAAAAGGGTGGGATTGCTACGCTGCACGATGGGATTCACCTCCCCTGCCATATCCGATGCTTCGAAATAGAAGGAGTTGAACTTCGTGCTGAAAATGTTCTTCGCCCAGAGCTCCAGGCTGAAAGCTCCTTTTTCTGCGGAGAGGCTGGTGTTGGTGACACCGTAGAAAGGCTGATAGAGCTCGTTCCCCTCGTAATCCTCGTTCGATTCAGTCCAGTAGATCCTTCCTGCACCGGCATACTGGATATTCCCCACCAGGCGGTCGATAAACGAACCGTAGCCGAAATGATGCACATAGCTGGCACCCAGGCTCACTGTATGACGGGGAGCAAATGGGATATGGTTGCCTGAATAGTCCTCCTCCTCCGAAATATCATAATCACGGAAGCGTGCATCGGCGAAACCGTAGTCGGCAAAGAGGGATAGATTGTCCATGGGGTTGTATTTCAGGCTCAGTTCAAATCCCTTGCTGGAAGATTTGCCGGCGTTGGTGACCACTCGCCCGGCGGTACCCTGGTCCACCAGCTTGATGATCTGGATATTGTTCACGCTGGTGTAGAAAAGAGCATAGTTAAGCGAAAGACTTCTGTCGAACATCTCGTAACGCCCTCCCAGCTCATAGGTCCAGCTCCGCTCAGGATCATAGGAGAGCTGCTCTTCGAGCGTGGGCTCAGCGGGGGTGGCTGTACCTCCGCCGGGAGCACCTCCCCCCGGTGCGCCTCCCCCCGGCATTCCTGCCATTGCATTGCGCATGATCGATGCTGCAAGGGCATTCTGCAGTAATTTTGAGAAAGCCTGTTCGTTATACCCTCCCGTCTTGTATCCTTTCGATGCGGAGAGATACATGTGTGCATTGCGTGAGAGCTCGTACTTCAGTGCGAACTTGGGGAGTATCTCCCAGTAATCCTTGCTGTAGTTTCCTTCCAGCAGGGTATCACCCTCCACGAACATGGGAGGCATCGGCCTGCCGGGAATATTGAACACCAGGTTCACGTCGCCACCGTCGCTCTCGGTAGAGAAATCGATGCCGGTATGTTCGTAATCGAAGCGGACCCCTGCGGTGGCCGATAACCGGTCAATCCCCAGGAACTCGTTGAGGGTGGACTGGTGGAAGAGTGCCGCACCCCTTGAGGGCTTTGTATAGATACCGGGAAGATCAATCCGGTCGTTGGCATACACCAGACGCAGGGGAGCACCCATTCGCTCCATGGCCATATCCAGATGCCCCTGCATGATTGTCATCCCATCCTCTTTGATCGCTACCGGCGTGTCGATCACCCGGTGGTCATAGAAGCCGAAGGCACCCAGCACCCAGCGGTATCTGTTGCGGTTGTCCGATTTCACGGTGAACTCCTGACTCACCGAGTGCTGCTGCTGCATCTGACGGATCGAGAAAACCGAACGGGGAGTATAATCCTGGTCCATCCGCATATCATCCTTCAAAAACTGATAGCCGGTGGTTGAGTGCACGCTGTAGCCATCACCCGCAAAATCGAGCGACAACCCGTTGGTGATAAGGTGTCGGTCATAGGAGGAAGGCTCATTGAAATTGACTGCCGAGGAGTCCAGGTGCATGTAGGGGAAAGCGCCTCCGGAGACATAGTCGTAGTTACCGAAAAGGAGCGCTTTGAATGAGGGGGTCACCTCCCACTCCATCTTCACCCGCCC
>JADMKJ010000088.1:0-11814 GCA_015478855.1 Proteiniphilum sp.
ATGTATACGGAAACTAACAGATTTATTCAACCAGGCGTCCGGGAGGACGCCTGGTTGTTTTTTACCCGGCAGTCTCTATCTTCACCACCACGCTGCTCCTGCTGCTGCCTACGGACGGATTGAATCCCACGTTCATCAGAAATTCGCCGGTGTAAACCTTCCGGTGGTCGATGGGTGTAGGGTTATTTTCATAGAGATTGATCTCCGTCAGACGGTATCTTTTCTCCTTGTCCAGTCCCTGCAGCTTCACCGGGCGAAGAGAGGGTTCTGCCAGATATCTCCGGTTGGTGAGATAATTGAATATTACCCCTTCGGATTTATCCCTGTTGATGTACATCAGCGATGCAATATCATTCTCATACGGGCTTGCAAGACGGTACATCTCTCCGTGCCATACAATTTCCTTAAACTCATTATAGTTTTTAATAGTCTGTTGGGCGAACGCCATATCCTGATCACTTAATTCATTTGCCCGGATATCGAAACCCAGTTTACCCATGGAGGCTACATCGATCCGGTATTTAAGCGATGTATCTTTACTCCAGTCAGTAACATGATTACTCATAGAAATGGCAGGGTAATAATAAGAATAGTCCCACTGCATAAACACCCGCTCAAGCGGATCGGTGTTGTCGCTCAGCCAGAATTCGGTGAAATAGTGCAGAAGGCTGTAATCCGATCGTCCACCACCACCGGAGCAAAGCATCATCGGCACCGTGGGGTACTTCTCTCTCACCCGCTGCAGTATATTGTCCAGCCCTCTGGTATATTCGATGTAGAGATGTGACTGGGGAATCTCTTCCCGCTCCAGGTATTTCGAATGTCCGTTGAAGATCGGCGCGTTGCAGTCCCATTTGATAAATGCCAGCGAAGGATTCTCCGTGAACAGCCTGTCCACCACGTCAAAAACGAAATCCTGTACCTCGGGATTGGTCAGGTCTAGTACCAGCTGATTTCTGAAATAGATCTCCGGCCGATTCTCCTGGCGGATGACCCAGTCGGTGTGATTTTCGTATAGCGCACTCTTGGGATTGACCATCTCCGGCTCTATCCATATGCCAAACTTAACCCCCGCTTTCTCAGCCTCACGCACCAGGTAGGGAATACCGTCGGGCAGCTTGCTTCTGTTCACCTCCCAGTCGCCCAGGCCTGCCTTGTCGTTGTTACGTGGGTACTTATTGGCGAACCACCCGTCGTCCAGCAAAAACAGATCTACTCCCAGTTCCTTTGCACCGGAAAAAAGACTTACCAGCTTCTCCTGGTCAAAATCGAAATAGGTGGCCTCCCAGTTATTCAGCAGCGTGAGGCGATCGCCATGACCATCCAGGAGGGCATGGTCGCGCAGCCAGCGCTGCAGGTTACGACTGCCCCTGCCTTTACCCTCATAGGAGATGGTGTAGATAAAACGGGGTGTCTCAAAAGGTGTGTTGGGTCTCAGTCGGTAGGCCGACTGGTAGGGGTTGATCCCTGCAACGAGATGCAGGTTTTTATACACATCCGTTTCAAATTGCAGCGAGAAATTACCATTCCAGGCTATCTGTCCCATCATCACGGTACCGGAGGTCTCCGTGGCTTCACCATCGAGCGATAACATGAAGTTGGGGGAGGTGAGGAGGTTCTCCCTTGTACCCAGGCGGCTCTCTATCGTATGCATACCCTGACGGAGTGGTGTCACCACCGGCTGCATCTCTCTGGCCCACGAGCCATTATAACTGGTCAGGAAATAATCCTTGTTATAGAGATACAGGTTCGCTGATGCGTATTTGTTGAGGATCACATCTCCCTCTTCCGAATGGCTTATTGAGGACCATTGTTCAATCACATCCTCTTTTTCCCAGGCTTTGTAATTGAGTTCCACCACAAAGGGATAAACCGGATCACGGAGTGTGACGATGGTGAGTGTGGCTCCATCGGCTGTTTCTGAGGTGGCATGACTTGCATACAGCAGATCCAGCGAGTTGTTGCCATCCACATGTACCACGGCGATGGCCGGCTCCGTGAAATTGTTGTCTATCCCGGCAACGGCATAGGCATTGTTGTTCGAGGAGGCTCCCTGCGACTGCAGGTGGAGCATCTTCCCCGTTTCGGCATACTCATTCTTCTCTTTCAGGGTCTTCCCCGTGTAGATGATTTTGAGGCGTTTGTGATTGTCCGTTTGTAAAACGACAGCTGTATTCTGTGTCTCTATCGGGATTGTTACCTGCTGTCCCGACAATGAGAATGAGAGGAAGCATACAATGCAGAAAAAGGAATATTTATTCTTCATCGATTGAATAATTTTTACTTGTTATGAATCGTTACTCCCGACCAGTCATCTGTTCTGAAAGGAGATGCAGGAAGACCGGCTTCGTTGAAAAGGTTGCAGACGGGGTTGTCAGCCCAGGCATAGCGAACGGCGATAGGGAAGGAGATCCCGGGAGCGCTTACCACCACCTGGCTGCCATCAATCACGGCATCAGCCCAATGGAACTTTTTGTCGGGACCGGCAATGGAGAACCCTTTCAGTGCTCCTTCTCTGGCAACCATGCCGGATGCGTTAGATGCAAATGAGATCCTTATTTTCCCCTTTTCGATCGTATAGGATTGGTATAACGGTCCCGATCCGGTGATCTTTTGGCCGTATGTCTTCTCGCGTGCCTGCAGAGCCAGTCGTTTACCCACATCCTGCTTGTTCTTGGGATGGATATCGGTAGCGTCGCCGATGTCGATGATCACTGCCATCCCTGTATGCTCTAAACGGAGTGTCTGCAGCTGTGCCTCACGCAGCTCTGCCCAGCTTGATTCATCCGGCTCATTCTTTGTCTTCATGTAGTTGGCCAGTTGCACGAAGTAGAATGGGAACGCGTATCCCCATTTTGTCCGCCAGTCGTTGATCATCAGCGGGAAGAGCGTTCTGTACTGATAAGCTCTTCCGGCATTGCTTTCACCCTGATACCAGATGGCACCTTTGATCGCATAGGGCACGATGGGAGCGATCATGGCATTATAGAGTGTTGACGGGTTGTGGGGGCTGTTGGTATCTTTCTCGGGTTGCACACCCACATCGTTCAGGTTGACCGAGGTTTTGAATTTCCAGCCATCATTCAGATTCTCCCTCATTGTCTCTTTGTTGAGCGGTGCGATATAGATCTCACTCTCAGTGCCTGTAAATCCGCCCAGGCCGCCTGTATCCAGCACTCTCACGGCGAGGATGGCGTCACCCTCTTTTACCAGTCTCGCGGGAATGGTGTACCTCCTTGGAATGCCTGCTCCTTCTGTAGAACCGATGATTTCACCATTGAACCAGGTAACCTCATTGTCATCTACGGGACCAAGGGAGAGCATCAGATCATTCCCCTCCCAGTTTTCAGGGATCACGAGCGTTCTTCTGTACCAGGCGAAACCGTCAAACTCGGGCAGGCCGTTATTTTCCCATGGTCCCGGCAGAGAAACACTTAACCAGTCGTCATCGCGAAAAGAAGGCTTCGCCGCCACTGCTTCATCGTCCTGAAAGCCGAAATCTCTGCTGTTCACCTCGTCGTTCCACACCTCAAATTTCTTCAGGAAAAAACTCTTCTGCTGCTCCTTATCGCGTGGCAGCTGTGCAAACTCTTCTGCTCTCTGCCTGAAGTCGGGCATCATCGTCAGTGACTCTTTGCTAGTCCATGCTTCGGCGAGTGTACCTCCCCATGATGTATGGATAAGGCCGATGGGGATATCCATGCTCTGGTACAGATCACGACCGAAAAAATAGGCTGTGGCCGAGAAGTGGGGGATGGTGGCGGGAGAACACTCCTGCCAGCCGCCGGAAGCTACCTCCACATCCTCCAGCGGGTAAGAGCTGGTGGTCTTCTCCACCTGCAGCAGGCGGATGTTCGGATAATTGGCTGCAGCAATCTCTTTCTCATAGTCGTTTATCTTTCCCCATCCTGTCAATGGCATCTCCATGTTCGACTGTCCCGAACAGATCCACACCTCTCCGATCATCACATTGCGTAGGGTGATACTGTTTTCCGCAGTGAGGGTGATCTCATAGGGGCCGCCCGCTGCCGGAGTCTCAATCGTTGTCTTCCAGTTTCCGGTGCCGTCTGCACGGACACTGTGCTCCTTCCTGTTCCATGAAGGAACAATCGTCACTGTACTGTTGGCTGTTGCTTTGCCCCACACCGGCGCCTCCGTTCTTTGTTGCAGAACCATATTGTCTGAGAACATGGCGGGAAGTGAGAGTTGCGGGAACAACTGCATTGAGAGGAGTAAAAATCCTGTCAGGGTCAATGTAATCTGTATAAGCCTTTTCATCGTAATTCTTTTTTGGGTTTGAGAAAATAAAGGTATAAATAATTCATTGAAAAGTTATATTATTTTTTCTTGTGGAAAAATTCCTCAATTAATATAGTTTGAAGGGTAAAATATTTTATTAATTCAGAAGAATATATTATTTTTGTTTCAGATTCATTGAATAAAGAATAGAATTACGCGCATTGATTTTTATTTAATCCAACCAAAATCTTAACTATGTTTTTATTTTTTCGTAGTGATTACGCAGACTTAAAAACATAGTTATTTATTTTTACCCTTCTTATAGTTTCAAAACAGTTTCTCTTTTCGATTGTTATACAGTATAAACCTATCATATATGGGATACGAAATTGAACGTAAATTTCTGGTGAACGGAGATTTCAAATCGCATGCTTACACTAGTTTTGCCATCAAACAGGGCTACCTCTCCATTTCAGGTATCAGCGTTATTCGTTTGCGTACAAAGGGAGATAAAGCATATATCACCATTAAAAGTGCAGTGGTGGAAGGGTTGATAAAACGGCACGAGTGGGAGTATGAGATCCCTCTGGCAGATGCTGAAGAGATGTTGCTGCTGTGTGAGGATGCCGTGATTGATAAAACCCGATATCTTGTGAAGGCAGGGAAGCATACTTTTGAAGTGGATGAGTTTTACGGTGAGAACGAAGGATTGCTGATAGCTGAAGTGGAGCTGGAAAGCGAGGAAGAAACATTTGAGAAACCTGACTGGCTCGGGCAGGAGGTGACAGGAAATGTGAGATATTACAACTCTTTTCTCTCAATACAACCCTATAAGAAGTGGAATAATGAATGAAAAAAGCGGCTTTCCAGCCGCTTTCAATTTTTTTAATCCAGTACCGTCACCCAGCCATACCTGTCCGGCTCATCGCCATACTGTATTGCCCTCAGCTTATGGTACAGCTTCTCACTGACAGGTCCTGCTTTCCCATCCCTGGAGATCTGGTAGGTTCTCTTCTCGCTGAGATCATCGATCCGCAATATCGGACTGATCACGGCAGCAGTGCCGCAGGCGCCGGCCTCCTCAAAGGTGGCGAGCTCCTCCTCGGCCACGGGGCGACGTTCCACCTTTAACCCCATCTCCTCAGCCAGCTGCATCAGGCTCTTGTTGGTGATGGATGGCAGGATCGAAGTCGATTTGGGGGTGATATATGTATTGTCTTTTATTCCGAAGAAGTTGGCCGGACCGCATTCATCGATATATTTCTTCTCTTTGGCATCGAGGTAAAGCACGGCGGAATAGCCCATTTCGTGAGCCTTCTCTCCCGACTGCATGCTGGCAGCATAGTTACCACCTACCTTATATGTACCGGTGCCGAGAGGTGCCGCACGGTCATATTCCCGCATGATCACCATGGGTGTCGGCTTGAACCCCTCCTTGAAGTAGGGACCTACCGGCGTCACAAATATCAGGAAAGTATACTCATTTGCCGGCTTCACGCCCACCTGTGCGCTGGTGCCTATCAGCAGGGGACGTATATAGAGTGCTGCTCCGCTCTCATAGGGGGGGACAAATCGTTCATTCTTCTTCACGGCAAGCAATACCATCTCCTCGAACATCTCCACAGGCAGTTCGGCCATCATGATACCACGGCAGGAAGATTGCAGGCGCAGTGCATTTTCCCTCATGCGGAAAATACGCACTTTCCCGTCTTTACCCCTGAAAGCTTTCAGTCCTTCAAAGGCTTCCTGACCATAGTGGAGGCTTGTGGCAGCAATATGGAGGTTCAGATATTCTGAAGTCTCCAGCTCAGGAGTGCTCCATTTTCCGTCGCGGTAGTAGCTGCGAACATTGTAATCTGTTTTCATATAGCCAAATGAGATATTTGACCAGTCGATTTTGTCCATCTTAAAAAATTTATCGTATCTGAATTAGATTTATCTCCGACAAATGTAATGATTAAAATTATACAAGGTTTTTTTTTTATGAATTTTCTTTGGTATATATCTTTGATTGCGGAACACGAAATTTGTGTATCTTTGTTAATCGGATTATTTATCATTTCAATACAGATTTTTTTTGATCCAATCACAGAGGAGATACCATTCTGCGAATTTTACTACATGGGTGCAAACTACTTGAACATACAAATTCCAAATGATTGATCACATTACTATAGGGCGTATACAGGATTCAGCACAGATAGTTGATGTTGTGTCTGACTTTGTCACGTTGCGCCGCAGGGGTGTGAATTTCGTGGGATTATGTCCTTTTCACGATGACCGCACACCCTCATTTTATGTCTCTCCCTCGAAAAACATCTGCAAATGCTTTGCCTGTGGCGAAGGCGGATCACCCATTCATTTCGTGATGAAACATGAGCAGCTCACCTACTATGAAGCGCTGAAGTATCTTGCCCGCAAATACAATATCGAGGTCGTTGAAAAAGAGTATACCGATGAGGAGAAGCAGGCACAGAGCAACCGTGAGAGCATGTTCATTCTCAATGAATATGCACGCGATTATTTCGTGAAGATGCTCCATACCCATCCCGAAGGGAAGGCTGTAGGCCTGAGCTACTTCCGTGAAAGAGGCTTCCGCGATGATATAGTCAAAAAATTCCAGCTGGGCTACAGCCTGGAGCAGCGCGATGCCTTCTCTACGGAAGCACAGAAGGCAGGTTACCAGCGTGATTTCCTGCTTAAAACAGGTCTCTCTGCCGGAGGTGAACACAATCAGCCGCTGGTGGACCGTTTTCGGGGCAGGGTGCTCTTCCCTGTCCATACCTTGTCGGGCAAGGTGGTCGCTTTTGGCGGGCGCATTCTCAGGAAGGTGGAGAATGTGGGGAAATATGTCAATTCACCCGAAAGTGAGATCTACTCCAAGAGCAAAGAGCTGTATGGGATCTACTTCGCCAAAAGTGCGATTGTAAAACAGGACAAATGCTTCCTGGTGGAGGGATATACCGATGTGCTCTCGATGCATCAGGCAGGCATAGAGAATGTTGTCTCCTCATCGGGGACAGCCCTCACCCACGGGCAGATACGCATGATCCACCGCTTCTCGGAGAACATCACTGTGCTCTATGACGGTGATGCCGCCGGGATCAAGGCTGCCTTGAGAGGTATCGATCTGCTGCTGGAGGATGGTATGAACGTGAAGGTGGTGTTGCTGCCCGATGGTGAGGATCCCGACTCCTTTGCCAAAAAGCAGAATGCGGAGGACTTCAACCGCTTTATCATGGAGAATGAGGTTGATTTCATTCGCTTTAAAACCAAGCTTCTGCTCGAGGAGGTGGGTGATGATCCGATCAGGCGGGCGGGATTGATCTCCAACGTGGTGGAGAGCATCGCGCTTATACCCAGTGCCATCACCCGTTCTGTCTATATCCAGGACTGCTCGCAATTACTCAAAATGCAGGAGCGGGTTTTGATTGCAGAGATCAATAAGATCAGCCGCCGCAACTATTCTAAGAAGATCGAACTGAAAGACAGGGAGGCTGCCCGCATTGAGGCAAGAGAAGCTATTCCCCCTGAGAAGGGTGCTCCTGCTGCAAATATCTCTGTAAAGAATCATTTCGACCGGTACGAGCTGCAGATATTGCGCTATGTGGTGCGTTATTCCAACACACCTATATACCGTAAGTTCGAAAAGCAAAAGCGAAAAGAGGGAAAAAAAGTGATTGAAGAGGATGTGTTGGTGGAGGAGGGGCCGGGTGTGACTGAATTCGTGCGGTACGACCTTGAGCGCGACAACATCTTCTTCACCAATGATCTCTACAGGCAGATCTTTGAAGAAGCCGTAATGCATCTGGAGGATAGCGATTTTGATTCGGGGCGTTATTTTCTTACCCATCCTGTTGCAGAGATAAGCAGGCTGGCATCGGAGCTGATGAGTGACCGTTATCATCTTAGCAAGATCCATGCGAAGATGTTGGGCGAGGAGCAGGGGGACAAAGGTTCGCGGCTGCTGGAGGAAAATCTTCTCAACTCATATGTGCCGCGTGCAACAACTGAACTGAAAAACGCCTATGTGCTGCATAAGATCCAGGAGATCAAAAAAGAGCTCAACACCGGCAATCCGGGTGACATCACTGTACTCATCACGCAACTGCAACAGTTGCAGGAGATCAAAAGAGTGCTGTCGAAGGAGCTGGGTGAAAGGATTGTGCTGAGATACTGATTACAGTCCTTTTCTTTGGTGGTAAAAAACAGAGATGAATCGCGTAATAATTATGAATCTGAAAAATAACTGACTTGAGTATGTACTTGGAAACCATTGACGTAGTGAAGCAATATGCCAATCACCTGGCGTTAAACAAGGTGAGCATTCAGGTCCCGCGGGGATCTGTCTTCGGGTTGTTGGGACCCAACGGTGCAGGGAAAACAACCCTTATCCGCATCATCACCCGCATCACCGCACCTGACAGCGGCCAGGTGCTGATTGAGGGCAAGCCCTCGAGGAGTGAGGATGTCTACCGCATCGGTTATATGCCTGAGGAGCGTGGCCTCTATAAAAAAATGAAGGTGGGTGAGCAGGCCATGTATCTCACGCAGCTGCGTGGGATGTCGAAGAAAGACGCACACCGCGAGCTGATGATCTGGTTCAAACGATTCGATATCATGAGCTGGTACAATCGTAAGGTGGAGGAGTTATCGAAGGGTATGCAGCAGAAGGTGCAGTTCATCACCACCGTGATCCATAATCCTGACCTGCTGATCTTCGACGAACCTTTCAGCGGATTTGATCCTGTGAATGCCGATATTGTGAAGAACGAGATGCTGCGGTTGAAAGATGAAGGGAAGACCATCATCCTCTCCACGCACAACATGGAGTCGGTGGAGGCATTGTGTGACAACATCGCCCTGATCCACAAGTCGGAGGTGGTGCTACAGGGTAAAGTGTTCGATATCAGAAAAGATCACCGGCCCGATATATTTCGTTTCCGCCTTCTGGGGGATCAATTTGATTTTTCTCATCCCTCCTTCACGCTGCTGTCGAAAGAGCGCTATCACGAATTCACCGACCTGCGCATAAAAAAGGAGAACGGCATCAGCAGTAACGAGCTGGCGAAGCTTTTCTTCGATCATTATGAGGTGGTGAGTTACGACGAAGAGATACCAACCATGAACGATGTGTTTATAAAAACTGTGACAAATGAATAGAATGAACGCTTTAGGTTTAATCATACAACGGGAATATACCATCAGGGTAAGAAAGAAATCGTTTATCATACTGACGTTGCTGATGCCACTGCTGATGGTCGCATTGACCTTTCTCCCCCTCTGGCTCTCCACGTTGAACGATAGCAGTGTGAAGCAGATCGCGGTGATTGACAATACAGGCATATACGCACCCCTGCTACAATCCACTGAGACTTTTCAGTTCGAGATCTTAACAGAGCAGGAGCAGGTTGAAGCTGAAACGAAGATAGGGAAGGAGCTGTTTGCCATCCTGCATATCACCGGCGACCTGAGCAAGGATCAGGGAACGGTATCGCTCACCTCCGGGAAGCAGTCACCGCAGGAGTTGCAGTCGCTGATCCGGCAGACACTACGGGAGAAAGTGACACAGCAGCGGCTCGACCAGCTCTCTGTTAGCGGTGAGGTGGATAGCGAAGCCATCACGCAGGTGCGGCAGATACTGGAAAGCAGACCCTCCATCTCGCTACAGACCTTGCGCATGGACGGTGATGGCAGCGTCACTGAGTCATCAACCGAGGTGGCCACCATCATCGGGATGGTGTTCACCATCCTGATCTATATGTTCATCCTGATGTACGGCAACATGGTGATGCAGGCGGTGCTGGAGGAGAAGAAGACACGCATCGTGGAGGTGATGGTCTCTTCAGTGAAGCCGGTCAACCTGCTCGTCGGCAAGATCGTGGGCATCGGGCTGGTGGGCATCACCCAGCTGGTCATCTGGGGCATCCTCGCCGGCGGCCTCTTCAGTGTGCTCTCATTCCTGGTGGCATCACCGGAACAAGTTGCATCGATGAGCGAAGGCATGGGCGGTATGTCCGGTATGAGTGGCATGGGTAATGTAGGAGGAGTAGAGATGGAAGGTATCATGAGCGCCATCCTCAGCATCAACTGGCTTGAGCTGGGACTCTTTTTTATCATATTCTTTATTGGTGGATACATCCTCTACGCTTCCATTTTTGCGATGTTCGCCTCGGCGGTGGATAGCGAGGAAGATACCAGTCAGTTTCTCACACCGGTGACACTCATTATCATGTTTGCCTTCTTTGCCGGGTTTTACAGTGTGAGTAATCCTGACGGGCCCCTGGCCTTCTGGGCATCAATGATACCTTTTAGTTCACCCATCGTGATGATGGTACGCATCCCGTTCGGTATACCCCTGTGGGAGAAACTATTGTCGATCACGTTGCTCTATGGTACCTTTATCCTTATTTCCATCTTTGCGGCGAAGATTTACCGGGTGGGTATCCTGATGTATGGAAAGAAACCCTCGCTGAAGGAGATGATAAAGTGGACAAGGTATAAATGATATGGATAAGGCATAAATAAATTAATGCTCTTTTATTGCTTATAAACCGACAAAAAGATATATATTTGTCGGAATTATAGCAATTGCATACAAGGATAGCCATTTTTGAAAGTATAATCTTAAAACACGTGCCTGATTTCTGTGGGAATCACGCAGGTGTTTTTTTATTAATTGAAGGTATCCGGATTGGATAAATATAAAATATCAATATGAGATTTGATAAAATGCAAGCCGCAGGCAATGATTATATCTATGTCAACCTGTTTGAAGAAAAGGTAGAGAACCCGGCTGCGCTCTCCCGCAGGTTGAGCGACCGCCATTTTGGTGTGGGGAGTGACGGACTGATCCTGATAGGACCCTCCGGTGAGGGCGATTTCTCGATGCGCATGTTCAATGCCGATGGCAGTGAAGGAGAGATGTGCGGTAATGCCGCGCGGTGCGTGGGGAAGTATCTCTATGAGCGGGGACTCACCGGCAGGAGAGAGATTGCGCTGAACACCGGGTCGGGCATCAAACAGCTCAGCCTGACGGTGGATCCTGTAACGAACCTGGTAGAACGCATCCGCGTCAATATGGGAGGCGCCATCCTCTCCGCTACTGACTCCGCTCATTTTCAGGCTACGCTGCCTGAGATGATCAACTACCCTGTGGTGATCGACGGCAAAGAGGTTGAGATCACCTTTGTCTCCATGGGCAACCCCCATGCGGTGATCTTTATGGAGGATATCGATTCGCTGGAGATTGAGAAAATAGGTCCGATGATTGAACATCACCCGCTATTCCCGGAGCGTACCAACACCGAGTTCATTGAGATCACCGACAGGACTCATCTCAGGATGCGTGTGTGGGAGAGAGGTAGCGGCGAGACACTCGCTTGTGGCAGCGGCGCCTGTGCCTCGGTGGTGGCAGCAGCATTGACCGGCAGGACAGATCCCCGGGCATCCGTACAGCTCAAAGGGGGTACCCTTGAGGTGGAGTGGGACAGAGACCACAACCAGGTCTATCTTACCGGTGATGCCCACTTCGTGTTCAAAGGAGAGGTAAATTGATTTGATGATTGGCTGATT
>JADMKJ010000088.1:11914-22942 GCA_015478855.1 Proteiniphilum sp.
TGATTGGCTGATTCGATGATTAGGACATCCTCACATTTACACTTCAACACATCAACACATCAACACATCAACACATCAACACATCAACACATCAACATATCAACTTATCAACACATCAACTTATGTTCCAGATCAACGATAACTACCTTCAGCTCGGAGAGAGCTACCTCTTTAGCAGGATCGCCGACAAAGTAAAACAATTCACAGCAGCCCATCCCGATGCGGACATCATCCGCCTGGGTATTGGCGATGTCACGCTGCCCATATCCGCTGCGGTGACCGAAGCGCTGCACCGTGCGGTGGATGAGATGGCTGTGAGAGAGACCTTCCGCGGCTACGGGCCGGAACAGGGCTACGCTTTTCTACGGGATAAGATCGCGGAGAGAGACTTTCAGCGGAGAGGGATCGCCATCACTCCCGGTGAGATCTTCGTGAGCGACGGCTCCAAGAGCGATACGGGGAATATTGGAGATATCCTGGGTGATGACAATATCGTGGCCATCACAGACCCTGTCTATCCCGTCTACCTGGACAGCACCGTCATGCGGATCGGTCGCTCCGATAAAACCATCCTGCTGGCATGTGACGAGGAGAACGGCTTCCTGCCTGAGATACCGGCAGAAAGAGCCGATATCGTATACCTCTGTTATCCCAACAACCCCACGGGTACCGTCATGACAAGGGGTGAGCTAAGGAAGTGGGTCGACTGGGCACTGGAGCATAAGAGCCTGATCCTCTTCGATGCGGCCTACGAGGCTTTTATCCGGGATAAGGAGATCCCGCGGAGTATCTATGAGATCGAGGGGGCAGAGGCATGTGCCATTGAGTTCCGCTCCTTCTCAAAGAATGCCGGCTTCACGGGCGTGCGCTGTAGTTATACGGTGGTGCCGGAAGCATTGAAGGTGAAGACCCCGGGAGGGGAAGAGGTCTCATTGCACCGATTATGGAACCGCCGGCAGTCCACCAAGTTCAACGGTACCGCCTATATCATCCAGCGTGCTGCCGAAGCGGTTTACTCACCGCAGGGACAGAAGGAGGTGAATGAGATGGTCTCCTACTACATGCAGAATGCCGGAATGATTCGTCAAGGGCTGATAGAAAAAGGGATCACAGTTTTCGGAGGTGAGAACGCTCCCTATGTATGGATGAAATGTCCTGCCGGCCTCGACTCGTGGGCATTTTTCGACCGCCTGCTGGAAGAGTGCCATATCGTGGGTACCCCCGGTGTGGGCTTCGGATCGAAGGGAGAGGGCTATTTCCGCCTGACCGCCTTCAACAGCCGCGAAAGGACGGAGGAGGCCCTGGCGCGCATCAATGCGTGGCAGCTCTGACCGGCTGACCATATACCCATAAATAGTAAGTATACCCCTGAAAATGGCATGATAATACCCCTTTATGGGTATTGTGGAGGGGTACCCTGATCGTTACCTTTGTGACTTAAAACATATTATCACAGCTTCTTAAGACCGATAACACCATTTATCGGCCTTTGCGGTTATCAATAAAGGAGGTCCATTGAGGTTTTTTGTCCTTACGGTTATCATGCTTCTTACTGCTACCCTCTCACTCTTTGTGGGGGTGGCCGATATCTCCATGGCCGATATCATCGGCCGCGACATGGATAAGCTGGCGCTGATCACCATCAGCCGCATACCGCGTACCGCCGCACTGATACTGGCGGGTGTGGGCATGAGCATCTCGGGTGTCATCATGCAGCAGATGACCCAGAACAAGTTCGTGGCACCCACCACTGCCGGAACGCTTGAAGCAGCCAAAATGGGGCTGCTGATCTTTCTGATCTTTATCCCCACAGCCGGCACGGCGGTGAAGATGCTGCTCGCTTTCCTCTTCACCTTCATGGCCAGCCTGCTCTTTCTTGCCATCGTGCGGAAGATACGCTTCCGCAACGTGGTCTTCGTGCCGCTGGTGGGGCTGATGTTCGGCGGCATCATCGGCTCTGTCACCACCCTCATCGCCGTCAGGATGAATATTGTGCAGGACAGCAACGCCTGGATGATGGGTGACTTCTCGGGCATCCTGCAGGGACGTTATGAACTGATCTACCTCAGCCTGCCTGCCATCGCCGTCACCTACCTCTACGCCAACAAGTTCACCGTGATCGGTATGGGTGAGGAGTTCTCCAGGAACCTGGGCCTCAACTACAGAACGATCATGAACATCGGCCTCTTCTGTGTCTCGCTCACCGTCAGCGCCGTGGTGATCACTGCCGGTGCCATCCCTTTTCTGGGGCTGATCGTGCCCAATGTGGTGAGCCTGCTGTTCGGTGATAACCTGAAGCGGACACTCCCCTACGTGGCGCTGTCGGGTGCCATCTTCCTCTTGTTGTGCGATATTGCAGGGAGGGTGGTGATCTATCCCTATGAGATCCCCATCGGTGTGTCGGTAAGTATAATTGGTGCTGTGATCTTTCTGGTGATGCTGTTATGGAAAAAGTAGGAACGATAAGAAGAAATCTCTGGGTCGCAGCAGTGCTGCTGCTGATCACCGCCTCCCTGTTCCTGTTCTTGAACATGGGCAACAACTGGGCGTTCGCACTCCGTCTCCGGGGGGTGAAGGTGGCGGCCATACTGATCGTCTCCTGCTGTGTGGCCTACTCCTCTGTCGCCTTCCAGACCATCACCAACAACCGCATCCTCACCCCCTCCATCATGGGGTTTGAGTCGGTCTATCTGCTGCTGCAGACCATCATCGTCTACATGTACGGCGACACCACTTTCAGGGTGCTGAGCAGCATCGATAATTTCCTGCTCTCCGTCGCCAGCATGATAGGCTTCGCCTTCCTGATCTACCTGCTGATCTACAGGAAAGGGAAAAACAATCTCTACCTGCTGCTGCTCGTGGGCATCATCCTGGGTACCCTCTTCAACAGCCTCAGCTCTTTCATGCAGCTGCTGATCGATCCGAACGACTATTTCATCGTGCAGGGGAAGATGTTCGCCTCCTTCAACAGGATCAACCGCGATCTGCTCTGGCCCTCCACTATCGTGATGAGCGTGATCCTGATCGCAGGCTTCAGGATGACCCGCACACTCGACGTGCTGGCGCTGGGCAGGGAGCAGGCCATCAACCTGGGTGTGAGCTATAACCGCATGGTGCAGCTCTTCCTGGTGATCATCGCCATCATGGTCTCTGTCTCCACCGCGCTGGTGGGACCCATCACCTTCCTGGGGCTGCTGGTGACCAACCTCACCTATGAGCTGTTCAGGACATACCGCCACTCTGTGATTATTGCTGCCTGCAGCCTGGTGACGGCCGTCACACTGCTCGGAGGTCAGTTTGTGATGGAGCGCCTCTTCAATCTCTCCATACCGGTCAGCGCGATTATCAATCTTGTGGGTGGGGTCTATTTCATTTATCTGTTGTTACGCGTTAAAAAATTATGATTGAAGTAAAGGATATATCCAAACAGTACGGGAAGAAGATCGTCCTCGACGATGTAGCCCTCCGTTTTCACTCCGGTAAGGTCACCTCGCTCATCGGCAGCAACGGCGCGGGGAAGAGCACGCTGCTCTCCATCATCAGCCGCCTGCTGTCGCAGGATGGCGGCATGGTAATGGTGGATGAGAAGAGTGTCACCGACTACAGGAACAGGGTGCTGGCGCAGCGTCTCTCCATCCTGAAGCAGTCCAACCATGTGCGGTTGAAGCTCACCGTGAAGGAGCTGGTCTCTTTCGGCCGCTTTCCCTATTCGCAGGATAAGCTTAACGCTGAGGATCTGGAGAAGGTGGAGCAGGCGATCCGCTTCCTCGACCTGAAGGAGATTGAGGATGCCTATATCGATGAGCTGAGCGGGGGACAGAAGCAGCGTGCCTACATGGCGATGGTGGTGGCGCAGGATACCGACTATATGCTGCTCGACGAGCCGCTGAACAACCTCGATATGCGCCATTCGGTGCAGACCATGAAGACGCTGCGCCGCCTGGCCGACGAGCTTGGTAAGACCATCATCATCGTGCTGCACGACATCAATTTCGCGTCGCACTACTCCGACTATATCGTCGCACTGAAGGAGGGCAGGCTGAAATATTACGACACAACCGAAAAGATCATCAGCGAAGAGGTGCTGAGGGATATTTTCGACATCGATATCACCATCACCGGCTTCAACGGCAAGAGGGTGTGTAACTATTTTATTTAAAAACAACAATCTTATGCAAAAATCAATAACTGTTTTCATGGTGGGTATGCTGATTACCCTGGCCGGTTGCAACGGCAATCAGCAAGAGCGACAGACCTCCGGAGAGAGAGTCACCATCACCCATGCGCTCGATACCGTGGAGGTGCCCATGAACCCGCAGCGGGTGGTGGTGCTCGACTTCTCCGCACTGGAGAACCTCGACTACCTGGGGATCAAGCCGGTGGGGGTGCCCATGTCAGGGCTGCCGGCACATCTGAGCAAATACAGCGAGGATGCTTCCATCACCGATGTGGGGAGCATCGTGGAGGTCAACCTGGAGAAGATCAACGCGCTGCAACCCGACCTGATTATCATGGGGCGGCGCCTGGTGGAATTCTATGAGGAGCTCACTGCCATCGCTCCGGTGATCTATCCTAATGTTGACGGGAGTGATGATTTTCTCGGGGCCTTTACCACCAACCTGCACGACCTGGGAGAGATCTTCGGCAGGCAGGAGCAGCTGAATGAAGCACTGGCAGCGATCAACAAACGTATTGAGAGGGTGAAAGCCAAGGTGGAGACATCGGAAGGGAAAGCGCTGATACTGTTGCATAACAGGGGTCGCTTCAGTGCTTACGGCAGCGGATCACGCTTCGGCTTCATCCATGATGTGCTGGGCGTACCGGAGGCGGCGCAAGGTCTGGGTACCCACACCCATGGTAACCCTGTCTCAAGCGAGTATGTGCAGAAGGTGAATCCCGACATCCTCTTTATTGTAGACCGCAGCCAGGTGGTGGGTAACCTTGTGCTGGACAGAGAGCAGGTGGAGAATCAGCTGGTGCAGCAGACCAACGCCTCCCGTAAAGGAATGATCATCTACCTGAACCCCGAATACTGGTACCTGGCCGGGGGCGGTATCACCTCGGTGAATGCAATGATTGATGAGGTAGAGCAGGCGTTGTAATACTTTCGGTATCCGGTTACGGGATAACGGGAGATGCATTGCAGACTGTCCGGACACGGGTTGTAAGAGCAGGCAGATCAGGTGGTTTGTCTGTTCTCTTTTTATTCGCTATTTTTGTATCCTGAAAAAACAGCTATATGAAGCGTAACATACTTCTCCTTCTATGTTTTGTCGTCACAACCCTCTCTGCACAGGAAAAACCTTCGCAGCAATGGCTCGATCAGAAGTTCTCGATGTTTATCCACTTCGGGCTCTACTCTGTATATGGTGGAGTATATGAGGGGGAGCCGGTCGTGAGGGGGTACAGTGAACAGATCCAGTCGTTTGCCGGTATCTTCAGCGATTGGTACGGCAACAGCGCGAAGGGGTTCAATCCGGAGAAATGGGATCCTGAAGCGATCGTGGCGCTGGCGAAGGAGGCCGGGATGAAATCGATCGTCTTCACCTCGAAGCATCACGACGGGTTCTGCATGTATCATTCGGAGTATACAGGCTTCAATATCGCGGATGCCACACCCTACGGGCGGGATCTGATGAAGGAGCTCTCAGAAGCCTGTGCAAGAGGAGGTATCGGCTTTGGTGTTTATTATTCACTGATCGACTGGCACTACCCCCAGGCATACCCTATCTCCAGTCACAATGCCGACCCGCTCACGCCGGAGCACTATGCCTATAACCTGTTGCAGGTGGAGGAGATCATGACCCGCTATGGTGATATCTCAGAGATATGGTTCGATATGGGATCGCTCACGCCGGAGCAGAGCAGAGGGCTCTACGAGCTGGTGAACTGTCTGCAGCCACAGTGCATGATCAGCGGGCGGCTGGGGAATGATTTTGTGGACTTCAGTGTGATGGCCGACAATGAGTATCCCGATTACAGTATGGCAGTGCCGTGGCAGACCGCGGCATCGGTGTTCGACGAGACATGGGGATACCGCTCCTGGCAGAAGCGGGGTGAGCTGCAACCAAAGGTGGAGGAGAAGATTGAGAGCCTGATAAGGGTGATCAGCCGCGGAGGTAACTACCTGCTCAACATCGGCCCCCGCGGTGATGGCAGCGTGGTGGAATATGAACGCGATCTGCTTGCGCAGGTCGGTCGTTGGGTTGAAGCCAACAGCGAGGCTATCTACGCTACCGAGGGTAACCCCTTCCACCGCACTTTCTCCTGGGGAGAGGTGACGGCAAAAGAGGATGCGCTCTATCTTTTCGTGAAGAAGGAGTATGCAGGCAGGAAGATTGATCTTGCCCCCATTGAGGGTGTGATCAGCTCTGTGGAGATGCTTTCATCCGGAGTGGAGGCTCACTATACCTCATCAGGAGGTGATCGGGGTGAATACATGATTGAGGTGCCGCAAGAGTTTGCCTCAACCTATGAAGTGTTGAAGATAGCCTTTCACAACGGCTACAGTCCCATCCCCGGTAACATCGTCCCGAAGGGGCCGCTGACAGCTGAAAATGCAAGAGCCGATTACGGCCATTCGAGCCTCAACTACTATGCCGGGTACAAGAGCCTGCTCGCCTACAACTGGTCTTTTCAGTCAAAGAGAGCGGCAGTCGCCCCTGAAATATTTTTCTCGGAAAATGAAAGAGACAGAACCATCCTGCTTACTCTGGATGGCAGGAGTGAGGTGGTGACACTCAATTCATCCCGTTACCGTACAGAAAAGAGATCGGACAATGCGGTGAAATGGGGAGAAATCTACTGCAAGCGTGGCCGGGGTGTCTTCGGCTTTGTGGAGGAGGAGAACAGGCTGCCGGTAACACCGCAGCAACTGAAGGAGGAGTGGCAGAGTATTCCTGATTTCCGTTACGGAGAAAAGTGCTCCCTGCCTCTCGGTGAACGTGAAAGTGTGCTGTTCCTGCAGGAGATCGAATCATCGGAAGAGCAGGTTGCTGCCGTGGAGATAGGCAGCGGAAACGCACTCTATCTGTTGCTGAACGGTAGATACGTGACTGCTCATTTTTCTCCCGACAGGGTGAACTATGAGACTGAAATAGTGTTATTACCCTTGCATAAAGGAGTGAACCAACTGATAGTGAAGTATCACAACGGATTTGAAAATGCGCTTTTTTACAGCATCACACCGTTAAAGGAGTGGAGGTACTATGTGCAGAAGCTCCCACAGCTTGAACTTTCGGGTAAAGGTCCACACTCACTCTCTGTGAGGGAAGCCACTCCGCAGTCAAAACTCGCCCCTCTGAGAATGAGCAATATAGAGATACAATTATAATCGCCTGAAGCATCAGTCACTACAGGTAACCGTTGAGATGCTGCTTTTCTGATGAAACATAATATTATAAAGATGAAACCACTGTTTATACAATATCCACGATGCGGCACCTGCCGCAAGGCAGCCAAATGGCTGGAAGCAAACAAGATTGAAGTCGTCTCGCGACATATCGTTGAGGAGAACCCTACAAAGAGGGAGCTTACGGAGTGGATGGACAGAAGCGGACTGCCCATCAGCAAGTTCTTCAACACATCGGGGATGGTTTACAAGGAACAGAACCTGAAGGAGAAGGTAAAGACAGCAACACACGATGAGCTGCTCGATATCCTGGCTTCGAACGGCATGGTGATCAAACGGCCCATCGTGGTCACGGAAGATTTCGTGCTGGTAGGTTTTAACGAGATTGAATGGAAGAGCAGGCTGGGATAACCTGTTGCTTCTTTCAGGATGTATATCCTGAGCATTGTAATGAAACGAATTGAATAATTGATGAAGATAGCCAATATAGAATTTCCCGATCATCCTGTTTTCCTTGCACCGATGGAGGATGTGACCGACATAGGCTTCCGTCTGCTCTGCAAGCGGTTCGGAGCAGATATGGTCTATACCGAGTTTGTGTCGAGCGATGCACTGATCCGTGATATCAAAAAGACGAAGGAGAAGATCCTCTTCAGTGAGGAGGAGCGCCCTATCGGGATACAGATCTACGGGAGTGATCCTGATGCGATGGTGGAAGCTGCAAGGATATGTGAGGAGTCGGATCCCGATCTGATTGACATCAACTTCGGTTGTCCCGTGAAGAAGATTGCCGGCAGAGGTGCCGGCTCGGGCATGATGCGCACGCCGGAGGTGATGCTCGAGATCACGGAGAAGGTGGTGAAAGCAGTGAGTAAGCCGGTGACGGTGAAGACCCGCCTCGGGTGGGACGATAACTCGAAGATCATCGTGGAGCTGGCCGAGCAGCTGCAGGATTGTGGTATTGCCGCCTTAACGCTGCATGGACGTACACGTTCACAGATGTACAAGGGTGAAGCAGACTGGGGACTGATTGGTGCGGTGAAGAACAATCCCCGCATGAAGATACCCATTATCGGTAACGGTGATGTGACCACCGTGGAGGAGTGCCGTCAACGTTTCGATGAAACCGGCGTGGATGCGGTGATGATCGGCCGTGGCAGTATCGGACAGCCCTGGTTCTTTGAGGAGGTGAAGCACTTCCTGAACACTGGTGAGCATCTCCCCAAACACACCTTCCACTGGTACCTCGCTCTACTGAAGGAGCAGATACTGCAGAGCGTGGAGCGGATAGACGAGCACCGGGGTATCCTGCACAATCGCCGCCATCTGGCATCCACACCGCTGTTCAAGGGTATTCCCGATTTCAAAGCCACCCGCATTGCCATGCTCAGGGCCGACACGCTGGAGGAGCTCTTCGACATCATGGATGCGATCCCGGAGAAGTTTGATGTGGCGTAAATTTCTCAGATAAAAGAGCCTCTGTTGTTAAACATATGTAGACTTTGGTAGTCTCAATAAAAAAGTTAATTTTATTATGAAAAAGAGTTTATTATTAATCGTTTTTTCGGGTGTGATCACAATGTTGTCGGCACAGCAACCATCGATCATAGAGAGAGTGCTGGAAAACAGTGCAAAAGATAAAGTGTCCACCATGCAGGAGCTTATTGGCTTTGATGATCAAAAAGCAGAACACCTCATGCTGATTGAGACCGAGTTTCTATTAAATGTAAACAAAGTTGAACATTGCTTTTTGTGCAATAAACGTAAGCGAATTGAGAAATTGAAAAATAAACGGGATGAAGCATTGCAGGCAGTTTTATTACGTGATGAGTACCTCAAATACCAATCCGTCGATAATGAGCTTTTAAATAAGAACAACCGATTGTGGTTGGGAATTGAATAAAAGGTTCTGTGAGTTTTTTAGTTTATTGTTCGCTTGGAATTAACTTTGGATTATCAATAATCACTGAACTTCTAAACACCTCTTCCATAGGCGAATATAAATTTGTCTCTCTTAATTGTACATTATTGAAACTACGAGTAGTTGTTGTATAAGGTTTTCCGGTAATCAAAGATAATGCCTTTGCGAAAAGGTAATCATTTATATCACCAATTGGTTTCCATGTCACCGTATTTCTTTCCTGTGTTGTAATAGGATGGTCCGGTATAAGCCCGTTTGTTGCAATAAAATCCTTGTTGTTTTTATCTGTATACCTTCCTACAATTGGTTGCATGCCCCAATTCTTCAGCATACTTTTATCCTCACTTGACAGGCTTGATTCATCATATACGCTTTGAACTCTACCATTATAATCATTATATGGATGAATTGTCCATGAAGCAGTATATTTACCGCTAGTTTTCTCACCTATATGTTCAATCTGCATATAAGGCTCTAAACAGAAGGTTACAAGTTCTGATGCCGATGCTGAGCTTTCAGTAGCGATTACATACAATTTATTGAGGTTTAAATTCGCTGTAAGGGGGTTCGTGAACTTGTCATTGTAATATCCAAGATAATCCTTTCTGTCCCAGTTGTTATTATCATATGCATTGTTCACAAAATCATTATAACTCATTATCGAAAAAACTTCCTTATTCCGTACAGCTGATTCCGGAGCAATTAAGGAAGCCAGATAATTAGCAGCAGAGATACCGCCACCCGGATTGTACCTCAGGTCCAGTACCAAATCTGTGATGCCGGCTGATTTGAATTCAGAAAAAGCTTTGTGGAGACTGTCATTATAATTTTCGATGAATTGAGTATAAAAAAGATAACCGATTTTTTTCCCTTCAATTTCATACACCTTTGAATATAGCACCGGATTGGTTTTAATAGCTGCGGGGGTAACCTCAACCTCCCTTGGATTTTCCCAGTTTTGGTCCAGGATCTCAAAGGTTGTCGTTGTGTTTGCACCATACATTGTTCCGTATGTATCAATAGTGATGCGTTGACCATTGATTTTGTAGATGATCTCACCTCTCTTCAATCCTGCTGTCTCAGCCGGCGTGTTGGGGTAAACATAACGGATAAATCCAATTATATAATTGCTAGTCTGACTCTCGAATAAGGGATATGGTTGAAAGCCAAAAGCATCTGTTGATTCTCCCTCAAAACCGGATATCAATGAATTAACATCATCGGTAATCCATGACCAACCGTTTTCTGTGTCAATTTCGTTTAATATGCTATAAAAATATTCCTCCGGGTCATTATCTTCCTCTGTTGGTTTCTTATTAACTACATCATTGCTCCAAAGATAAAACAATGACATACCATCATATACGAATTGAGTGACAATATTAACCTCGTCGCCTGTCACCGGCGGCTCATTGCTGATTTCCGCCTTGCCGGAGGTGTCTGCATCTGCCCTGTAGAGGTAGGTGCCATCCTCCAGTTCGGCTGTGGCTGAGGGGGGTGTAGTGTTCTGGTTGAGGGTTGCCTTCACCGTTTCTGTTTGCTTGTTGCTGTAGGTCAGGATGAAAGACTGTGAATATGCGCTGTATACGGCTGATACAAGGGTCCTTTTGTCTTTAACCACGGGATCATCCTTGTCACAGGATGTGGATAGGGAAAAAAGTATCGTTAGCGTGAGAAGATAGAATAATATTTTTTTCATAAAATTGAATATAATGAGATTGAAACGTAAATATATGACTGTGAAAGTAGCAAAGAA
>JADMKJ010000089.1 GCA_015478855.1 Proteiniphilum sp.
TGCACTTAACTCTGTAAATGCACGGTCACGCCGTTGGTCTTAGGGAAATATTCCGTATGCAGCAGGCTGTGCGCCTTGTGACTGCCCGGCTCACCCAGGTACTCCTCATACAACCTGATGATCGATGGGTTCTCATGCGACTTGCGGATGCTCTTGCGCTCATCCTCACTGTAGATGGCAGCAGCACGCCTGCTGAGTATCTCGCTGTTACCGTGATGATAAGGCTGGCCACCACCGCCGATACAACCACCCGGACATGCCATGATCTCTATGGCATGGTAGACCGATTGACCGCTTCTCACATCATCCAGCAGCTTGCGGGCGTTACCCAGCCCGTGAGCGATCCCTATATTAAGGGGGAGTCCGTCAAAATCGACCGTGGCGGAGCGTATCCCCTCCATGCCGCGCAACTCCGTGAATGCCACCCTCTCCAGCTTCTTTCCGGTATGCAGCTCATAGGCCGTGCGGCAGGCAGCCTCAATCACACCACCCGTATTGCCGAAGATGACACCGGCACCTGTCGACTCACCCAGCGGATCATCAAAATCCTCCTCCGGCAGATTAAGGAAGTCGATATTTGCCTTCTTGATGAACGCCGCCAGCTCGCGGGTGGAGATGGAGAAATCCACGTCGGGATTACCATCCACCTTGAACTCATCGCGCTGACACTCATACTTCTTCGCCAGGCAGGGCATGATGGAGACCACGATCATCTCTTTCCTCTTCACCCCGATCTTGTCGGCAAAGTATGACTTGGCGATGGCGCCGAACATCTGCTGCGGCGATTTGGCAGTTGAGGGCACATCAAGCAGATCAGGGAAATTGTGCTCAAAGAAGTTCACCCACCCCGGACAGCAGGAGGTGAGAATAGGCAGCCGCACATCGGGGTCGCCTGCCAGATGACCACGGATACGCTGCAACAGCTCCGTCCCCTCCTCCATGATGGTGAGGTCGGCACTGAAATCGGTGTCGAACACATAATCGAACCCCAGCTCACGCAGCGCTGCGACCATCTTCCCGGTCACCAGCGTCCCCGGCTCCAGGCCGAACTCCTCTCCCAGCGCAGCACGCACGGCCGGCGCTGTCTGCACGACGACCGTCTTATTTGGATCTGTCAACGCACGAATGATATCGTTGGTATGATCCACCTCCGTGAGTGCACCGGTGGGACAGACAGAGACACACTGCCCGCAGTAGGTGCAGGGTGAGTCCTCGAGGTTCATCTCAAAAGCAGGTGCCACCACCGACATAAAGCCACGGTTGACGGCAGAGAGCGCACCAACGGTCTGCACCTCGTTACACATCATCTCACAGCGGCGGCACATGATGCACTTGTCCACATCGCGGATGATGGAAGGTGAGGTATCTTTCCGGTAATGCGACTGCTCTCCTTCGTAAGGCAGACTACGGATACCGAACTGTGTTGCGAGATGTTGCAGCTCACACTGTCCCGACTTGGCGCAGACAAGGCAATCGAACGGGTGGTCGGAGATGATCAGCTTGAGCACCGTGGTGCGTGCGTTCAGCACACGTATGTTGTGTGTTTTAATCACCATCCCCTCCTCAGCAAGTGTCATGCAGGATGGCGCCAGGTTACGACGTCCCTCAACCTCCACGACGCATATACGGCATCCCCCGGGCTTGTTCTCTATACCCATATCGCACAGCTCGAAATGGCACAATGTAGGTATCTCAATGCCCACCTTGCGGGCAGCCTTTAATATGGTAGTTCCCTTCTCTACCTCCACCTTTTTCTTATCTATTGTCAATGTGATCATATGTTGTATTTTTAATTGTCAGTAAGCTGTAAGTTATAAGCTGTAAGCTATTAGCCGTAAGCTGTAAGTTGTAAGTTGTAAGCTATTAGCCGTAAGCTATAAGCTGTAAGTTGTAAGCCGTAAGTTGTAAGCTATCAGTTGTCAGCTTTCATTCTTAATTTTTCATTCTTAATTATTAATTGCGTCTGCCATTCTGGGGTAGTCGTTCAGCAGGCTGATGGCATCGAACTGGCATTTCTCCATGCAGGCACCACACTTGATGCAGATCTCCTGATTGATCACATGCACCTCTTTCTTCTCGCCGCTGATGGCGTGTGTGGGACAGACACGCTTGCAGGCCATGCAACCGATGCAATCATCGGATGAGATCACATAATAGAGCAGGCTGCGGCATTGACCCGAGCGGCATTTTTTATCATGCACATGCTCCAGGTACTCATCCATGAAATTATCGAGCGTGGAGAGCACCGGATTGGGTGATGTCTGCCCCAGACCGCATAACGAAGTATCTTTGATCACACTACCCAGGTTCCGCAGCTTCTCAATATCTTCCTGCGTACCTTTGCCTTCGGTGATCTTGGTCAGTGTCTCATGAAGGCGCTTGTTTCCTATGCGGCAGGGGGCACATTTCCCGCACGACTCCTCCACGGTGAAACCGAGGAAAAATTTGGCTACCGAGACCATACAATCATCTTCATCCAGCACGATCATCCCGCCCGAGCCCATCATGGAGCCGGCAGCGGTAAGGCTTTCGTAGTCGATAGGAGTGTCGAGGTGCTCTTCCGTCAGGCAGCCACCCGACGGCCCCCCGGTCTGTACCGCCTTGAACTTCTTCCCGTTCTTGATGCCTCCACCAATCTCGTAGATGATCTCACGAAGGGTGATACCCATCGGCACCTCTATCAACCCCACATTGTTGATCTTACCCGCCAGGGCAAACACTTTTGTTCCTTTCGATTTTTCCGTGCCGATAGCGGAGAACCAGTCGGCGCCCTTCAGGATGATCACCGGCACGTTGGCCAGCGTCTCCACGTTATTCACATTGGTCGGTTTACCAAGATAACCGCTCTGTGCCGGGAAGGGGGGCTTGTTGGAGGGCTCTCCTCTTTTTCCTTCCATGGAGTGGATAAGGGCTGTCTCCTCACCGCAGACAAAAGCACCGGCGCCATACTTCATGCTGACATCAAAGCTGAAGCCGGTGCCGAGAATATTTTCCCCCAGCAGCCCATAATCACGTGCCTGGGCGATGGCTGTTTTCAGTCGTTTGATCGCAAGCGGGTACTCCGCACGGATATAGACCAGCCCTTTCGTGGCACCAATGCAGTAGCCGCAGATAGCCATCGCCTCCAGCACCGAGTGGGGATCGCCCTCAAGGATGGAGCGGTCCATGAAAGCACCCGGATCACCCTCATCGGCATTGCAGACCACATACTTCTGGTCCGCTTCATTCCTGCCTGCGATCTCCCACTTCAGTCCGGTGGGGAAGCCGGCACCACCGCGGCCACGCAGGCCCGACCGCTTGATGATCTCAATGGTCTCCTGCGGTGAAAATTCGGTCAACACCCTGCCCAGCGCCTGGTAAGCATTGCGAGCGATCGACTCATCGATGTTCTCCGGATCAATTGTACCACAATTGCGTAGTGCGATGCGTAGTTGTTTCTTGTAGAAGCCCATATGTTTGGAATCAAGGACATGCTCCTTCGTCTCCGGATCGGTGTAAAGCAACCGATGGACGCTACGTCCCTTGATCACATGTTCATCCACGATCTCCCTGGCATCGGACGGCTTCACCTGTGTGTAGAACGTATTGTCGGGCAGGACCTTGACAATAGGTCCCTTTTCACAAAAGCCGAAACAGCCGGTACGGATGATCTGTACCTCGCTGGCCAGTCCTTTTCTCTCCACCTCGTCGCGCAGCATCTCATACACCAGGTTGCTTTCTGATGAATGACAGCCTGTGCCGGCACAGACGAGCAGATGCATTTTGTATTGGCTCATAAAAGTATTTTTAGGTTATTTTGCGTTTATATGGTATCGTAATTTTGCGGGATAATGCCATCCACCAGCTCGCCATCCTTGATGTAACATT
>JADMKJ010000090.1 GCA_015478855.1 Proteiniphilum sp.
GAAGTATTATCATATGGAACAGATGACCTGAAATCGGCATAGGGTTTTGGCACCATAGTCTCAAAGAAAGGTGTAGTAATAAAAGTAATCGTGTCGGAGATATTCCCCCATTTGTCTTCAAAGGCGAGTGCAAATTTTGTTTCTACAGCCTCAAAACCTCTGAAGGGGTGCAAATCATCCTCAACAGCAGAAAAATACATATCCTTTGTAACAAGCTGATTACCCTCTTCCTCATCTTCTACCATCAGACGAACCCCCAGCTCGGTTGCTCGTGGGTTGTCCCATGAAGCAATGATTCCCCCGAAGCCTGTAATCATTTCCAATGAATTCTGTGCAATGCTGATCAATGACTCCAGCGGCTCGAACTCAACTGTGAGTGGCTCGGAGCGTTGTTCAAATTTGTTCACCTTATAAAGTGTTGCATTTACACTGTTCTGCTTGTGAAATCCCTCAATTGTTAGGCTGTTCTTATGCACGGAGGATTTTTCGGTGAAGGACCTACCATTGCGTTCATACTCGGCCATTACATAGATGATATCCGGATCATTCGGGATGGTATATGAAATGGTTGCGCCTCCATTGATCGGTGTAATGGAATATTCAGTAAGGGGCCCCGGATTCCACGGCTTGGTGACTTTATCCTCCTCGTTGTTATCACAAGAGAAGAGAGAAAGAACCAAAAGACCCAATGTGAAGATAAAACTATAACTTTTCATATCATTCAATTTTGTTTTTTTACAATAAAATAAACTACCAACCATAGGTCTGCACCAGATTGTTATTGATTCTCAAATCATATTCCCTGATCGGGTATAGATAATCCCTGAAGGTTACCTGTCTGGCGGGAGCATATGTTTCCACAAGATAGGTCTTCTCAATATTGGTTAGGTCAAGATTGAATTTCGTGGGAGGCAGTGACCAGAACCTCTCTGCAATTTTCCATCTACGGACATCCCAGAATCGCTGTCCTTCAAATGCCAGTTCAATTAATCGTTCATCCCTGATAATCTCCCTCATACCAGACTGACTAGCAGGTTTATCAGGAATTTTTGATGCTGCAGCCCAGGATTCAACAACTCCATCCAGACCTGCATGCTCCCGTACCATATCAATCCATTGATACACCTCCATATCTGGCTGATCTTTTATCTCGTTGAGCGCCTCACTGTAGAGCAGATAAAGGTCTGTCAGGCGGATTAACGGAAACCGATAATCGTGAGGTGTGTAGCGTTTGTTGGCGTCATTCTGACTGCCTGAAGATTCAAACGGAATAATCTTTTTGACCATATAGCCCATGTGACCGCTCTTCAATTCCAATTCACGCATTTTTAAAAATGGGCTAAATGATGCGCCACCATCGGTAGTGGTTGTGGCAAGTTCATAAAAACCTCTGTCAAACCCCATTGATGCATAAAAACGTGGTTCCCGGTTAAAGTGAAGGTTAATTGAAGTCTCGCCTGTGGCGATATATGACTGGTGTAAATCACCGGGTGTTGCTCTGCGCAATCCGTATCTGTCGCTGTAAGGGAAGTTCCTGTCCTCATCAATCGGTACACCTGCATTTGAATAAAAGAGATCACCCATATGAAAGGAGGCCTGATGGTAATTGATTCCGGAGGGCTGATCAGCAGCATAGAGAAATGGGAAGAACTGACGGAGCATGTTTCCGAGAATGGCATAGGAATTTCCTCCTTTTCCATCTTCAAAAGCCTCCTGGGTTGCCCAGATGACACCTGTATTACGTTCCAGATCCTCAGTAATCGACTTGCGGATGGTCATAATTGTTACCAAAGTATCGTTCATGTTGAATGTCTGTGGTCCACCGCTGAATTTATTAAACTCATAGAGTCTTAAACCTGTTTCATGGCTGGCATCAATCGCTTCCCTTATGGCGATAGCAGCTCTTTCCCACTTTGATCTGTCGTAGGTGTCTGGGATCAACTGTTTTCCACGATTGTCAACCCAACCTTTGTAATCGGAGTTCCCGTTAAAGAGCGGGCTTGCACCCCATGCCAGCACTTTTGCCTTTACAGCCATTGCGATAATTCCAGATATCCGCCCCTGTTCTGCAGTGGGATCAGGAAGAGCAGGTGGCAGATCTGCAATTGCTTCATCCAATAGCTCTACAATATAATCCACACACTCATCAATCGGCTCCCTGTAAGCCTTTACCTCTTCGGGAGTTGCAGATAGAGGGAGATTATCTTTTATCAACACGATGGGTCCATAGAGCTTCATTAAGAAAAAATGGTAATAGGCCTTTAGGAATTTCACCTCTGCAATCCATCTTTGACGTTCATCAGGTAAAACATCTTTTGGTATATGCACATTTTCAAGAAAAATATTACAGTCTCTGATGGCAATATAGAGGGAGTTACCACCCTGACTGCCGGACCAGTAATTCTGATAAGGATCGTTGGCATTCTGTTGACCTTGTGAAATTAAACCAGCCACCGTATTTCCTGTTCTGTTTTCTCTTCCGTAATCGAACTCATCCCTGCTGGTAAAGTAAGATGGGTAATAGAAGGGATTGGTTGGATCAGGCAAATGAGAGTAGCAGGTTCTTAAGAATTTTTCCGCGACCGATCTATTCGAAAAAGCATGGTCGAGGGTTGCCGTATCGTTTGGCACCACATCCAAAAAGTCACAACTTATCAGTCCTATAAGGAAAAAAGTTGTTATTATCTTGATTAAATTTTTCATCTGATGTTATTTTATTATTACACTGAAGTTGACTAAACTGTTCTATGATAAACGTTATTATTAAACACTCTGTTCTATGACGAATTCAATTAAAAAACTGAAATCTAGAAATTGATGTTTATACCCAGGTTGAATACCCTCTGAACAGGATAACCCAAACCGTTGCCGGCCATTTCAGGATCCCACATTTTAAAACTGGACCAATGAAATAGGTTACTACCACTTACATAGAAACGCATCATGTTGACATAGAATCTTTTCGTCAGGTTATCCGGTAGTGTATAACCCAATTCCGCCGATTTCAAACGGATAAAAGAACCGTTCCGTAACCAGTGTGTGCTTGCCACGTTGTTGTTTGCCATCTGAAATTCGGATAAACGAGGCCAGAAAGCATAGATATCGCGGTTTGTTTCTGACCAGTGGTCGTCGGCAATATACTTCAGCAGACCTCTCTGTCCCTTGTTAAGAAAGGGAGTAACATCTTCAGAGCTGATAAAGAAAGAGGATCTGGCAGAACCCTGGAAAAAACAGGAGAGATCCACCGATTTATAGCCCACTGAGAATCCGGTTCCGTAGATAATTTCGGGTACTGTGGGGAATCCGATAGGTACGGCATCGTCTGCATTGATCTGACCATCGTTATTAATATCTTTGTATTTAATATCACCCGCACCATACGGACCAAATGTCTGCAGGGGAGAGTTATTTACCTCCTCCTCATCAATGAAGAGACGTTCGGCGATATATCCCATAGGCTGATTGATTTTAAGCCCTATACGTGAACGCCATGGCACATCACTGTAGTCCGGCTCTTCATACTCCTTGAATTGACTGCTGGCATAGGTAAAATTGCCATTAATAACTGTCCAGAAGTCTTTGTTAAAGCTTTTCTGGTATTTCAGTTCCACCTCAAAACCTTTTCCTTCAGCCACACCTACATTTGCCTGGGGAGCCACACGAAGTCCCATTGTGGTCGGTATATCGACCCTGCTCTGTAAGATATTTTCCCGTCTCTCCGTAAAATAGTCAGCCAACAGTGTCAGGTCATCGAACAATCCCAGTTCAAATCCAAAATTAGACTTCTTGGCAATTTCCCATGTAATCAGATCATTGGCGTATCTGCCAATGGTAATACCTGAGCGATATCCTCTGTCGGCACCGAACCAGTATCCTGAACCGGTCATATCAATCTGCGATAGATAGAAGAATCGATCATATGACGCACCAATCTGATCGTTACCCACTTTTCCGTAGGTGGCTTTAAGCTTCAGCGAGGTAATCGCATCATTTACACCCGACATAAACTCTTCATTGCTCACCATCCATCCTGCACCGACGGAGGGGAAAAAACCAAAACGGTTTTTTTTGGCAAAACGTTCGGTACCGTTGTATCCGAAGTTAAATTCAACAAAATAACGGGTATCATAACCGTAAGCAAATCTACCTGCGGTGGAGATATTGCGTTGCGGCAGAGAAGCCTGGAGTCTGTCAGAGACTCTCAGATCAAGAGCAGCTGCACCCGACTCTGTTCTTATTGAACTCACCAACAACATGTTGACGTCATGCACTTCGTCAATCTCTTTGTCATATCCCAACCGGACCTCTCCGTATTGTGTGGAGACTACGGTCCTTGTGCCATCGCTAAAAGTCAGGTACTCTGTTCCTGTATCCGGATTAAGAGGCATCAGTTGATAAGAATTATCCATGGTGCGAGCCAGACTGTAATAGAACGGATTATAGGTTCTGAAGAGGTCATAGTATGCGTTGCGCTTCACATTATAAAGACCTTTTGCAAAAAGACCCTCCAGATTTCCCGTGAACTTATGATCCAGTTCCAGCTGCATCAGCATCATAGAGGTGCTTGACTCCTTGTATCCGCTGACAACCTGGGCCAGTGGATTTGTATAGGATCCCAGTTCATCTGCCATACCAAAAAGGATGTGATTTGTAAACTCATTTGCCTCATCTTTTGGATAATAGGGAAGAAACTGCACCGGTGTGGAATTACGTGCCATACTAAAAACACTTGCACCACCCTGTCTTGGACCGGTAGCGTCATCAAACGATCCATAAGCACGTACAATACCGGTGGTAGTGGGAGAAAACTTGATGGTTACATTGGACCTTACCTGCAGACGGTTTACATTGATGTTGTTACTGAACAGGTTTTCACTGCTCTCCTTCAGAATACCGGTATCTTTCTGGTAGTTGGCGGCCAGATAATATTGCACCGCCTTACCACCACCGGTGATATTCATGTTGATACGCTTGTTGGATGCATTGTCCTTGATCAGATAGTCATACCAATCAACAGCCGGATACCTTAATGGATCTGTACCCAGTTCCGTTTCCCTTATTTTGCTTGAAGAATAAGGCAGCGGCACCATCGGGTCACGTGTTCTCACAGCTTCGTTGTGCAAACGCATGTAGGTGAGGGGATCTGCCAGTTCAACCAGTTCAGTGTTAGACGATGAGGACATCTCGCCTCTGATATTGACCGAGATTTTATCTGTAGAACCCTCCTTGGTAGTTACCAGGATCACCCCGTTTGCACCACGGGCACCGTATAATGCAGCAGCGTTGGCATCTTTCATTACAGAGAAGGAGGCTATATCATCGACATTCATTCTTGAAAGGTCCGTGGAGTTCATTTCAATACCATCAATCAATATCAGCGGATCCTTTTTCCCCGCCGCACTAAAACTGGTGATTCCACGAATAAAAAATTCAGCATTGTCCAATCCCGGTTCACCGGATCGCTGATAAGAGATGATACCTGCCATGCGACCTGCGAATGCAGTAGTAAGGTTGCTTGAGGGAACCCTCAATTCACCCGGCGTCACCGTTGAGATGGAACTTACCACACTCTCTTTCTTTTGCTTACCAAAGGCTACGACCTGAACTTCATCCAGCGCGACGGTATCTTCTTCGAGAGTAACCGTCACTTTATCCACTTCATATGCTTTCTTCTCATGTACTTTAAACCCAATATATGAGAATACCAACACATCCTCCCGGTCGCAGGTCAAGGAATATGACCCTTCTGCGTCGGTTACTACACCCACACCGGTCTTTCCTTTCACTGTAATAGTAACACCAGGCAGAGGAAAACCATCCTGATCCACAACTCTACCCGTGATAGTTGTACTCTGTTGAATTTCAGAGACTGCATTGTTTTCATGTTTCACAATATCTAATTCCGCACGATCATCCATAGGGCTGATGCCGGCAAGGATGAAATGAGGAAGCAGAAGAAATAACGTACAACTTAAAATGAACTTCTTCCCGAAAAAGCTCAACGAATGTACTGTTTTTTTAATAAACTCATTCATTTTCTGATATTTTAATAGATTTAGCAAATTATAAATTATTGTTAACACTGCTATGACAGCAATTATAAGGAACAGTCGTATTGCGAATAGTAAACCTACCCTTTAGTGGTTCTCAAAGAATTGTCTCTCTCACAAAAGTGACAAAATTTCTACAATACAAACTTAGTTTAGTTCTGTTTAAATATATTTTCAATTTACGCAATGCAATCCTCAAAATACGCAAACATTCCATATTAAAATACAAACTTATTAACATAGAACATTTTTCGGCCAGACATTTATACTGAATGTCTAATTTTTGGAAATTAATTGGTCTATATATGTTTAAAATTGACATATATTAAACTTTTATTCAAACAGGTTCTCCCTCACTCGAAATTTTTTAATACCCCGGCAATCTCATCGGAGAAGTAGGAGTAGGCAAACAGGCAGAAACCTTCGTATCCCTCTTCTTTGATTATCTCGAGCTGTTCCTGCACAATGTCAGCTCCAAGAGGAACGGTTTTACCATCCTTTCTCAGATAGATTTGTAATCCTGGATAAATCCTGCCTGCCATCTCAGGAGTTGTGTAACGTTGTTGCTCTTTAAGAATCTCCCTGAATGTCTCCACGTTATCGGAATAGTTCATCGGATAGATATAGTCGCACAGATTGTCTTTGAGCCACTGTCCGCCTTCTCGGTAAATTCCATTGTATTCCTGTGGGCCCACACCTGCGGCGGCAGTAACCTGTAACTGGGTATCTTTCGATTTCACCATTGTGTTTACATCGGTGACGAACTGATGGATATGAGAAGCTCTCCAGTCGATCCACTCACCTCTTTTCTCCGCCAGTAAATCCTCTTTTCCGGTTACGCCGGCTTCTTTTCTGTAGGTGAGGATCAACTCTTTGAACAGGGCCAACATCTCAGCATTGTTACTTTCCATCAGCTGGAAACCAACTGTTGTGATGCTTCCTCTGTTCTTCTTCAATCTGGCGACAATCGGTTCCCCACTCCCAATGGTCGCGATAATCTCTGCTTCACCGGTTTCCAAAGCGTTCCAGGAGGTGGTCAGTTGAAATGGAGTAAAAGAGGCGGCATAGGAGCCTTCACCGACAGGTGAGAGATTATCCAACCCCCTTTTCAGAAAGCGGATATCATTGACTCCCGAGAACGCTTTCCAACCGGGAAACGTGGTATAGAGTGAGCCCGGAGGAGCAACCCAGACAAGATCACCTCCACGGTTCACAAAACGTTCCAACGCCTTCATCATATCGGGAGAGAACTGTGTATAGAAATCAACGACCAGCATGCCGGGTGCAGTGAGGCGATCAATATTCTGAGGCTGTTCTGTAATCATGGCATACCCCAATCCTATCCGGTTCATGGTTCTCTCGATGTTTCCCAGCTCCCATACGCGTTCCTCCATGGTTACAGGAGAAAATATTCTAACCGGGTAGGGATCAGATTCAGGAGGAGCGATTCTTTCGGGGTGATCAAGAAAATCCTGCGGATCAAAACCGTGTGATTCATAAAAAAGCCTCCTTGCTGTGTCAGAATAATCAAAGCCGGCATTCCAGTAACGGGTATAATCGAGATGAATACCGTCGATATCATATTTTAGCAGCTCTTTCAATACTGACAAGAGGTAAGGATTCACCTCCGGATGGGCTGCAGAGAGAAAAACATGCTCATAGTTCCTTGATATCAAAGGTTTACTCACCCATTCAGGTTTTTGGGGATTGGAATAATAGACACAACTCCACGGATGGACCTCTATTCCGGCAGCATGGGCCTTTTCAATCAGGTAATCCAGCGGATCATACTCCTCACTGGCGTTCACCGTCCCATAAAAGTTCTCCGATTGAAAATAGACATTCTCCCGCAGCATGATATTGGGTAAAAGGGTATTGATGCGGGCAACCTTGCATTTCTCAATCAGGCTGTCGACAGTCTCACGGTCAGCAAATCCGGGTGGATCCACCCAGAGAGCACGTACTTTTAACTGTACAGAAGCATCTTCATTTTCGTTCTGCCCGCCTGTACATGTAACAAAGAGTAACAAAAAAAACAGTGAAGCAACAATGAGCCCTCTTTCAGAGATTAGATTTTTCATTTTTTTGATCATTTAATTCAATAGAAATATTCATTTAAACAGATAGAAATAAACAGGCACTGTAATATTTATCAGGCGCTGTAAACTTGAATCAGTGTACCCGATCAATCCTCCGACCAGGAGAAGAGTGGTTTAATTACAAATTCATCTCCGGAACCAATATTGCACATCCAGGCCACATCACCAACCTTGACAGTTTCAATGGCTGTGCTCTTCTCTAAAGTCATCACCCCTCTCTGTATGCTCTTCAGCGTACCTATCGGCTGAAAAGCATTATCCAGAAGTGTTGCTCCAATATAGTCGCCGGTAAAAGTCATACTTGTGGTTGTTATTAGCTGATCACCCAGCCTGTCAGTGATTTTCAGACGACCTGTCAGCAGATCATCCTCCGTTGTTATCTCCATTTTCCCGTCAGCAAACTTGGCCGATTCCAATGGATGGACGGTGGTTCTGTAAGGATTGGTGAAATGGGCAATTCGATGAGACAGCTTTTTACCATCAATCATCTTTATCCCCTCCGCTTCGACCGTAAACGAGCCGTTCTGCGCATCCACGCTGACAACTCTACCTCTTACTTCTTCAGCCTTAAACTCAATTTCTTTCGTACGGAAATAGGTTCCCTCACTAAAAAAGAGACGGGTAAGTTTATCTTCCTTAAAAGTGGCTACCGCTCTTACAGCATCCGTCTCAATTTTGTATCTGTTCAATACCTTCTTCGATCCTTCAGCATCAAAAATCACAACATCAGTCACTGAGTCTCTTTCAACCACTACCAGATGGCCGGAACCCTGATCCGGATTGATCAGCCGGGCAGTCTGATACAGATATCTATCACCCTTGTAGGGAGCCAGCAGAGAGACAAAAGTGCTCTTCAGCGGTGTCTCATCATCAGACCTCCTGCTGGCTATCAGATATTTCACGAGATGGTTTCTGTCACGTGGTTTATCATATGCATCGGCCATAAAAACATCCTGGGATCCATCGGGTAACAACAGGATACGCAGTCGTGCATCTTTATCGCGGGTATGTCGGTATTCCAACATCCCATTCCCTTTCTCTAGTTGCTGCAGATTGAACAGATGCTGAAAACCTGAACCCACGTAACCTCCGTAACCGGTCTGAGGGCCCTCATTCTGAAGTCTCTCATTGTCATACATCGTAGCGACAGGCACTGTTGGACCGGCGAAGGTACCTTTCAGGGTATCACTCCACTGGCCTTCCAATTGAAATACTTCTCCCGGAGGACCGTGGAGTGAATAATCATGACGGGTACCCCCGGAGACACGGAAGAAATCCACAAAATAACTCTGCGTATCATCCGTATCCACCATGATGATATTTCGTCTGTAGCTCTCTGTATTCACATATGCTGGTGAAGAGGCATCGATGGCTCGGGCAAAGGATCCATCAGCAAATTCATGCAACGTTCCCGGCAGGTTTCTCTGCTGTCGTTTTGCATCCACCACCACCGTATTGTGTGAGATTGTATTTGTGGACCATGAATAGATTCCCGGTACAAAGGCGTTCATGGCATCCGGATAACCTAGATCAGGCATCATTTTCTGCCCATTGGCAAAAATCTCAAAATTCAGGAAATCCCAGTGAAAATGGGAGTAATGCATGCCGTATGTCAGTGAGAGCGCTGTCTGATCGGTTTTGTTGTTTAATATACCCAACCCATAACCAGCAAACAGACGTGAAGGCATTGGTTCCACTGCCCTGTTGCCGGGGAGCTTTGGGATGGAGATCAGTGGCTCTCTAAACAGTGATTCGAATGAGGAGTACTGTTGTTCTTCCGAGTGGTTGATCCAGTGGAGATATTTATCCTCTCTGTAACGGTTGTAAGCGATTTGATATATATCGGCATCTCTTCCGATAATTCCCCCCAGCACCGAACCTCCGTCTCCTGTATCGGGAGTATACAAACCTATGGCTACCATCTCCAGGGGTGCATCAATCAAACGTTTCAAACGTTTCTCCCCAAAAAGATCAATCTCCATTTTCGACAATTTATCGGCTATTTTTGTCATCTGATTCACCCATATCCTATTGTATCCGGGAGATTCGTAAGGTACTCCATCTCTTTTTATCTGGTTGTACAACGCGTATCGCAATCCTGTGGTTGCAAACCTGGAAGAGTGTCTGTTGATCAGACTATGAATCGCCTCTTCCCTGCCTGCCTGCTGTCGCACCAGATGCAATGTAACCAAGGCATCCTGGTGCATCCCGAAATTTCCCAGGATCTTCTCCTGATTTATGGCATCGATAGCATCTTCCAGTAGGTTGGCCTCAATAAAAGTGCGGATCTCCTCTCCCGTTTTCCCGACACGCTTCTGCAAGTCATCCTCACTGTCAATCTGATCCCACACCATATCATACACCTCTGCAAAATCCGTGATCAACCGGGTCTCCCATATCCTGTTGAGTACTTTTCCCGGATAGCGTATATCCTGTTGTTTCATCATTAACCCGTAGCGTGACTGATTCTCATAATCCATCGACGGGTAAACATTCGCAATGAGATAAAGCATCTCTGTTGCTTTGGTGGCATACCGTACATCTCCGGTGAGGAGGTATGCCTGACCAAGGGTTGTGAGGCCCGGACCAATATGTTTGTTCCACATCCACTGATTGGCATATGCAACAAACCAGAATCTCTCACCCGAAGGAGCTTTCCATCCCCAGCCATCGTCCACATAAAGCGTATCCCATCCTTCTTTTTCAGAAAACCCACTCTGATGACTGCTGGTGTAATCGTTGGAAGGGTACACCTCCCCACCTACCGGACATCTCACCTGTAAAGGATGCTCCGGGCTGATAATCCAGGGATAGGTTCCGGCAACTTTGAAAATTGTATCTCCATGCACTGGGCAACCTGATGTACTCAGATCAAATGCACGGGGAACCTCTGCTCCGGTGATCAGTTTAGTCAATGCATCACTGTTAAACTTCAGCCAGTGATCTGCAATTCTGATGATCTTGTCCCGGACGGCTCTTGCAGAGGAGTTCCGGGCGATATTACCTCTTGCAATTTCGACGAGAGAGTCCGGAAAGATCATTTTTTTATCCTTTAACGGGTATGCTAATTCCCGTACCGGCACTTTGTGAAAAGGAGGTATCACCAGATCACCGGTAGTTTGAGCGAGAAGGTTGATCTGAAAGAGAACGATGAATAAAAAGATTTTACATCTCATTGGGGGGGGTAAATTGTTCTTTGTTGATTGAACTGACCTGTCTCAGCTCCGTTTCCGGATCACCTCAGCCACCTGATCAATTGCCTCAATATGCCTCTCTATACAGGCAGGGAGAGTAGGTCGCCAGGCTGTCTGCATATATCCTTTGAGTCGCCCGGGAGCAATTTTTTTGTCACAATAATCGACAGTACCGCTGAAATTGACGTTATTGCTATGGTTGCTGCCGGTGGGAACCTGATCAAAACCAAGTTCTTCAAGCCGGTCATAGATGCGGACATATTTCTCATGCAGTGGGTTATCGAATTGGCTGAATCTGCTACCGTAATACCAGTTACTTTGCAGTACCGATTTTGGCATCTTCTTAAAGAACTCCTCCGGGAAACTCCATGCATAGTCCGACCATATCCAGGACCGTACGTTATGCTTCTCTACCTGTTCCTGCAGGAAATAGAAATCATGCCACCAGAGATCCCCCTGACGGACTACCAGATTTTGATGGGTCCTCTGATTCTCTGCCGTCTCCTCATCCATTCCGAGGTGAAAATAACGGGGTGTATCAAACAGGTCGATCACTTCATGAATCAGATCCGCACAGACATGATAGTACTTGTCTGAGGAGATCATGCGCTGATAAGGTCCCAGCCATGCTTTGTGGCCGGTTGAGAAATTCAGCTTGGGGATGGGTTCCAGCCCAAGGCTGCGGATTTTTTTCAATTCCTTTTTCAGTTGTGAAGTGCTCCAGGCACCCTTTACGGCAATCTCAGGATGACTATCATACTTCACCCCGTCGCCCAAATCAATGATCACCATATTCATTCCTGCATCGGCCATTCTGTGCAGTAACCGGTCCCATACCTCCTTGTCGAAGGATAGATTGGGTTGATACTTGTGTGCCCAGAGATATGCCTCGCGACAATCATTCCCGATATATTGTGCATCCTGATAAGGTGCCGGGGTATGATCCTCCCACATGTTGTAACTCAGATGAAGCAGATTGGCCCAGATAAAATCATTTTTTAATGTTCTACTCTTTTCTGCAGAAAGTGATTGCGGCAGATTGGCCATCAGACCGGCTGCAGCGATGCCCTGAATAAAATCCCTTCGTTTCATCATCTCACTATTTTTTTATTATTGTGCTACTGCATAGATCCTGATCCCGGTGAGATCAACCTCCATGATGGTTTTACCCCTGACACCGGAGAAACGGATCTCTCGTGAGTGATCCTCCAGTTCGGGACTATACAGTGACAGTTTTGTGGTATTAAACCGTTTCGTGTCGATCTCAAACCTGAGCAGATTATCCGCTATCTCAGATTCTATACGGTCGACAACAGGTGATTGACTTATATCTTTCACGGTTGGATGAGGTATCGCCTTAAGTCTGCTGTTCATAAAATGCACTACCTTTTTTCCGTTGTAATCTCGCAACCGGATGACCCAGCCGCTGTCACCGGATATTTGCCGTACTATCGGATTGAGACCGTCATCCTGCACCAGCTGCTGAAATACCTCGTTGTTATCGGAGATGGAATCCATCAGCTTCAGGTTATTACGTCTCCTCTTCAACAGTCGTTCAGAAAGAGGCGTTGTTCTCACATTCCCCTTCTCATCGTGGGTACCGAAAGGCAGCGAGAGCCAGAGGATACCTCCCCGGGAATGATAATTCTCGATGGCATCATACTGACTGTCGGAGAGAGAGGCCACGCCGTCGAGAAGCAAAGGGCTCTTTTCGGACATCAGCTGATCTGCATCAGCCAGCTCCTTGTATCTTAAGATCCTGTAACCGATGTTGTTTTCCAGGAATCTCTTTGACCACATCTTGGTCTTGCTCCAGTGCTCCACTCCCTTCTGATCTCTCCAGCCGTTGATTCTGCAATAGTAGTTGTAGACAAGTCTTATTTCCGGATAATCAATCCCCTGATCATGGTTCAGGTCACTGTGCTTCACCTCCCAGTTGTTGTAAGGCCTGATGACATCTTCCGTCTCCATGGAGTCGGCCGGATCCTCTTCATAGACCCGTTTCTGAATGGTACTTGCCCAGTTGGCTACACCCCAGAAGCGGGCAAGGCTCCATCCCAGATAGCCTCCATCTGAATAGATGGTATAACTGAGCGCGATAGCCGGCGATTTCCCTCTCTTGGCGGCAATATCTTTCTGTTGCAGTGCTTCTGCATCTTTTTCTCCCCAGTTGACAGAGTGGAGATTGATTCCCACATTCTCCAGCATGTAAAAATCGAGCTTATCGGCAATACGCTCCAGATTGAGAGAGATGGCATTGAGTACAATGGGACCGGTACTGGAGCAACAGGTGAAAAGCGGTTTCTTGCCGATCACATCCTTCACCATCTGCACATGATCTGCAATGATATCATCTTTCATGTTGATCCAGTCGCGAAAGAGCGGATTATCGTAATTGCCCCAGTAGAGCATCGGTTTACTTGTATCACCCCAGAATCGGGTGTCGGTCACCGGGGGGAACGTATGTCCGTAATCTTTCTTGAACCTTTCGAGGCAATAGTTGCAGCCACAGGCTCTCAGTCCCACATAGTCGCACATGTCATCAATCTCATAACCATCGAACCCCACCTCCCTGATAAGTCGTTCCAGGTATTTCTGATGCATATCCAGGAATCCGGGGTTATTATGGCAGAAGGCCTCCATCTGGTATTGACGTGCGTAACCTCTTGAGCCGTCAATCAGGTCCACCTCAAAAAGATCCCGAAAGAGGTGCCCTTCATATTGGGCATGTTCCGCTGCCTCCTGATCATGGAACAGCAGCACATGATGACGGTGTGAGCGGTGCAGCTTTTCCCGCTCCTCTTTTCCTCTTGGTCTGTGTACATGATTACATGAATAGTGTTCGATAAACTTAATATCATACTTGTGCAGTTCCTCTTTCACGAAATGAAAGTACTCATTCAGTCGCCCGAAATAGTTGGAGTAATCGAATCTGACGTGAAAGCCGTAGTTCATTGCAGTATCGATATTGGCAGTTGCGAAACCTTCCGCTCTCCTTTTCACCTTATCTCTGACCACTTTCTGCGACCAGAGCAGATCATCAAGTGTATTCCACCAGCTGGCAACCCTTCTTGGCCGGAATGGTATGTCGGGCGCAGTGATCAGTCCGTTCACCGGCGAAGAATGGATATAAGGTTGTTCTCCAACAGCAGCATAGAGCTGGCCTCCCAAACCGGCACCGGCTACAACTATTGTAGATCTTTTTAAAAAATCTCTTCGGTTAATGATTGCTTTCATCCGATTAAAATATTTTTTTTACATCAATGTGTTTGGAACCCGCTTTAATCATCTTCTTGTGTGAGAATAATCTCATGCTCGTTTCATAAGAATACCTTACTTCTTTGTGTTTGTCATACCTTTCAAATGATAGGCAACCAGCCCTTTCATCGGATCTTTATCTATCTTACCCGTCTTCATCCCCTGATCAATGACCACCCTCTCCAGCAGATCGCGAAAATAGTATGCAATAGACCCGACACAGTTGAAGCTGTATTCCCGGTAGTTGGGATACCGCACCACAATATTCCGGAAGAAATCATGAAAAGCACCCTCCACCAGACTCTCATAATAGTGATCCTCCTGCAGATGTTCTCCTGCAAATTTTGCAAAAGAGGCGCAGTATCGATTGGGCAGAGGATGTTCATAGACCTTGTTCAACAGCTCCATCCCTGTCAGTTGGAAGCTGTCGAAGAAGTCGTTGCTGACAGCATCCGGCATCACCTCACGGATATAATCGCCGATCAGCTTCTTACCGATGTAACTGCCACTTCCTTCGTCGCCCAGTAGAAAACCGAGCGATTCGACATTGGCAGTCACCTCATTTCCGTCATAGATACAGCTGTTGGTGCCAGTACCCAGGATGGCCGCGAAACCTTTATTGTCACCCAGCAGGGCGCGTGCAGCAGCAAGCAGGTCGGTCTCGATGGTGATTCGTGCAGATGAGAAAATGCCCGATATCCCTTCAACCAGGATACCATCGGTCTCAGGTGAATATCCTCCTCCGGCGCTATAGAAATAGATACGTTTTACACTACATGCCTTTTCTTTCACCTCCTGTGGCAGGTTCTTCTCCAATGAAGCACGGATAGAATCACTCCCCACAAAAAAGGGGTGGTATCCCTCGGTCTCGAACAGTGACTCTTCTCCTGTTTCATTTAACAGGCACCACGTTGTCTTGGTGGATCCTCCATCGGCAATCAATATCATATCTGTTTATTTTTCTGGTAAAACATTCTTTTATATTCCTCTACTGAGCCACGGCATAGATCCTGATCCCGGTGAGATCAACCTCCATGATGGTTTTACCCCTGACACCGGAGAAACGGATCTCTCGTGAGTGATCCTCCAGTTCGGGACTATACAGTGACAGTTTTGTGGTATTAAACCGTTTCGTGTCGATCTCAAACCTGAGCAGATTATCCGCTATCTCAGATTCTATACGGTCGACAACAGGTGATTGACTTATATCTTTCACGGTTGGATGAGGTATCGCCTTAAGTCTGCTGTTCATAAAATGCACTACCTTTTTTCCGTTGTAATCTCGCAACCGGATGACCCAGCCGCTGTCACCGGATATTTGCCGTACTATCGGATTGAGACCGTCATCCTGCACCAGCTGCTGAAATACCTCGTTGTTATCGGAGATGGAATCCATCAGCTTCAGGTTATTACGTCTCCTCTTCAACAGTCGTTCAGAAAGAGGCGTTGTTCTCACATTCCCCTTCTCATCGTGGGTACCGAAAGGCAGCGAGAGCCAGAGGATACCTCCCCGGGAATGATAATTCTCGATGGCATCATACTGACTGTCGGAGAGAGAGGCCACGCCGTCGAGAAGCAAAGGGCTCTTTTCGGACATCAGCTGATCTGCATCAGCCAGCTCCTTGTATCTTAAGATCCTGTAACCGATGTTGTTTTCCAGGAATCTCTTTGACCACATCTTGGTCTTGCTCCAGTGCTCCACTCCCTTCTGATCTCTCCAGCCGTTGATTCTGCAATAGTAGTTGTAGACAAGTCTTATTTCCGGATAATCAATCCCCTGATCATGGTTCAGGTCACTGTGCTTCACCTCCCAGTTGTTGTAAGGCCTGATGACATCTTCCGTCTCCATGGAGTCGGCCGGATCCTCTTCATAGACCCGTTTCTGAATGGTACTTGCCCAGTTGGCTACACCCCAGAAGCGGGCAAGGCTCCATCCCAGATAGCCTCCATCTGAATAGATGGTATAACTGAGCGCGATAGCCGGCGATTTCCCTCTCTTGGCGGCAATATCTTTCTGTTGCAGTGCTTCTGCATCTTTTTCTCCCCAGTTGACAGAGTGGAGATTGATTCCCACATTCTCCAGCATGTAAAAATCGAGCTTATCGGCAATACGCTCCAGATTGAGAGAGATGGCATTGAGTACAATGGGACCGGTACTGGAGCAACAGGTGAAAAGCGGTTTCTTGCCGATCACATCCTTCACCATCTGCACATGATCTGCAATGATATCATCTTTCATGTTGATCCAGTCGCGAAAGAGCGGATTATCGTAATTGCCCCAGTAGAGCATCGGTTTACTTGTATCACCCCAGAATCGGGTGTCGGTCACCGGGGGGAACGTATGTCCGTAATCTTTCTTGAACCTTTCGAGGCAATAGTTGCAGCCACAGGCTCTCAGTCCCACATAGTCGCACATGTCATCAATCTCATAACCATCGAACCCCACCTCCCTGATAAGTCGTTCCAGGTATTTCTGATGCATATCCAGGAATCCGGGGTTATTATGGCAGAAGGCCTCCATCTGGTATTGACGTGCGTAACCTCTTGAGCCGTCAATCAGGTCCACCTCAAAAAGATCCCGAAAGAGGTGCCCTTCATATTGGGCATGTTCCGCTGCCTCCTGATCATGGAACAGCAGCACATGATGACGGTGTGAGCGGTGCAGCTTTTCCCGCTCCTCTTTTCCTCTTGGTCTGTGTACATGATTACATGAATAGTGTTCGATAAACTTAATATCATACTTGTGCAGTTCCTCTTTCACGAAATGAAAGTACTCATTCAGTCGCCCGAAATAGTTGGAGTAATCGAATCTGACGTGAAAGCCGTAGTTCATTGCAGTATCGATATTGGCAGTTGCGAAACCTTCCGCTCTCCTTTTCACCTTATCTCTGACCACTTTCTGCGACCAGAGCAGATCATCAAGTGTATTCCACCAGCTGGCAACCCTTCTTGGCCGGAATGGTATGTCGGGCGCAGTGATCAGTCCGTTCACCGGCGAAGAATGGATATAAGGTTGTTCTCCAACAGCAGCATAGAGCTGGCCTCCCAAACCGGCACCGGCTACAACTATTGTAGATCTTTTTAAAAAATCTCTTCGGTTAATGATTGCTTTCATTCGTTTTTTTATTATTGTCTTTCAAAGGTATAATTGCGACAGCATTGGATTATTGTCGGTTTACGGCATTGTTCCTGCAATTATTTTCTGTAGGGACTAATTGAGGGAGAAGCAGATTGTAAAGCGCTTCCGCAATCAATTCATGTCCCATATCATTGGGATGGATACCGTCCAGGTATAAGAAATCGATATTTCCAGTTACATTGGTTGCAGATGCATGCTTTTTGAACAGCTCCCAGGAATCGACAAGAAGCACTTCCTGTTCTCTTGCAATCGCTCTTACACAGTTGGCATATTGCTCCACCTGGGTAATTCTGAACTGCTCATACCTGCTCCCCAGTGGATTCGGTGTGAGAAGGATTACCTCTCCTCCCTGTTCTTTTATTTTCTTGATAAAGAATTCGATATTATCCCGATACTTTACCAGGGCTATCCTCGCTTTGCCATGGATCCCCTCATCCTGATAAGCATCGTTCAGTCCGAAATTGATGATTACCCAATGGGGGCAATGAACCAGCACATCAGATTGAAACCGGTCCATCCCGTGTCTTACCTTCGCGAAATCGTTGTCAGTAACAGAGCCTGTATGACTGCTTCCAACCCCTGCATTGATCACCATTGCAGCGATACCCGCCATATTCATCTTCTCCTGGAGCCTGACAGAGAAAACTTTCTCCACCCCTCTCCTGTGAGCAGTGGTAGAATTGCCGAACGCCACAATCCTCACCGAATCGGTTTGTGCAAAAAGCGTCAGGGAGATCAGGATGAATGTAACTGCCGCTATTATTCGATGTATCATTTTATCACTTCTTTCTGTTTTCATGGGATCTCAAACGTTCATCCTGTCACCTTCTGGTTCTGATCTTATGTCCCCACACTGCGTAGAGTGCGATGATCAGATAACAGGGAACCACCATCCAGTAAGCCTGACGTGCATCCAGGCTGCCGGCCAGCTGCTCGTAGATCAGCGGCAGCACCGCTCCTCCCGAAATGGCCATCACCAGCAGTGAAGAGCCGCTCTTGGTAAACCTCCCCAGATCAGAGATCGCCAGGGGCCAGATGGAGGGCCACATAAGGGAGTTGGCCAGACCCAGCAGGGCGATAAACAGCACCGATGTAAATCCGCTGGTGAGCTGTGAGGCGACAATGAAAATGATGCCCAGCAGGGCGGAGAATATCAGGGACTGCTGTTGGGAGAAGTATTTCGGAATCCCGACAATACCGATGATATAACCGGTCAGCATAAAGAAGAGGGTCATCGAGGTGAAGAGCTTGGCGCTGCTCAGAGCAATACCCTGATAAGAGCCGTAGCCGATGATGGTATTGCCGGCGATCACCTCTACACCCACATAGATGAAGAGGGTGAAAACACCCAGCATCAGATGGGGGAACTGTGTGATCCGCTTTTTATCGGCACTGTAGCTCGTTTCAATAGCATCCAGGTCCTCTTCTTCCTCTTCCACCACCTCCGGAAGGGAAGAGAAGTAGATGGCCACAGCAACCAGGATCAACAGGGCTGCAATCAGCAGATAGGGGACAATCACCTTCTGTGCCAGCTCATTGAGCACCACCGTCTTCTCTGCGACGGCCATCGTCTCCAGTGCGGCGGTCAGTCCGTCCGCATCATTGAGCACGATGGAGCCCAGGATCAGCGGTCCCAGGATCCCTGCCACACCATTGCAAATCCCCATGATGCTCATGCGGCGGGCTCCGCTCTCGCGGGGACCCAGGATGGTGACATAGGGATTGGAGGCTGTCTGAAGAATGGAAAGACCCAGCCCCTGCACAAAGAGACCCAGCAGGAAGATCCCGTAGATACGGGTCATGGCTGCAGGGATAAACAGCAGTGAGCCTATGGCCATGCTGATCAGTCCGATGGAGAGGGCATGTTTGTATCCGATTCTTTTCAGGAGATATCCCGAAGGAATAGACATCACAAAGTAGGAGATATAGAAGGAGGAAGAGACCAGCATCGCCTGTAGTGATGTCAGCTCACAGGCTATTTGCAGATAGGGAATCAAAACAGCGATGGCCCAGGTGACAAAGCCGAAGATAAAAAACAATCCCCCGATAATCATTAAGGGATAGAGATAGGCTTTCTTGCGAGCTACATCCATCATTTTTTCATCCCCCCGTTTTTGTATAAAGTTTGCAATGCAGTGGCCACACTACCCTGCTCAAGCAGAAATGCATGTGCCTGATCGTAGTCGCTGATAGTGGACTTATCCATCAGTATCCGGACAGCCCTGTCGGTGATCTTGCGATTGATCAGCTGCACATTCACCATCCTGTTGTCCAGTACCCTGCCCATTTGTATCCAGACGGTGGTGCTGATCATGTCAAACACCATCTTCTGTGAGGTGCCTGCTTTCATCCGGGTGCTGCCGGTGACAAACTCAGGACCGGTAATCACCTCTACAGGATAATCGGAGGCCTGCGCTATCGGTGAGCCCGGGTTGTTGACAATACAGCTGGTGGTGATGCCGTGTGCTCTGCACTCTTTCAAACCGTGCAACACAAACGGTGTGGTGCCGCTGGCAGAGATACCCACAACGATATCCTTGGGTGAGACCATCTTTTCGGTCAGCATCTGCCATGACTCTTCGGTGTCATCCTCCTTCTCCTCCAGTGCCAGGATCAGTTTGTCTATCCCCCCGGCAAGCACGGCGCTGATGGTATCGCCCTCCATACCGAAGGTGGTAGGCAGCTCCAGCACATCAAGCACTGAGAGCCTTCCCCCTGTACCGGCACCCAGGTAGATCATCCTGCCTCCTGCTTTCACCTTCTCAACCACCGCCCTCAACAGCCTGTCGAGCTGTGGCTTGGCAGCCTCCACGGCCAAAGCGATCTTTTTGTATTCAGTTATCAATCCGAAGGTCAGCTCTTCGACGCTTTTCTTCTCCAGATCGTTGTATAACGAGGGTTGTTCTGTAATTTTTTCCATTGGTGTCGTTCTGTTCAATATAATTATTCTGTTTGTTTCTCTTTTTGAAGTGCAGGCTGTCTATCTGTTGTTTTCTTTAATCTCTGTGATGATCCTCTCTTCCACATCCAAAGGAAAAGTATCGGGCATGCCGTACCAGTAGAAGGAATCCATCCCCTCATAATTCTTCTTTTCGATGTGCAGACAGGTGGGCAGATAGCTCGAGACATCGTTCGTGTATCCCACCACCGAGACCATCTTATCCGGCCAGAGGGCCTTTACCCGTAAGCCGTAGGGGGTGGTCGTCTCACGTGAGAAGCCCACCAGCTTCCAGTTACCGATATTCAGTGTATGCACATAGACCGGCATCGGAAGTTGCTTCACCCCCTTTTCCAGGTTGTCCAGCATGATCTCACCCCAGGTGTGGTTCCGCTCGGCGAGCATCGCATTGGCATTGATCGCTTCGTCTCCTGTGAGAGCCAGAATCTGCTCCCTGCTTCGCATGGCCACCTCAATAGCTACGGTGTCGAGATAAAAGGTGAGCGGTCCGCTAAGCTTTTGCATGGGACCATCCAGCACCTCCATCACCGCATGGGCCAGCTTCTCACCCGTGATAGTCTCAGGGTTATCAAGAGGGTTGACATCACCGGCCGTCCCCTGCAGAAAGAGGGTGCGGGTGATTCCTTTTTTCTCGGCGAGCACTTTTCTTGCTACTCCGGGAAAATTGGCGGAGAGGGTGAAGCGTTCAGACGCTTCGCTGAAAACAGGATGACAGGCAGCCATAAAGAGATATCCTTCACTTTGATCGTGCTGATAGCGGAAGCGGAGCACATCGACAGCATCGTCATAGATCTCGGGACGATCCCTGAGGCTCCTGTTGTATCCGAGCTCAGCATTGCCCCGTCCGAAGAAGAGCTCGGCCGGTTTTGCATTGTCGAGCGACTCCTCCACCGCCTTCACGATGGCCTCACGCACAAAGGTATAGAGATAGGTGGAATCAGCAATCCGGTTACTCTGTTGCCAGGTGGGCCACCTCTGGGTGACCGGGGCAAAGTGGGTGTGCGAAGAATTGATAAACAATGCCGAGGGAGGAAGAGACCTCTTTTTATAAAGTTCCTCCTTGACCATCGTTGTAAAGGTGCCGTTGATTCCCGTCAGATCAAGCCCGACGATCACCACCGTCTGCCCGCCGCTCGTGATCGAGAGGGCACGGGCGGAGAGCTCGCCACGGCTACGGTGCTCCCGCTGATAGAGTATGTTGCTGGTATCTATCCCATAGAACTGACCACCGGCAAGGGCAATGGTTTTGATCTCTTCTGATACGGTCACACCGTTCTTGTATCCTATCTTGATCCATTTTCCCTGCTGATAAGCTCCTCCCTGCTGATAAAGCACTCCATCCCGGGTGAGAGCGACCAGCTTATCTGCGTCACCGGTTAGAGAAACGATACCCTCAAGGGGGAGAAAAGAGGCCTTGTCCCATTGCAGCTTCCGGGCCCTGAGATCAGCCACGCGGAACATCCCCTCATCGTCGGCCAGATAGAGCTTCTCGCCCGAGATAGTGATCGCACTTACCGGCAGATCCACTGTGCCGATATCCTTCCATCTGAACCGTTTTTTGGATAAATCACCCTTTTTCAGCTCTCCATCGTATGTGAGTCCGTAGATCGTGTTCCCCGCGGCGGAAATATGTCGGATAGCGGTTGCCTCACCGATCTTCTCCCAGCCGGATGCATCTGTCGGGCCTCTCCGGAAGAGCGAATGACCATCTACATAACAGAGATGGTTCTCTCCTGCGGCAATCCCAATATAAGAGGGTATTGCTCCCTGCTCTTTCCACTGCAGTGTGAAACGGCCTTCCCAGGGGGCGGCATAACCGGCCAGCGCCAGAGAGACAAACTGACCGTCCGGCTCAAGGCTTACCGATGAAAAACCCACCCGGTAGACTCCCTGTCCAAACGATGCATTAAGCCACACCATGAAAAGCAGCGATGCAAACAGCTGTGTTAATCTCATAATTTAAAAAATAAATGATGTTTTACCCTGTACATGCAGGGATTACTTTGAATAAGTTTGTTCAATCGTCGTGCTACAGCTTGCTGATCGCCTTCGCTTCGCGCGAGATCTTACGGATGGCACCAGCAATCTTTTCCATATCGTTTTTATCATTCAACAGGGTGGTCTGTGTGAACCATACCGCTTCTTCGCTACAGAGCCTGTCGTTCACCGGACAGGAGAGCTGCTCAAG
>JADMKJ010000091.1 GCA_015478855.1 Proteiniphilum sp.
GCCGCTGTGGCAGCGAACACCAGCTGGAAGATGAAAAAGGCTGAATTGGGGATACCTAATTCCAGCGCATGATTCACTTTCGAGAATATCTCCAGCTCACCAAAAAAACCGCTTCCCGTGCCGTACATGATTCCATAACCTATCACCCAGAAAGCAATGGTACCCATACAGAAGTCCATCAGATTTTTGAATAAAATATTGGTGGTATTTTTTGTACGGGAGAACCCTGCCTCCACCAGTGCAAAACCGGTCTGCATAAAAAACACCAGTACTGCGGCAAATAAAACCCAGAAAGTATCAAGGGCATATGTGAATGTTGCTGTATCCATATTTCTATATTTATTTTGTTATTCTTTGATATATAATGATTCAGGGCCTTTTTCTCCTGTTCTGATTCTGATGGATTCATCAACGGAAGAGATAAAAATCTTTCCGTCACCCATTTCACCGGTTCTGGCCGCGTTGATGATCGCATTACTAGCCAGATCCACATAAATTTCGCGACAGACGAATGAAAGGTATATCCTCTCTATAAGCCTTGTCTCATAAACCGTGGCACGGTAAATAGAGCTGGATTTCTCATTACCCACACCTGTCACGTTCCAATAGGTTAAAAAATCTATTCCTATCTCATGCAGTGCATCCACCACCTCATCGAGTTGTGATTTTCTGATGATCGCTTCAATTCTTTTCATTTTCATCTTCTTGAATATTTGATATATTTAGAAACTTATGGCCGCCACAAGATAGAATTTTTCCCTATCCGGATTAAGGATAGCACTACAGGTGATCGGAATAGTAAATGAGGGCGTGATCGTCATCTCTTTTGTCACACCAATCCCGATATTGGTGATATTGAAATCACCATCTTCCGATTGCAGTCCATCACCGCCACCAACAAACAGGCTGACGTTATTAAATGCATAACCCACCTCGAAATACTTGTCACCTCCCACTGAACCGGCACCGCCCGCTTCGTTTAACACATAGTTGGCAGCAAGACTGAATCCGGAAATCTCATATCCGCCATTCAACTCTACTATATGTGCACCGGTGGCCTTGCCTGTATCAAAATAATCATTCCCGTCCTCTATAGAGGGGAAATAATAATCGGTCACACCAAGTGTCAGGCCAAAACCGAACGTGTAAGCAGCATAAAGATCTGCTTCCAGCACACCATCGAAACTGGCCGAGCCCCATCCCCCGATTTCAAAACCTCCGGATGAGAAACTCAGAGCCGGCTGTACTGCGGCATTAGACAAATACAACCCTCTCCATACATAAGAACTCACAACATCGGCACCCGCTGTCCACGGCGATTCCGACTCCTGGGCAAAAATGCCAGAACCTAAAACAACCATTGCGGCTGCAAGAAAGATTTTTTTCATCATAACCTATAAACATTTAATATTACATAATGGAATTATAACGCCGCAAATATAAGCATTTTGATTTAATTACAACATTTTTATATACTTTTTATTACATTTATTTTATTATTGCTATCTTTATGTTTATATCTATTTTTAAATGAAACAGTTAAAGTGTACCGACTTTTTCAAAAAAAGTGATAAAACTTTCATTCATTTTCAGGATGACAAGCCACTAACCGCTGCATCGTGCGTTTGTTTGCTACTGCATCTGTCTGCGAAAAATGAAAAGCTGTATAAGTGAGTTTATTAATATGACAGAAGATCAATCACATTATCCCCACTCGAATATTCAATAGTCCTCAATTTTTTCGTAGATTTGTCCTAACAACTTCAACAATCATTGTGTATGACCTTCCCTTCCCCATATGAATGTGCGAAGGAATTCGCAACCCAGACCGACAGGAATTTGTTTATCACCGGAAAAGCCGGTACGGGCAAAACAACCTTTCTGCGCAAGTTTCGTTCCGGGACGACGAAACAGATCGCCGTGGTGGCACCGACGGGTGTGGCGGCTATCAATGCCGGGGGTGTTACCATCCATTCATTCTTCCAGCTGCCATTCACACCGTTCACGCCTACTCCCGCGGGGCGTGAGTCACTGATTTCCCGCATGAAGATGAACCATTCACGCCGGAGTGTGATCCGTGAGCTGGAGGTGCTGGTGATCGATGAGGTCAGCATGGTACGTGCCGATGTGCTGGATGCCATCGACACCGTGCTACGGAGTGTGCGGCACCGGTATTCTGAACCATTTGGCGGCGTGCAGATGATCTTTATCGGTGACATGCACCAACTATCGCCCGTAGCCAAAGCAGATGAATGGCGTATACTCTCGGATTATTACCAGGGCATCTATTTTTTCCACAGCCGCGTCATACGTGAACACTCCCCGGTGTATGTGGAGTTTGACAGGATCTTCAGGCAATCTGAAGACCATTTCATCGATGTGTTGAACCAGGTGAGGAACGATTCTCTTTCACAGGAAGGGTTCAACCTGCTGCAAAGCCGTTACGATCCGCAATTTACTCCATCGCCTGAAGAGAATTTTATCACGCTCACCACGCACAACCTCAGTGCTGATGCGATCAACAGGCTTGAACTGGAAAAAATCAAGACCATCCCGCAACAATTCACAGCGGAAGTGAAAGGAGAGTTCCCGGAGAATGCATTTCCTGTCGATCGGGTTCTGGAACTGAGAGAGGGGGCCAAAGTGATGTTCGTGAGAAACGATACCGAGGTACCGCGCCGTTTTTTCAACGGAAAAATAGGCACCATCACCCGTATCGAAGAGGAGGTGATTACTGTGCAATGTCCCGGCGACACGGATGAGATCACCGTCTCACCCGTTTTGTGGGAGAATATCCGTTACACCACCAATCCAGACACCAAAATAGTTGAGGAGGAGATCATCGGCACATACACACAGGTACCATTGCGGCTCGCCTGGGCCATCACCATTCACAAGAGCCAGGGGCTCACCTTCGATAAAGCGATCATCGACGCTGGTAAAGCTTTTTCACCAGGGCAGGTGTATGTGGCACTGAGCCGTTGCCGGTCGCTCAACAGCCTGGTGTTGAAAAGCCCTATTAACCGTTACAGTCTCGGGGTGGATGAACAGGTGGTTCGCTTTTCATCCTCCACGCCTGATGAAGAATGGGTTTCCCGCGAGCTGCAAGCGGCAAAGGAGCACTACAGGACAACCCTGTTGCTTCAATTATATGACTTCGGACCACTCCTTCAGCAGGCCCGCGACTGGCACTCCGAAACAAAAGAAAATGAATCATCCTTCAGTGAAGAGACGCTGTCCTTTGTTGATGGCATATGCCATCAACTGTCGGATCTGGCGCAGGTGGCAGACAGGTTCAGAAAGCAACTGCAGCGAATCATTCAGCAGAGGCCTGTCGACACAATATTTTTTACAGAACGTCTCAGTGCATCCTCACCCTATTTCGCTGATAAGATAGAAACAGTGCTGCATTCTTTAAAGGAATCGACGGCTACCACCGACAGCAAGGCCAATGCGAAGGAGTACGATGAGGGCATCGATTCCGTTTTCACTGCTGCAGCCCTGAAGAAACAGCTGATCACCGCGACAGCAGGCGATTTCAGTGTGGCATCCTACTATGCGGCACGAACCCTGTTCAGGAAACCACCGTTTACTGTAACTTCCTATAGCCGTGACAGGTCGGGAGTACAGTTAAAATCGATCCATCCTGAGCTGCTCAGTGAGCTGGTCCAACTACGCAACCGGATAAGCCATGATGCCAACCTGCCCGTCTATATTGTCGCCTCCGTCAAAACGCTGGTGCAGATGGCTGATTACCTGCCTGCGACAGAAAAAGAGTTACTCAAAATTGATGGTATCGGAAAAATAAAGGTGGAACGTTATGGTGCGCAATTTCTC
>JADMKJ010000092.1 GCA_015478855.1 Proteiniphilum sp.
GTGGTATTGGTCACATCGTGATCATATTTAAATCCGGTGGCCGTCGGATAAAATATTTGTGCATGCGTCGCAAACACAACAGGTGTGGACTTATCCACGTGAGAGAGATCTTTTGCAAGCCAGTTCAGTTGTTCGGTGGTGATTGTCTTCTCATACTTCCGGGCAGTGGTTCCGTCGTAGTTGCTGGAATCGATATTGTCAATGACCACATAATGTACATTCCCGATGTTGAAAGAGTAATAAGTAGGACCAATCAAATCCCTGTATTTGATTTCCGCGGTAAAATCGGAGGTTCCCAGGTAATCATTGTCGTGGTTACCCATGACATGGAAGATCTGCAAATCCTTGAGTTGGGTATTGACAGCATTCAGGTACTCGGGAAAAAAATAGTTGTTTGAATACCAGTACAGCTCCCATGTCATGTCGCCAAGTGCAATGGCATACATCTTTTCCCCTTTATGACTATTCATGTAACTGGTCAGATCGGTAGTGAATTCGGAAAATTGCTTCGCATCGCTTGTGCGGTTAGCGAGGTGCATATCGCCAAGCATGAAAACCTTGTACGAGTCCTGGTTATTTACTTTCTTAAGTGAAAAATCGACCCGTTCGATCACGCTGGGGGCACCTTTCAGTTTGTAAAAGAACTGAGGTACAACTCCCTTGGATGAAACCTCGTACCCACCCGGTATGGAGATAAATACAAAGCCTTGCTTCTTGGCTGATTTTAACTGATATATGCCATCCTTATCAGTCAGTGTCACATCCACCCCATCAGATACCAACACATTTTCCACGGCCGTTCCATCGCTTGCGGAAACAATACCGTAAATTGTGGTGCCTTGATCCGGTACAAAGCCAATATCTTCAACGAGGTTCAGGTAGGTCTTCCCAAACAGCTTTTTTCGTGTATCCCTTCTGATGTAAACATTATGAGAACCAGATTTCAGATCGCTGCCCAGACGAATGGTGAAGCTTTCTGAGGAGCTGTTGATGATAGGACAGATGAAAGATATGCCGGCATCCGATTCTAAAATGAACTGGTCAGCGGAGGATGGTGACTTCCCCTCTTTCACCCTGAAAACGAATTCACCTCCTTTGGTGACATCAATCAATGCCGGAAGTTCAAATTGCACATCGAACTCATTCTCAACATCATCTTCATGGCTACTGCAAGCTACATATTGAAATATTATTGTAAAGATAAACAGCTGTATAAAAAAATTCTTCATCTTGAGATTCTAATGTTGTAAATAAATTCTATTTTGAAGGATCAGGATATTCACTGACCAGCTTCGTTTATATAACCGGACACATGATGTTTGCATTGATGCAGTGATGTGGAAAGGATGTGCTTCCGGGTGTCAGGGTTCATAACCCAACTCATCCAATATTTCCTCCGGATCTTGTGAAGGATCTATCGGTCTGCTGTCGTGCTTCTTGTAGAAGTGAGTAGTGAGATCCGTCCTGTTGGTGATCATCCCATCCAGCAACGGTGCTGCTTTTTCATTAAGAGCCGGGTTGAAATAGGCATCCATCTCTTCGTTGCTGTTGAATGAATAGACATTTATTTTCAGCCCTGCTTCCCTAATTTTCTCCAGAAAGAGCCTGTTGCTCACCTCTCCATCCTGCAAAGAGACATTGGTCCCGATAAATTGAGCTCCGCTGCTCAGTGCAAAGTCAATGATCTCATCAATCCTGCTTTCATATGTGCTGTCTTCAGGAGCGGGACTTTTTACCAGAAAGCTGGTTAGCACCTCTCCATTAAACACATCCCTGAAATGCAGCATACCCTCACGGGAGAAGGTCTGCACCAATATCTTTCCATTTGTGTTCCCTGTATTTACTTTCCCATCCAGGTAGAAAGCGCCGCTGGTATTGTTCTGTCCGTTTGCTGCAAGCGGATTCCATCCATATGTCGCCAATGCATCGAAGATCTGTTTTTCCAGGCCGGGGTAATTTCGGGGTGACTTGGTCTCGATGTAGATGCCGGGCCTGTGTCCGTTGTCAACAGGATCGACCTCATATTCGAAGCGATATTCACCCTCATCAGTCTTGTTGAACAGGCGGCTTCCGTCAGGGTTTCTCTTGATTCGTTTCCCTTCGGCGATCCTGAACACATCCTCAAACAGCAGCACGCCCTCTCTGATGAAAGAGCCTCTTGCCTGTCCGGGATTCTTATGGTTGAATGCCGTTCCGGCATCAAGCTGCAGTATCTCTCCGAGGGTGAAGCTGCCCACCGGGTCACTTTCCCTGCCGGGGAAAATCTCCCCAACGTTGGTGGTGCGTTTCAACGTTTTATCATGCATCACCACCAGGTAGTCATCTTTCGTGCGGTGAACATCCAGCTCCAGGTAATCGGCCCCGCTGTTGCGGGCCCACCGGAAGGCAGCCTCGGTAAGCTCTGGTGCCCAGTATATGGATCCGCGATGTGCTATAACTGTATGATCAGGCATCAGCTTCTGCGTATCATTCTCAGTAGAGCTTTTGCATTGAGGTAGGGTGAAAAGTGCAACAAGAGATAGAATGATTACCGCAACCCTTCTTTGAAGATGATTCCGGTTTTTCGAGCCAGATGTGGATACAACACCCGGGAGTTGATGCATTGATAGAGATTTCATTGTTTGATCTTATTAATAGGCTTACTTGGGGTTAGCCCTGTTTTCTCTTATTTTCCATTGTGAAGTATGATAATGGATGCCAGGATCAGTTACATCATCACAATTGACGATCAGCGCTCCCTCTTTTTCCCAGTAGGACTTCACCGTGTGCCCGCTCATGGGACCATCTTCTGCCCCGCGCACGGAAACATCATCGGGATTGACCACGATTTTCAACCCAAAAGATTCATTGAGCATGTCCATATCACCGCGGCTGTTTCCGCCGACGATCAGTGGGCGCGTTTTGATGAACGTCTCTATGGTGTGTGCCTTCCCGTCATCCTGTGGGATGGGAGGGATGATCTCACCGGTGGTCCTGCCATCTTTCACCACGCTTTTAACCCCCAGGATATTCACGTTGGGGATACCCAGCTCTTCCGCCACAAACTTCTGGTAGAGGAACTCGGGTGACGCTGTCAGTATCCAGACTTCAAACCCATATTCCTTCAGGTTCGCAATCAATGCCTTCATCTCAGGATAGAATTTCCCTTTGTACGATTTGCGGTAGCAGTTGTAACCAATATTCTCTATCTCTTGCTGTGTCAGCCCCGCCAGGAAATGAACCCTGTCTTCCACATATGCTTTCCCCACGTTGTCGCCATTCTTCACCATCCGGTCCAGAATGGCCAGCTTGGCGGCCGACTCCTTATCGTTCCGCTTTTTAAGCACTTCGTCGGCATACTGGTACAAGGCCTCATCGGCCAGGTAATGGGGTACCTGCCCAAAGGTGGTACCATCGCAGTCAAAAACTGCCACTTTCCGCTCCTGCATGATGATGGTGGAGTTCAGGAAGCCTTCCAGCCTGGTGTTGATGTCGTCCGACCACCCGTGGATGGGACGGTATGTTTGCGCCTGAAGTGATTGCCCCAGGAGAGAGAGTGTCAGGAATAGTATGACCAATATTCGTTTCATTCTATTTTCATTTTAAATTTATTCAATCAGCTTTTAATCTTCTTTTTTCTGCATTCCATGTGAACATGGTGAAAAAGATGGCCAGGACGCATGCCGCCAGCATCAGGATGAAGGCTGCATCCCATCCCATATGGTCTACGATGAAGCCAATGGCTATGTTTGCTCCCAGTGCTCCTCCCAGGTAGCCGAACAGCCCTGTTAGTCCGGCGGCAGTGCCTGCCGCTTTTTTTGGAACCAGATCGAGTGCCTGCACACCAATCAGCATCACAGGGCCATAGATCAGAAATCCGATGGCAATCAGGGCGATGTTATCGATCAGGATATGTCCCGGAGGATTCTGCCAGTAGACATAGATTGCGATCATCACCAGCAGCATGTAGATGACAATGGCAGGAGCTCTTCTCCCCTTGAACACCTTGTCGGATATCCACCCGCAAAGAAGCGTACCCGGAATTCCGGCATACTCATAGGCAAAGTATGCCCAACCCGATTCATTCACGGAGAAGCCTTTCGCCTCTTTCAGATAGGTAGGTGCCCAATCGAGCACACCATACCGTACGAGGTACACCATGATATTTGCAAGGGCAATGAACCAGAGAAATTTATTGTTGAATACATATTTGAAAAATATCTCCCTGGTGGTAAACTCCCTTTCGTAACTTTCGTTGTAATCTTTCGGATAATCGTTCTTGAACTTTTCAATGTTGGGTAGTCCGCAGGATTGTGGTGTATCACGTATCAGCAGGTAGGCAATAAATGAGACTACGATCGCGATCATTGCAGGAAAATATAATTTGCTCTGCCAGTCACCAAAAATCGCAACACCCAATATCGCAAGGGGACCTATCAGTCCACCACCGATGTTGTGCGCCACGTTCCATATCGACATCTTCGTACCACGTTCCTTGGTGGCGAACCAATGTACCATCACTCTCCCGGAGGGGGGCCAGCCCATGCCCTGGAACCATCCGTTGACAAACATGATGATGAACATGATGGAGACCGAGGAGGTAAGCACGGGAATGGTTCCCATGCTTAAGATGGTGACACCAGACAACAATAGCCCCAGGCTCATAAATACACGTGCGTTACTTCGGTCAGATACGCTGGCCATGAGGAACTTACTCAGGCCATATGATATGGAAACAGCAGATGCAATGATGCCGAGAGCTCCTCTGGAGTAGCCCTGCTCGATAAGATCCGGCATGACCAGTGAGAAGTTTTTCCTGACAAGGTAATATCCTGCATATCCGATGAAAATGCCCAGGAATACCTGTAATCGCAACTTTTTATAGGCAGGATCAATTTTTTCTTCCGGCAGTAACTCCTTATGTTTTGGTGGTTTTAAAATACCAATCATTGTATCTGTTTTTTTTTTTGATTAATTCTAACAAAAATAACTGATGCTAATCAATTGAAAAGCATCAGCTCTGTTATCTATCATGAAAGATAGTAATTTTTCGCCATAGATGTGTATTCACTGACCTGTTCCTCTTCCCATTCCTTGTTTTTGTTGAGTTCTTTCGCCATGATCGATGCGACGGCAGGTGCCATCTCAACCGATGCCCTGGCATCCATATAGAGAGCTCTCACCCTGCGAGCCAGGACATCATCAATGGTGCAGGCCATCTCTTTTTGTACTGCCCATACTATTTCAGCAACAGTATAGTCGAGGTTTTGATGTATCTTCTGAACATATTCCGGGTTGCTATGCTGTAATTCTATGATCGCTTCCTGATCATTGCCATATATATATAGGTGATTGCTTCTGTCAGGATTATTTTTGTATCCGTGGATTTTCAAATTTCTGGTTCTGCATGGTTTGTGCACTAAACCTTTTGTTTTAATTGCCAGGTTCACGGTCTCCTCGGCCATAATACGATAGGTGGTCCATTTCCCTCCTGTGATGGTAATCAGCCCAGAATCTGAGGCTATAAGTTTATGACTGCGGGATATTTCTTTTGTCTTTGCTTCTTCGGTATGTTTTCTTGGCGCTGCCAGCGGTCTCAGACCTGCAAATACACAGAGGACATCCTTACGTTGTGGTTTCTTCGTCAGATATCTCCCGGCCGTTTCCAGTATGAAATCCACCTCTTCTTCCAGTGCTTTGGGCTCCAGCACAAATTCTTTTACCGGGGTATCAGTCGTACCCAGGATAACACGGTTGTGCCAGGGTACACCGAACATCACCCTGCCATCGCTGGTCTTGGGAACCATGATTGCGTCGTCACTATCCAGGAAGGATTTATCGACCACCACATGTACCCCCTGGCTGGGGCGCACCAATGGTTTTTCGTCCGGGTTATCCATTTTTATGATTTCATCAACAAAGATACCGGTTGCATTAATAATGCATTTACCCCTTAATTCAAATGTGCCACCGTCGAGTTTATCTTCAATGCATACCCCGGAGATTTTGTTCTCCTGATCCCTGATCAATCCGGTTACACCGGCATAATTGACCGCAACGGCACCATGCTCAATAGCTGTCTGCATCAGGTTAATTGCCAGGCGTGAATCATCGAACTGTCCATCCTGATATGAAACGCCTCCCTTTAGATTTTTTTGTTCAATCTGAGGAATATGCCTGATCACATCTTTTTTACTCATGGGTAGCGAATGACCCAGGCTCATTCTGCCGGCAAGTATGTCATAAAGTGTTAAACCTATGGTGTAGAATGGTTTCTCCCACCACTGATAATTGCCGATGATGAAACGCTGGTTTTTCACCAGATGGGGTGCATTTTTGCAGAGATGCCCTCTTTCGTGCAAAGCTTCTCTTACCAGCGAAACATCTCCTTTTTGCAGATAGCGAATACCGCCGTGTACCAGCTTGGTACTGCGACTGGAGGTCGCCTTGGCAAAATCAGCCTGCTCCAGCAGAACGGTGCTGTAGCCCCGACTGGCTGCATCCACTGCAATACCCAGACCGGTAGCTCCTCCACCTATTACAATGAAATCCCACTCAATACCCGTGTTTGACCTCTTTAACTGGTCTATTAATTGTTTACGATCCATAAATAATGATGTTGATGCGTCAAAAATATAGTAAATGTTTGATAAAAAAAAATATAAACGAAAAAAAATGAAAGATAAAGCAAATTAATTTTGATAAACGTAAGAAATACAAGCCAATTAAGCCAATGTGCTCACTTTAATTCAATTCGATGTTCTGAATCACAAGGATTATTCTCTGCATCGTTAAATTCTTTCAGTTACTATTTGAATTCTATTCGTTTAGTGGCTGGCATCAGATATAATAACCTTTAACAGTGATTCATCTTACCGTTTTGCAAAACCTTTTCTTTTTCGTAATTTTGTTTTTCTATGTTATCAAAGGAGCATTTTGCTGGTTTGCAGTTTCAATACTGTTGCTGATACCGGAATATTAACTTTATTTCCATTTTGTGGTATAATAATCGATAAAATAATGAAAGATTCCCTTCATAAACGGAACAGTGGCCAAAGGTACCGGGTGATACTGAATGAACTGGAGAAAAAAGGATATGTGACCGTACAGGATTTTAGTGAGGTACTGGGCGTATCGGAAGTAACCATCCGCAAAGACCTGAAAGAACTTGAAAGTAAGAAGATGCTTCTTCGCAGTCATGGTGGTGCAAGTCCGATAAGTTCATTGATAAACGATCGGCATATCGATGAGAAGGAGAAGATCATGGTAGATGAAAAAATCAGGATTGCAAATGCTGCGAATCAGTTGCTGAATAAAAACGATCGGATAATTATTGCATCAGGCACTACATTGCTCTATTTCGCACGAATGATATCGATCACTGAGCCTTTGACAGTGATCACTCCATCAGTGAAGGTTTCATTGACGCTTTGTTATAATCCGAACATGGAGATCATTCAGCTGGGAGGTAACATGCGGAAGAGTTCCGCCACGGTTATTGGTTCATATGCTGAGCAGTTTCTTGATGGAATGATGTGCAATAAGCTATTCATCGGAGTTGATGGGATTGGTATAGATTTCGGATTGACTACCAGTAATATTGAAGAAGCTTATCTGAACCGTCACATGATCAATGCTGCAAAGGAGGTGATTGTGTTGGCTGACTCCTCCAAATTTGGGAAGCAGGGGTTTGGCAAGATTTGTGACATCGAGCAGGTGGATCATATCATCACCGATAAAAATGCGCCTCAAAACCTGTTAAAGTTTATACGGGATAAGGGGATAACAGTCACCCTTGTATAAAGCTGAAAAGAAGAGAAGAGATCAGTTCGAAGGTCCATGGTATTCAGTTTCACGAGCCTGGAATTACTTCGGTTTTATATAGATTTGAACAATAATAATGAATACAAACATGGAGTACGATAAACCCCTTATCCTTATCACCAACGATGATGGTTATCAGGCGAAAGGGATTGCATCGCTGATAGAAGCGATGAGAGGGCTGGGAGAGATCATTGTTTTTGCACCGGATTCACACCGCTCGGGTATGTCGAGCGCGATCTCCACATCGCATGCACTTCGTGCACGGATGTATCATAAGGAGGATGGTCTTACCGCCTATATGTGCAACGGCACACCTGTCGACTGTGTGAAGCTGGCATTGAATGAGTTCACTGATCGAAAGCCCGACCTACTGGTCTCCGGCATCAACCATGGCTCCAACGCAGGTATCAGCGTACTCTACTCGGGCACCATGGGTGCCGCCATTGAGGGTTGTGTATTTGATGTACCCTCCATCGGTTTTTCACTTTGTGATTTCAACAACGATGCAGATTTCACAGCGACGGCCGGTATAGCACGGCGACTGGCGGAGAAGGTGCTGACGAAGGGGCTCCCCGTGGGTGTGTGTCTGAACGTGAACGTGCCCATCGGTGAGATAAAGGGTGTGAAGATGACTACACAGACCAACGGTAAATGGGTCAATGAGTACTTCCGCTCCAAAGATGGTGCGGGTGGTGATGTTTTCTGGATGACCGGCAACTTTGAGAACTGGGAAGCAGACAATGAAGATAATGATGAATGGGCACTGGCCAACGGGTATGCTGCTGTGGTGCCGGTGAAGATCGATATGACGGCGTATGATTTTATGCCCGAGTTGAAGAAGTGGGAAGTGTAGGATCAGGAAAATTAAGAATTAAAAGGGTTGATCAGTGATCACTGACCACTGATCACTGACCACTGAAAACTAAAAAAATGAAGTATTATCTAATTGCGGGTGAAGCATCGGGCGATCTGCATGCATCAAACCTGATGCGGTCGCTTAAAAAGCTGGACAATGAAGCCGATTTCCGCTTCTTTGGCGGTGATCTGATGCAGGCGGCAGGCGGCATGCTGGTGAAGCATTACCGTGAAATGGCGTATATGGGATTGATTCCGGTGGTACTACATGCACCTGCCATACTGAGGAATCTCGCTCTCTGCAAGGAGGATATTGCCCGTTACCATCCCGATGTGGTGATACTGGTGGATTATCCCGGCTTTAATCTGAAGATTGCAGCGTACGTGAAGAGGCAACTGGGGATACCTGTTCATTATTATATCTCACCCAAGGTGTGGGCATGGAAAGAATACAGGGTGAAGTCATTCAGAAAGTATGTGGATGAGATGCTCTGCATCCTTCCATTTGAAGTGGATTTTTACAATAAGCATCAATACCGGGTCCATTATGTGGGGAACCCGACTGTCGACGCCATCGCACAACGGGACCACAAGGAGGAGACATTCCGGCAGTTTGTCACGGACAACCATCTTGAGGAGAAGCCTGTGATTGCCCTGCTGGCGGGAAGCCGCAGGCAGGAGATACGCAACAATATGCCTGCCATGCTGGAGGCGGTGAAGGGTTTCGCCAACGGGTACCAGTTCATCGTTGCCGGTGCACCGGGTATTGATCCCTCCTTTTACACAGAATATGAACGTTCTTTCCCACAGTTGAAGGTGCTTTTTAACCAGACCTACCGCATCCTGGCCCAGTCGGAGGCGGCACTGGTGACCTCGGGCACGGCCACGCTGGAGACAGCATTGCTCAATGTGCCACAGGTGGTCTGCTATCGCATGGCCCTGCCGCGGCTCACCTACTGGGGTTTCAAACATATACTCCATACTCCCTGGATCTCCCTGGTGAACCTGATCAGCGGACGGGAGGTGGTGAAAGAGCTCTTCGCTAAGTTCTTCACAGTAGATAACATCCGTACAGAGCTGCATCAGCTGTTGCATGTACAGCGTTACCGGCAGAATATGCTGGAGAATTACAGGGACATGCAGCAGGTGCTGGGTGATCCCGGTGCTTCGGACAGGGCTGCTGCAATCATTTACGGGAAGCTGCACCTGTGAGAAGAAGGAAGTCAGTGCATGGGGCATAAAAAAAACCTGTGAAACCTCGTTTTTTCTCTATTTTTTGTTTTCTTTGTGTACATTCTTAAAAAAATAAATTATGAAGGTAGGTATTCTTACTTCGGGCGGTGATGCACCGGGCATAAACGCAACCATACGTGGTGTTGGCAAAACAGCCATCAATAACTACGGGATGCAGGTGATTGGAATCCAAAATGGTTTTTCTGGATTATTGTATAAAGATGTCGTAGAGCTTACCGATCAGTCGCTCTCCGGTATTCTGAATCTGGGGGGGACCATCCTGGGTACGGCACGTGAGAAGTCGTTTCGCAAGATGATCAACTCGCTCGATGAGAAAGACAGGGAACAGATAAAAAATGCCTATCATGAGCTTGAACTCGATTGTCTGGTCTGCATCGGCGGCAACGGCACACAGCGTACCACATCGATGCTGGCCGATATGGGACTGAACGTGATCGGCGTACCCAAAACCATCGACAATGATGTCTATGGGACAGATGTCACCTTCGGGTTCGACACTGCAGTCAACATCGCCACGGATGCCATCGACAGGCTTCACTCCACAGCGAGCTCACACCGACGGGTGATGGTCATCGAGCTGATGGGACATCATGCAGGATGGATCACGCTCTATGCCGGTATGGCCGGTGGGGCCGATATCATTCTTCTGCCTGAGCTGGGTTACAATATGAAGGTGGTTATCGAGAAGATCAAGAAAAGGATGGAACTGGGGAAAGCCTACTCCATCGTGGCTGTCGCCGAAGGTATCGAGATCCCATCCAAAGAGAAGCCGGCAATCTATTTTGCGCGTGAGATACAGGAGCAGACCGGGTTTGAGACACGGGAGACAGTGCTCGGATATATCCAGCGCGGCGGGTCACCCTCACCCTACGACAGGAACCTGGGAACACTGCTTGGCGGACATGCCGCTGACCTGATTCACCGGGGTATATTTGGCAGGATGGTAGCGAAGCTGGGAAGTGAGATCTCCGACGTACCCTTGTCGGAGGTAGCAGGCAAACTGCGGCTCGTTACTGCCGATAATGATCTTGTGGTACAGGGGAAAAGAATGGGAATATCGTTCGGGATCTGGTAAAGACTCAGGATCTGCTAAAGAAAAGGAGGGGCCTCTGTGGGACTATCGCCTTCGGGCGTGCTGCTCTTTGCAACATCCAGGAGCACCTCCTGCAGTTCGTTATTCTCTCTCAGCTTTTTGATTGCCACCTTGGCAGCCATCTGGTGGGACTCTTTCTTTGAATATCCTTTTCCTGAACCTATCTCCACGCCGGCTACCTTCACGCAGGAGATAAATACCGGGTTGTTCTGTTCATCATAGGAGGAGTCGGTCACCTCGAAACTAACCTCTGTTTTGTTTTTCTGTCCCCACTCAATAAGACGAGACTTGAAATCGACCTCACTCTTCAGTACATGTTCGATATTCAGATGCTCCTTGATCATCGTCTCGAAGACGAATTTCTTGGCTACCCTGTAACCCTGATCCAGGTATATCGCAGCAATGAGGGCCTCCAGTGCATCTCCGTAAATGTTGGTGTTGTGTGCCAGGTTGCGTGTGGATGAGATAATCAGCTTGTCAAGCCCCAGGTCAATGGCCAGTTTGTTGAGCGTTTCCCGCTGCACGATACGTGAACGGGTGCTTGTGAGAAACCCCTCCTTCTTATGGATGAACTTTTTGTAGAGGATGTCGGCGACGATGGCATCAAGAATGGCATCACCCAGAAATTCAAGGCGTTCATTATTCACCCATTTCCCTTTCTTCGAGCGACTTGAAGAAGAACGGTGGGTGATAGCTTCCCTATATAGATCTATCCTGTCGGGATAGAATCCCAATACGTTATAAAACGTAAGATAAGGCTCTTTACCTTTATGTGGCAGAGCCTTGATCCTTTTTACGAGTCTTCTTAACACACTACTTGTTGTATTGCTTGAGTATCACACTTGCGTTGTGTCCCCCAAAGCCAAAAGTGTTAGATAACGCAGCTCTTATCTTCCTTTTTTGAGCTTTGTTGAATGTGAAATTGAGTCTGTAGTCAATCTCCGGATCATCATCCCCATCTTCATGGTTAATGGTCGGGGGTACGATCTGATCTCTGATTGCCAGGATACTGAACATCGCCTCCAGTGCCCCTGCACCACCCAGCAGGTGACCTGTCATCGACTTGGTGGCGCTGATGTTGAGCTTGTAGCTGTGGTCTCCGAATACATCGATGATCGCTTTCGATTCCGATATATCTCCCACAGGTGTGGATGTGCCATGCACGTTGATGTAGTCGATCTCATCGAGATTCATCTCAGCATCCTCCAGTGCATTGTGCATCACCAACTTGGCACCCAGCCCATCGGGATGGGAAGCGGTGATATGATATGCATCGGCCGACATGCCTCCACCTGCCACTTCAGCATAGATCTTAGCACCGCGGGCAAGTGCGTGCTCCAGTTCCTCAAGTATGAGGGCTGTACCGCCTTCACCTATCACGAATCCGTCGCGGCTGGCGCTGAAGGGACGTGAGGCTGTCTCCGGTGTTTCGTTGCGTGTGGAGAGGGCATGCATCGCATTGAAGCCCCCAACTGCTGAAGGGCTGATGGTTGCTTCTGCTCCTCCAGAAACAATCACATTTGCTTTGCCCAGACGAATAAGGTTAAACGCATCAACGATAGCGTTTGTAGATGAAGCACAAGCCGATACGGTTGCGTAGTTGGGACCTCTCAGTCCATAAATCATAGAGATATGCCCTGCAGCAATATCCGCTATCATTTTCGGAATGAAAAATGGATTGAACCTGGGTCCTTTCGACGTGTCCGCAAAGTAATTGGATACTTCGTCCTCAAATGTCTTTATGCCTCCGATGCCGGCAGAGAATATCACTCCGATACGATCCAGGTTTTCATTCTCCAGATCGAGACCGGAATCTTCCATTGCTTCTTTAGAAGCCTTGACGGCAAACTGAGAATAACGGTCGAATTTCCTTGCTTCCTTACGATCGAACAGATCACCGGGATTAAAATCTTTCACTTCGCAGGCAAACTGCGTTTTGAAAAGTGATGCATCGAAATGAGTAATAGGCCCGGCGCCACTTTTCCCCTCCAGAGCATTCTCCCACGTTGTTTTAACGTCGTTCCCCAGCGGAGTAATTGCCCCCAGGCCTGTTACTACTACTCTCTTTAACTCCATGAACAAAATGGATTATTTCGCGTGTTGTTCTACATATGAAACAGCATCACCTACAGTAGAGATCTTCTCAGCCTGATCATCCGGAATTGAGATATTGAATTCCTTTTCAAATTCCATAATCAATTCAACTGTGTCAAGTGAGTCAGCTCCCAGATCATTGGTAAAACTTGCTGTTTCTGTTACTTCAGTTTCTTCAACACCTAATTTATCGACAATAATCGACTTTACTCTTTGTGCTACTTCGGACATAACTTTTGATATTAATTAATAAATAAAATATTATTCTTAAATTTGCGATTGCAAAGTAACGCATTTTTTCTCGAATTGTGCAAACATTTGTCGACTTAATTCAATAAAAGTGCACAATATAGGTATATTTGTGCAATAATATAGCTTTTTTTATGATACATATCTCCATTTTTGCTTCCGGTAGTGGCAGCAATGCAGAAAACATAGCAGACTATTTCAGGGGTAATGAAGATATAGAGGTATCGCTCATTATTTCCAACAGGAGAGATGCTTATGTACATGAGCGTGCCCGAAAACTGGGTATTCCTTCCGTCACATTCAGCAGGGAAGAGTTCGCAGTAGGAACGGAGATAGTGAAGAAACTGCATGAATACAATATAGGTTTTATCGTGCTTGCCGGTTTTCTGCTGAAGGTGTCGCAGCCACTACTGGATGCCTATCCGGGCAGGATCGTAAATATTCACCCCGCATTGTTGCCCGCCCATGGCGGCAGGGGGATGTATGGTGACAAAGTCCACCGTTCTGTGGTTGATGCCGGTGAGAAAGAGTCGGGCATCACCATCCATTATGTCAATGAACATTATGATGAGGGAAACATCATCTTTCAGGCTACCTGTGTGGTGGAGACAGATGATACCCCCGATGATGTAGCACGAAAAGTACATCTGCTGGAGTACGCTCACTATCCTGAGGTGATCGCCTCACTGGTAAAAAAAATAGCTGAAGAGAATCAGCAGTTTGAAAATAAATAGTATCTTTGCAATCCATTTTGCGGCTGTGGCGTAATTGGTAGCCGCGCCAGACTTAGGATCTGGTGCCGAGAGGCGTGGGGGTTCGAGTCCCTTCAGCCGCACAGAAATCCAATTATTACTCCTTCATGAGAATTCGTGAGGGAGTTTTTTTGTCTGCCTGTACTGACTCTGGCCTGCTATTCTGTTAATTCTGTGATGGGTGTCAGCTCAACTTTCCTGAATTCAACCTCAGAACCCTCTGCCTGCAGAGCAATATGTCCTTTCTGTGCTGTGCATTCGAAGCCATGGTTTACTAAAGTGTTGTTTACCCACACCTTTATCTCATCTCCCAGGCACTCAATTACCATATTATTCCATTCACCTACCGGTTTTTCGGCTCCATCGGTAAGCTTCCTGATGTTGCGTGCTTTGCCTTCCGTGATTCCCCAATCCTCTTTCGGGCCTCTGCGCTCTTCCATATCGGGCACGGTTATATCTTCTACGATGCACCAGAAGTCACCTGCATTGGTGTGTTGCATCTGCACCTCCATCGATTGCGGAAACATATCATACAGTGCACGTGGTGTGGAGGCATGCACCAGTACACCACAATTGCCCGGTTCAGCGGCAAAGCGATACGCCACTTCCAGCCGGTAATTCTCAAACTCACCGTCAGTGATGAGGTGTCCACCGGGGGTACCCAGGCTCACCAGCAGGCCATTGCGGACAATGAATGGGTTTGTCGTGTCAGGGTTATTGTCCATTGCCGGCACATCTGCGTGCCAGCCGCTGAGGTCTGTACCATTGAACAGGGTCTGGCTCGCAGGCTGTTGTTGTGTGCAGGCCGATAGAACAACAAGTAGTGTTAGCAGGAATAAATTCATTTTCATACGATAATTTTATTTTTTTCATTATGATGTATGGAATTCGCTTTAATCATGTACTTGTGAACAGTTTACATGCTCGTTTCATACGATGATAATATTTTGAATTGTGTGAGCATACTGTATTTGTTGATGGGAACAAATATAAACAATAATCATTTTAAAGAGAAACATATACACCGAATTAATTGTTTAAACGGGAAGTTATCTACGTGGGGATCGTTATTTTGATACTTGTAAGAAAAATATCGCTTTTCCTTTTGGATTTGGACTCTCATATACTACTTTTGATTTCGAAATAACCGGTTCTTCCATTCAGGGTGAGCGGTGTGAAGTGAAGATACTCATTACCGAGTTCAACCGGGCCATGTGCGACAAACAGATCAGACATGAATTCCGGGTACGCGACGGTGGACATACCTGGGAGTACAGGCACACCGCTTTGTACACTTGTTTACGATACATATCCGGTATTTTCAGAAGATAGTCTGAGAGGAAAGCTACTAACATGAGAATGGAGAAGTGAGTGAACATACAGGGACAGCAGAACTACAAGAGATGTAGGATAATGCATTATTAAGGGAACTACTTATTACCATAATTTTAAAAGTATTACAATATGAAACGATTGATGATGATGGCATTAGCCCTGTTTGTTATGGCAACAACATTTGCACAGCAAGCGCTCTGGGGAGGTTCACAAATTGTATCACCGGAAATTCATGACGATCACACCGTCACCTTCCGTCTGAGAGCACCGAAGGCGGTGAAGGTGGAAGTTGCCGGCGATTTCCTGTACGATGCTCCCGGAAAAGCCCGGCTGAAAGAGGGTGAAGGCGGTGTGTGGGAGTACACCACGCCGGAACCGCTGGTATCCGAGCTCTACAACTATTCATTTATCGTGGATGGGCAGCGTATGAACGATCCCTCCAATGTAGCCATGGTCCGTGATGTGGCTTCGGTGACCAATCTGTTTATCATCCCCGGTGATCCCGGCGATCTGTACAGCGTGAATGATGTGCCTCACGGAACAGTTGCCCGTCGCTGGTACGACAGTCCCACTCTGAAGGAACAACGCCGCATCACCATCTATACTCCTCCCGGCTATGAGAATAGCAAGCAAACCTACCCGGTCTTTTATCTGCTCCACGGATCGGGTGGTGATGAGGAGGCCTGGATCGCACTGGGACGTACCGCCCGGATCATGGATAACCTGATCGCTCAGGGAAAAGCCAAACCAATGATTGTGGTGATGCCCAACGGCCACACACAGAATGCTGCGGCTCCGGGTGAGTCGGACCGTGACTACCTCCCCGCCATGGGAGGCGGTGCCCGCCAGGCTGTAGCCAGCATGGAGGATAGCTTTGGTGATATCCTGAAATTTGTTGAGAGCAATTACAGGGTGAAGAAAGATAAAGCCAATCGTGCTGTCGCCGGCTTATCGATGGGAGGCATGCACGCTGCTGCTATTTCCGCGCGGTATCCGAAAACCTTCGATTACGTGGGTGTCTTCTCCGCACCTCCCATTGCTACGTTGATGAGGCGTGACAATGCTGATGCACCCAGGGCTACCGAAGAGTTCGTGAAAAAACTGCAGGCACAGCAGAAGAATGGCTTCAACCTTTACTGGATTGCCTGCGGAGACACCGACTTCCTCTATCAAAGTGTGATCGACAGCATGAAGAGGATGGACGAGATCGGGTTCAACTATACCTATCACGAGAGTGGCGAAGGTCATATCTGGAAGAACTGGCGCATCTATCTCTCTGAGTTTGCGCCCATGTTATTCCGGTAACAGGAGACCTGAAGAATAATCAAAGCCATCTCATATTAGGTATGGGATGGCTTTGCTCGCTCTCAGGGATAGGCTATGTTCATGATTTGATACACAATTTCTTTCCCGGGCCGTTTTAAAACTACTTTGTCTCCCGTTTTTTTGTCAATCAATTCATTTGCCAGGGGCGATAGAAACGAGATTTTACCTTTGGAAACATCAGCCTCATCCACCCCTACTATCTGAAAAGTCTTGATTATCCCGGTTTCTCCTATTGTAAGCGTTACCTTTGCCCCGAACCTGATTTCATCTTGTGGCTGCTCATCTGTATGAATTACGATGGCTGTATCAATTCTGTTGTTCAACAGCTGTAATTTTGCATTGAGATGGTTCAATGCAATACGTTTCTCATTTTCATTGCTCTTGTTCAGATGTTCTTTTTCATTGAGAATCTGCTCTTTTTCGGACAACAGTTCATTCATCCCCTCCCGGGTTACATAATTTGCTGCCCCTTCCGGTAAAAAAGCCCTGGGTGGTACCATCGGTATTTCTTCCTGATCTCCTTCTTTGACAAATCCTCTGCTCATAGCTCAGTAAATTAAAAGTTTACCTCTGCAAACTTAACTTTATTCATCCATATTATCTATTTTTTATATACATTTATTGTCACAAACTGAAACATACACGTCCAACCCGAATAAATACCGCTAAAATGAATTATCAAACGCTGCTGCTTATATTTTTTCTGCTCTCCGCTCCGGTCTTCTCACAACGCACGCAAAAGCCGGTTCTCCACGGGAAGCAGTGGATGGCGATCACCGGTAAACCACTGGGGGCACAGGCAGGAGCGATGATCTTCCAGCAGGGAGGCAACGCGGTGGATGCCGCCTGTGCCATGCTGGGGGCCACCTGTACCCTGTGGGATGTGCTGAGCTGGGGTGGTGAAACACAGGCGCTGATCTACAACCCCCACACGAAGAAAGTGATTGCCATCAACGCGCTGGGTGTAGCCCCCACGGGAGCGACCGCCGGTTATTTCAAGGGATTGGGATATGAGTTTCCTCCGGAACTGGGACCGTTGGCAGCGGTCACCCCCGGCACCGTCGGCGGGTTGTGTTATATGCTGGCACGCTACGGCACCATGAGCCTGCAGCAGGTGCTGGCACCCTCGCTGGAGCTGGCTGCCGGTTTCCCGGTGGATATCCCCTTTGCCTCTGCGGTGGCGCGGAACAAAGCACAGTTGAAAGAGTGGAAATATAGCCGCGACCTCTTTATCACCCACCCGGGTGAGGCACAGGAGACACCGGTGGCGGGTGAGCTCTTCGTTCAGGAGGAGCTGCTGAGAACATTGCAGAAGCTGGTGGAGGCGGAACAGCAGGCGCTGCAGGCGGGTAAAAGTCGTGAGGAGGCCATCCGTGTTGCCTGTGACCGTTTCTACAAGGGCGATATCGCCCGCGAATTCATCCGCGGTGTGCAGGAACAGGGGGGTCTGATCACGATGGAAGACCTGGCGGGGTGGCAACCCCGGGAGGAGGAGCCACTGCATGTGACTTACAAGGGGATCGATCTCTACAAGCTACAGCCCTGGTCGCAGGGGCCGGCATTGCTGCAGAGCCTCAATATCCTGGAGCATTTCGACCTGAAAGCGATGGGCTACAACTCACCACAATATATCCATACTCTTTACCAGGCGATGAGCATGGCTTTTGCCGACCGCGATTTCTACTACGGTGACCCCGCCTTTCATACCGATATACCCATCAAAGGCCTGCTGGATAAAGCATACGCTCGTCAGCGGGCTTCAGAAATGTGGGACGACAGGAATAACCCGTCGGTGGGGCCGGGTGATCCCTATCCCTTTGAGGGAAAGAGAAACCCTTACCTGAAACTGCTGAAAGAACGGGGCTTCGATATTACCCCTGCCGGCGAGCGCGATTTCGTGCCGCGGCACGATGCGATTACCTCTGTGAAAAGGGATTTGATGATGGAAGATGTTGCAGGTAACACTGATGGTATGGGTGTTGCAAGCGGATTCAATTTTACATCGGTGGAAGCTGCCGACTCCCTTTATATGGAGCGCCTCTGGCGCGGCACCACCACCATTCAGGCCGCTGACGCGGAAGGATGGATCGTCTCGGTCACCCCCTCCGGAGGCTGGATCCCTGCCTGTATCGCCGGCAACACGGGTGTAGGCCTGAGCCAGCGGTTGCAGAGCTTTGTGCTTGACGAAGCACTCAACCCGTTCAACGTGGTGGAGCCGGGAAAGAGGCCGCGGGTGACGCTCACACCTTCACTGGCGTTGAATGACGGCGAGCCTTTCCTCTCGTTTGCCGTGCAGGGGGGCGATACGCAGGAGCAGAACCAGCTGCAGTTCTTCCTGAACATGGTGGAGTTCGGCATGAACATACAGCAGGCTTGCGAGGCGGCCAATATCAATACCAACCAGCTCTGGTTGTCGCTTGGCGGCACAAAGACCGGCGAGCGGGCACCGCGGCCGGGAGAGCTGTTGCTAAACTCCGCTACGCCTGATTCTGTACGCCAGGTGCTGACCGGTATGGGTTACAGGTTGCAGTTCTCCGACCGTACCAGCGGCCCCATCAATGCCATCTGGTTCGACAGCGAGCAGGGCACCTTCTGGGGCGGCAGCAGCAACTACGGTGAAGATTATGGCATTGGATGGTAATAGCAATTGTATACATTCATATTTTTTCTATTTTTGCAGAGATAACAAGAAATACCTGAACATCACCTTTCATAAAAACGACGGCCATGCTAGAGAAAATAATTGAATTCAGCATCCGGAATAAACTGATCGTTTTTCTATTCACCCTCACCGTGGCTGCCTTCGGGATATTTGCCGTTTTCCATATCCCCGTGGGAGCCGTTCCCGACATCACCAACAACCAGGTACAGGTGATCACCACCTCCGGCAATCTCTCCACGCAGGAGATCGAGCAGTACATCACCGCACCGGTGGAGATGGAGATGGCCAACCTACCGGGCGTGCAGGAGATACGTTCCGTCTCCAAGTTCGGCATCTCGCTGGTGACCATCGTCTTTGATGAGGATATGGGGGCTTATCTGCCGCGTCAGCTGATTGCCGAGAAGATCAGGAGTGCCTCCGCGAACATTCCCGGGGGATTCGGAACACCTGAAATGGGACCGATCACCACCGGCCTGGGAGAAATCTATCAGTACACGCTCGATGTGGAGGAGGGGTATGAGGGCAATTACACTGCTGTCGACCTGCGCACCATACAGGATTGGGTGATCAGACGAAGACTCTCCGGCATCCCCGGCGTGGTGGAGATCAACAGCTGGGGCGGTTACCTGAAACAATATGAGGTATCAATCGATCCCTCACGCCTGATTGCCGCGGGTGTCACGCTGATGGAGGTCTTCGATGCGCTGGAGGCAAACAACAGCATATCGGGCGGTTCTTATATTGAGAAAACCAACCAGAGCTATTTCATCAGGGGAGATGGCCAGGTGGGATCGATAGACGATATTGAGCACATCGTGGTGAAAAACGAGGGGGGTGTCCCCATCCTGATCAGGCAGATAGCCGCGGTACGACTGGGTCATGCCAACCGCTATGGTGCCATCACGGCTAACGGGAATGGCGAGACCATACTGGGTCAGGTGATGATGCTCAAGGATGCGGACTCACGGGAGGTGATCAACGAGGTCAAAAGCCGCGTGGAGGAGATAGGGCACAATCTGCCCGAAGGGATCACGATCAACCCCATTGTCGACAGAAGTGAGCTGGTGGCGAAGACCTCCCTCACGGTGGTGGAGAACCTGGTGCTGGGTGCCCTCATTGTCATGCTCACTGTCCTGCTCTTGCTGGGCAACATACGCTCAGCACTTGTCATCACCTCCATCATACCACTGGCATTACTTTTTACCATCTCCATGATGTATATATTTAGTATCGATGCCAACCTGATGAGCCTGGGAGCCCTTGACTTCGGGATCATCATCGATGGGGCGGTGATCATTGCTGAGTTCATCGTGCTGCAGATTTCGGTGCGGCGGGATGAGCTGAAGGGCAGGAGCGGGGAGGAGCGCAGGGGCATCATGGATGCCATCGCCTACGCCGGTGCCGCGAAGATGATGAAGTCGGCCATCTTCGGTCAGATCATCATCCTTATCGTCTTCATCCCGGTGCTCTCCCTGAGTGGTGTGGAGGGTAAGATGTTCAAGCCGATGGCGCTCTCCTTCTGTTTTGCCATCATCGGTGCAATGATCATGGGGCTCACCTGGCTACCGGTAGCCTCCTCTCTTTTCCTGCGGCCTGCACATCCGAACAGGAGGAACATATCTGACCGTTTTATGGAACTTGTCCACCGCACCTATTCACCGGTGATACGTTGGTCCTGCATCCACAAGAGAGCAGTGCTCGGCGCGGCATTGCTGTCGCTACTGCTCACCCTCTTCCTCTTCACCCGCATAGGGGGCGAGTTTGTACCCACCCTCGATGAGGGTGATTTCGTGATACAACCGGTACTGAAGACCGGTACCTCACTCTCCAAAACCATCGAGCTGACCACCCGGATGGAGCAGATCCTGATCCGTGAGTTCCCCGAGGTGGATAAGATCGTCAGCCGGATCGGTGCTGCCGAGGTGCCCACAGACCCTATGTCGATGGAGGAGATTGACATGATCATCAAGCTGAAACCGCGTAAGAGCTGGACCAGTGCCCGCAGCAAGGAGGAGCTGGCCGACCGGTTCAAAGAGGCACTCAGTGTCATCCCCGGCATTGAGTACGAATTTACGCAGCCCATCGAGATGCGCTTCAACGAGCTGATCACAGGTGTCCGCTCCGATATAGCTGTCAAGATCTTTGGTGATGACCTGGAGTATATCGACCGGAAGGCAAATGAGATAAAGGGGCTAATCGAGGTAATTCCCGGTGCAAGTGATGTGATCCTGGAGAAGACCGCCGGATTGCCCCAGATAAAGATCGACTACGACCGGGCAAAGATCGCTTACTATGGGGTGGATATCCGTATGCTCAACAGCTACCTGGCTACCGCCTTCGGCGGCGAAGCGGCGGGTGTGGTCTTCGAGGGGGAGAGACGGTTCGACCTGGTGGTACGTTTCGACACGCTCAACCGGAGGGATATCGATGACATCGTTCAGTTGTATGTCCCCCTCCCCAACGGACACCAGATACCACTCTCGGAGCTCGCCGATATCCGGTATGCAGAGGGGCCTGCCAGGATCTCGAGAGAGAACACGCACCGCAGGGTGGTGGTCAGTGTCAACGTGCGCAACAGGGACCTGCAGTCGGTGGTGAAGGATATACAGTCTGTTGTTGATGAGCAGGTAACCCTGAGGCCGGGAGTATACATCACTTACGGAGGACAGTTTGAGAACCTGCAGAATGCATCAAGACGGTTGCTGGTAGCAGTTCCGGTTGCCCTGTTGCTGATTTTTATCTTCCTGCACTTTGCTTTCAAGTCGTTTAAAGATGCCGTGATGATCTTTACCGCCATACCGCTGGCCACGGTGGGAGGGGTGCTGCTCCTCTGGCTCCGCGGGATGCCTTTCAGTGTCTCCGCGGGCATCGG
>JADMKJ010000093.1:0-38358 GCA_015478855.1 Proteiniphilum sp.
TCCTGCTTTTCCATATCCCAGCTTGCAAAGGAGACACCTTCCACACTCTTTGCGGCCTTTTCGATGCGCTCCTTGCACATCTCGCAGCTCCCTTTTACACCCAGCATGGCATGCTCTTCGTTCTGCGCTCCCTGTTGCATATGTTCCATTTCATCGTGAGAATCACCCGGTGTCATCTGATTCATCTCAGTGTGCCCACTCTCTGATTGATTCTTGTTGGATGTGCCTGAGTTACACGCGGTGAACAGGAAAACACCCAACATCATGGTTGCTATAAATAATTTTTTCATTGTAGTTGCATTTTAAAGTTTTATTATTCAATTAACTAATCTCTGTATTTACAGCAGTCGGGCAACGCATCATAGGTAGCCTTGTCTGCCTTGTATTTATCGGTATCATGTCCCACTTTGGCTATTGCTTTGGCGACGGCATCGGCCGATGTGAGGGACGGATCGAAACCGAGATGCAGCTGTTTGGTCTTCAGATCCCAGCTGGCAGTGTGGACCCCGTTTACTCCCTTCGCTGTTTTCTCGATACGCTCCTTGCACATCTCGCACAATCCCTGTACCGTCAGCATCACATGCTCTCCTCCCGTTTCGGGTGATTGCATGGTACGTCCCTCATTTCCTGCAGTGGGTTCACTACCTGAAGAAGCACTGTTCGCCGTGCTGCTGCCATTGATCGTATGACCTTCATGGCCGGTGACGACCCTGCCTGCTTCATCATTCATCATGCTTCGTTTCCCCGCCAGCTGGGCACTGGCATCGATGGTGAAGGCGCCATTCGTGACGATCTCTTCGCCATTTTCAATGCCTGAAAGAACCACATAGGAATCACCCAGCGAGGGTCCCAGCTCTATCTCCCTGAGCATGAAAGCGGGCGTTTCCGTACCCTGCTGCTTCACGTAGACGATGGAGCGCTTTCCGGTCCACAGCACAGCAGACTTCGGTATAACAAATTCATTATTGTATTGTTTGAGTGAAGCTTTAATCATTGCATTGGCATACATCTCCGGTTTCAGCTCCATACGCGGATTGGCTGTCTCTACACGGATCCTGGCCGTGCGTGTTGCAGGATCCAGTATGGGGTTGATAAAAGAGATCCTTCCGGTGAATGTCTTGCCCGGCAACGCCTGAAGAGTGTATTCCACTTTATCACCGTTTTTCAGGAAGGGCAGGTCGGACTCGTACGCATCAAACATAGCCCATATCTGCGTCAGGTTGGCGATTTGAAACAATACTGTACCCGTATTGACATAGTCGCCCTGGTTCACATTCTTCGAGACAACGATGCCACTACTGTTTGCCCTGATATCTATCAGCGGAGTGACCTCGCCCGATTGTTCGATACGTGCAATCTGTTCACCGGTCAGTTTCCAGAGACGCAGCTTCTCTCTTACCGCCTCCACCAACGCCGGCTGCAGCTCTGCCATCTTCACTGCCTCGATCAGCTCCTGCTGTGCGTTCAACAGCTCAGGTGAATAGATGGTCGCGATGACCTCTCCCTGCCGCACGCTCTCACCGGTGAAATTAACCCGCAGATGCTCAATACGGCCGCTTACGTGGGAGGTCTGCGATTGCGAAAGCCGCTCATCCGCCTGAATGGTGCCGTAGAGCCGGATATCTTTGACAGGGTTCTGCCGGCTGACAACCGTCGTCTGCACATTGGCAAGTGCTGCTGCTTCCACAGAGAGCTGAATTGCATCAGGATCAATCGATGCATCTCCCGTGCCTGATGTCTGGAGGGGTATCAGATCCATCCCGCAAAGAGGACAGTCACCGGGTTCCTCCATCCTTATCTGCGGGTGCATGGAGCAGGTCCAGATGGATGATTCAGCTCCATGATCATGTGCTTCTTCCACGTCTGCTGTCTGCTGAGACGATTGCTTCCGGTTGCCGCCGGAGAACAGAAGCCACCCCAGAAAAAGGCCGGCTATCAGCATCAACCCGTACCTGAAATAAGGGTGATTGGTCACTGCTTGTATTCTTTTCTTATCCATAATGATTTCTATGTTTTAATTATTTGATGTGTTGAAAGAGCGCAATTTACGGATGGAAGTCACCCTGGTGTTGTATTCGGCGATGGCTACGGCCTCCCGCAACTGATAATCGAGCAGCTGCCGCTGTACCTGGATCACGTTGGTGAGGTCACTCCTGCCCGTCACAAACTCCTGTACCACCAACTGATAGGTTGTTCGTGCCAGTTGTTCCTGTTTTTTATAAAGTGCGATCTTCCGTTCCGCATCATCAAGCTGGTGTTTCAGCCTGAACAGGTCGGACTGAAGCATATTCAGTTTGTTGTTGTATTTCTCCTGTGCCGATTGCCACTGAAAACGGCTCTGCCGTTGCTGCGACCTGTATTTATTGCGGAAGATGGGCAGGGAGATGGAAACCATGGGCATGATCATATCCATGCCGCCCATAGTGTTGTCAGTACCCGGTTGCATGGTTGACGCTGCATGCTCGCCAATCAGCATATATTGCAACCCCAGGCCAATCATCGGGTAGCTCATCTTTTTATCCATTTCGCTCCTGGCCCTATAAGCCAGCTCTTCCTCCACCAGCATACCCAGCATCGGGTTCTGGCGTTCAATCTCGCCCATAACGGCTACCTCATCGAACCGAAAGGATACCATAGTGATTGAGTCGGGCAGGATCACTTCCACGTCGGCAGGACGGTTCAACAACGCATTGAATTTCGCCTTTTCGGCCTTAATCTCTGAAAGGATGCTCTCTATATTGTTTTCGATCTCTGCCATCTCGAGCTGCACTCTGAGTACGTCTGACATACCCGGTGCAGCGCTGCTCATCCCCGGGGACATGCCACCTACGAAACGGTCCATGCCGGAGGACATGCCCGAGGAAGAGGTGGTTCCCGACGAGGTGACAGCACCTCCCTTGGAACCCATGCCCGCCATGGCTCCACCGGTGGAAGAGGTGACAATGCCTTTTGTTGCCGGAGATGGGGCAGGCAGAGTATAACCTGATGATGAACTGCTGTAGGGTGAGGAGACCTTACGCAGCGCCAGCTCTTCAAGCTGCTTCAGCAATTGCAGGTTATCACGGTTGTTCCGGAGCTGCTGTACCAGTGTTGAGAGGCGATACCATTGGGTATAAACCCCGAGGTAAAGGTTGTCTCTTGTCTCCGTGAATTGTGCATACGCCATTTTTGCCATGTGCGTGGCTTCTGTCTGTGCAGCCTTTTTGGTGCCGAACCAGGGAAACATCTGCATGAGGGTAAAATCGGCTATCTGGCGCCCCCCCACAATGTCCATCGGCTTAAGGAAAAAGCCGATGTCCAGCCTGGGATCGGGCAGGGCACCTGCCTGCGGCACCTTTTCCAGTGATGCCTTATAGGCCAGGAAATCGGCATTCAGCCCGGGATTATTCTTCGCCGCTGTCTCCAGGTAACGATCGAGAGAATCGGGTGTTTGCGCCGCAACAGGGTGGAGACCCATGAGTCCCAGGGCAACCAGGAGAACGCGTAAGAGGTTATATGGTTTCATAATTTGATGTTTTTGTTGGTTGTTTCTCTTTTTTCCGGATGACGCCTTCCCGCCACCAGCATTGCAGGATGGGTACGATAAACATGGTCATCGACTGGATAATCATTCCCCCGAACAGTGGTATGGACATGGGAATCATGATGTCCGAGCCCTTACCTGTGGAGGTGAGTACCGGCAGCAGGGCTATCAGCGTGGTGGCGGTGGTCATCACTGCCGGACGCACCCTTTTAAGCCCGGCATGTACCACCGCTTCCCTGATCTCCTCTTTTGTCTGCGGATCCCTCTCCATAAAAGTATCGTGAATGTATGTACCCATCAGCACACCATCGTCCGTGGCAATCCCGAAGAGAGCGATAAAACCGACCCACACGGCAATACTGAGGTTGATGGGGTGCATCTGAAACATGTCGCGGATATTGACATCACCGACAGTGAAATTCATGAACCACGGTTCGCCGTAGAGCCATAAAAGGATAAATCCTCCCGAGAGTGCGACGAACACACCCGAGAAGTGAATCAATGAGGCCGTCACCGTCTTAAACTGGAAGTAGAGTATAAGCAGGATGATGAGCAGGCTGATAGGGATGATGACCAGCAGTCGTTTTGAAGCACGCTCCTGCTGTTCATAATTCCCGGCAAAAGTGTAGGAGACGCCGTGGGGTAACGTGAGCTCACCCGATCGCAGTTGCTCCTGCAACAGCATGTCGGCCTCTTTCACCACATCCACCTCGGCCCTGCCCGAGACCTTGTCGAAGATCACATATCCCACCAGGAAGGTGTTCTCGCTTTGTATCATCTGTGCTCCCCGGGTATACGTTATATCAGCCACCTCTCCCAGTGGGATCTGTGCCCCTGTAGCAGTGGGCACGATCAGCCGCGTCAGTTCTTCGGGGTTCTCTCTCAGCTCACGCGGATAGCGAAGTCGCACCGGAAAGCGTTCACGCCCCTCCACGGTTGTGGTTAGCGGCATCCCTCCCACAGCGGCGCTGATGACATTCTGCAGGTCCGCCACGGTGATCCCGTAACGGGCCATATGCTGACGGTTCAGACTGATCTCTATATAGGGAGCTCCCACAGCCCGGTCGTAAAATACGGTGGAGGGCAGTACCGAGGGTACATCTTTCAATGCCGCCTCCAGTGCTTTTCCTCCCTGTTCTATTGACTCGAGGTCGGGCCCGGACACCTTGACCCCCATGGGGGCACGCATGCCGGTAGATAACATCACCGTCCGTGCTTCAATAGGCTGCAGCTTCGGGGCGGATGTCAGGCCGGGGATGTGCGACACGTTGATGATCTCCTGCCATATATCATCCGCCTTCCTTATCTCCGGACGCCACTGCCTGAAATAATCACCCCGTTTGTCAGGAACAAGACTATCCACAGGAACCAGCCTGAAGCCCTCCTCCGGGTTGTAGGTCGACTTGTCGGTCAGGACAAACGCCCCTTTACGGTTCACCTTAAATCGCTGCCGGCGCCCGTTCTCATCCAGCATATATTCCGGTCGGTAGTTGATGGTGTTCTCGAACATCTGCGCCGGTGCCGGATCGAGTGCCGAATTAACCCGTCCCCATTTGCCTACGGTCATCTCCACTTCCGGAATATTGGAGATCCGTTTATCCAGTGTTTCGATATATTGCAGGTTCTGTTCAACCCCCGTATGCGGCATGCTTGTAGGCATCAGAAGGAAAGAGCCTTCATTGAGACTGGGCATAAACTCCTGCCCAATGCCGGGGAACCTGTTGCTGGCTGTCTGCCATAAAGCCGTCTGCCGGAAACTTCTCCATCCCACCGTTTCGAAGCCTTTTGCCACGATGCCGAAGGTTTTATCGAAGCCCAACCAGATCACAAGGCCGAAAAGTAGTGTCGCTATGGGCAGGATCATAAACTTCCACCTGTTGGCAAGGCTCCACCGCAGGATCTTTTCGTAATAGATGACCAGCAACCAGAGGAGCCCCAGAATAAGGACTATGATAAAGATCACGAACAGCAGGTTGCCGGGCAGTCCTCCCTGAGTGCCCATGGGCAGCCACTCCATAGTAAGCAAAAAAACCACTGCCAGCAGAGCGATGCCGATATTAAGGAACCCGGGCACTCTTTGGTCATTCCACCTGTGGGCAAAAAGGTTGTTCACCCCGAACAGCGACAATGCAATATAGAGGCCGGTTCCTGTGAAGATGGCCAGGGCAACACCCACGGCAATCAACAGGATATTGGCTCCCTTACGTACTTTTTCTGAAGTGATCCTGATAGAAAAGATATAGTAGGCCAGGGTGGGCAGGATGGCGATACCGAGGAGGAATGCCGAGATAAGAGCGAAGGTTTTGGTGTATGCCAGCGGACTGAACAGCTTCCCCTCCTGTGCCTCCAGGAAGAAAATGGGGAGAAAGCTGACCACCGTGGTGAGCTGGGCCGTAAGTACGGCCCCCGATACCTCACTCACACTCCGGTAGATCAGATCGGCAAATGCTTTCCCCTTGCGTATACCCCTGTTCTCCTCCATCTCCATGTGCCGGATGATATTCTCGACAAAGACCACCCCGATATCGATCATGATACCAATGGCAATGGCAATACCCGAGAGCGCGACAATGTTGGCATCTATTCCCATATATCGCATGATGATAAAAGTGAAGAGGACGCCCACGGGCAATATGCTCGAGATGATGATCGATGCCCTGAGGTTCAGGATGATGACGATGACCACGATAATGGCGATGAGCGTCTCGTGTGTGAGTGCTGTCTCGAGTGTACCAATGGTCTCATGGATCAATCCTGTTCTGTCATAAAACGGGACGACCGTCACCTTGGAGACGGTGCCGTCAGCCAGTGTTTTCTGCGGCAGCCCCGACTCCATCTCGGTGATCTTCTCCTTCACGTTGTTGATGACCTCCAGCGGGTTGGAGCCGTAGCGTGCCACCACCACACCACCCACAGCTTCCACCCCTTCCTTGTCGAGTCCCCCGCGCCTGGTGGCAGGGCCGAGATTGACAAACGCCACATCCCTGATTTTCACCGGCACACCATTGCGGACACTCACCACCGCCTCTTCGAGGTCAGCGACACTTTTGATGTAGCCCAAACCTCTCACCAGGTATTCCGCTTTGTTGATCTCCACGGTCTCGGCGCCAATATCGAGGTTGCTCTTTTGAATGGCGCTCATCACATCCATGATGGAGAGGTTGTAAGCACGCATGGCATTCGGGTCGATTTCCACCTGGTACTCTTTCACGAAGCCGCCGACAGAAGCCACCTCAGCTACACCTTCGGCAGAGGAGAGGGTGTACCTGACATAGAAGTCCTGCACCGTCCTCAATTCGTCAGGGTCCCATCCTCCTGTGGGCTCTCCGTTCTCCGGGTTACGCCCCTCCAGGGTGTACCAGTAGATCTGTCCCAGTGCCGTCGCATCAGGGCCGAGGCTGGGCTGCACCCCCTCCGGCAGGGTACCCGAAGGAAGAGAGTTGAGTTTCTCCAGTATGCGTGAGCGGCTCCAGTAGAACTCGATGTCATCATCAAAAATAATATAGATAAATGACATGCCGAACATGGATGTACTGCGTATGGTCTTTACACCTGGAATACCCAGGAGGGAGGTGGTCAGGGGATAGGTGATCTGATCCTGGATATCTTTCGGCGACCGTCCCATCCATTCTGTGGCGACGATCTGCTGGTTGTCGCCAATGTCGGGGATGGCATCCACCGGTACAGGATTACGCGGCAGGACGCTGTACCAGCTAAAGGGGGCAGTGGATATACCCCACACAATGATTACGGTGAGCAACATGATGGTTATCACCCTGTTATTCAACAAGTATTGAATGACTCTGTTAAGCATGATGGAATGATTTGATTTTGTATATAGCCCGGGAGTTGTGATCCCTACAAATATGCTTGTGAGGATAGGTTGAGGTTTGGTTGGTTCAACAACCTGTAAAAATCAAATACGGAAGATGCAGATTAAAGTGAGCAGGTCGGTAGTGATCCTGCTCAGACCGACAGGTGGAAATAGCCGTGTGACATTAAGGGCGTTATCGGGTATGACCGGGTGCAACAGTGAGTGAATCACTGCCCAGGTGGCACCGTTTAATTGTGTTAAGTTATGTGTTGACTGTTGTTCCGCATCACGACTGAACTCGTCAGTGGTGATCTCGATAGTCCGGAATTCGCAGCAATCCTCTTGATGAACGTTGATACCGGTAGAGGAACCCTTTTGATTTCTAACATCTCCGGGAGGGGTATGATGGCCGGGCTCCATCGGTTCATCGCAGCAGGCGTCAGCCTCTACAAAGAAGCCCACTGAAAAAAGGGTATCCATACAAAGATGCAGCGACAATACCGGCTGGATGACTGTCAGCAGCATTATTGCAGTGAGGAGTATGGCAACACCTTTTTTCATACGATTCTACTCAATTTCATTTTACGGAAATTCAAATGTAGCAATCTCAGAACAAATATATCCCCACATTCAACAAGTAAATGCATTTTTATTGTTTATTAACATATTACCAGGAGGTTCCTCTCGCCGGGTTTATATTTGAAAACCTATCCATGAACGAATAAACTATGTAAAAGATAAAAAACCTGAAGTTATTTCACCCTTGCTGTATAATATCTTCCCCCCAGCACCAGAGCAGCCGAAATAATCATTACATTCTTGATGATATATTGTCCTTCGAGCGTTGGAGTAAAAATATTTCCGTCCTGGAATGTTACCTCCGGCAATAGGAACAAGGGCATGAAAGTCCCAAACATTTGAAGAAAAAGCAATGCAATGGCTATTTTTGTGGTGCGGGAAAAAAGGAATGTGATGCCAATTGCAACTTCCCACCAGCCAATTATGCTTAACCACAGTTCAGGCGTACCCACAGGCATCCAGGCTACAGTAGCTTTCACTAAGTTTCCTGCCGACGAAACATCAAACGGTTTTAAGATACCAAACCAAATAAAAATTATCCCGAAAGAAATTCTTATTGCAGGTGTACTCCAGCGTTTCATCCATCGGGCAATCTGTTGGTCAGTTTTTATAATCAGCTCATTCATAAATCTAACTTTTATTCTATTATTCATCTAACACATAGCAATGAAATGCTTCATCGTTAATTTTACAACGTATGTCTCTTCATCCACGGACATCATTTGCCCGTTAATCAAGCCATAATAAAGTTTGTATGGGATTATTGAATGAACTTCATTGCTATTAGTTCAAATAACAACTTTGCACTCATTTTGTTTATCCTCTTTACTGTCCAAAACGGTTTGCGGTAATACGTACGTGGCACAAAAAAACGGTGGGTGTTGTTCAACACCGACTCTTCGACTCATCGCTGCGTCGTGCCGACCGCTCAGAAACCTGTTTATTTGCAGCAGTTTATTTTAGACCTGTCAATAACTTTTCCAGGATCATATTGAATTCAGCCGGTTTCTCTATCATAGGATAATGTCCGGTTGCAGCGATCATTTCCACTTGAAAACTATTTTTACAATGCTCTTTCAGTCCGTTTACGTTTGTTGGAAAATTGTCACTGTTTATCAAATATAACTTATAATTAAGCTGTTCCAGTCTTTGTGCATCGGTAGAAGCATATTGCATCTGGTTCATAAATGCATCAAAGCCTATAACGGGATCGCAATTTGCAAAATCTGATTTCACCCTCTCTTTCACTTCGTTTGAAGTGGTGGGATGAAAAAGCATCATATCTGCATACATCGGTGCGGCATTCTTAAAGTCGTTTTGCAGCATCGGGAAAAAGTCGGTCATTTGTTTCATCTGCTCAGGAGTAAAAGCAACATCAATAAATTTGAAATTATCAATGCCTACAATTCCGACAATGTGAGGGTTGTTGGTTAATGCTGTTTGCAGCATAATTTCACCAGCCATTGAATGTCCGATGATAACCACATTTTTCAGGTTCATTGTGTCAATAAATGCAGATACATCATTGGCATATTCTTCTACAGTCCAGTTGGTTCTTCCGGCTTTCGATTTGCCAAAGCCCGGCAGGTCAATTGCGTAAACACTGTAATTATCAGAAAAATATTCTACCTGATTTTCCCAATAAGTCCCATCAATACACCAACCGTGTAAAAACAGAAGTGCTGTTTCGCCCTGTCCTTGATGATAATAATTGATTTCAACTTGTGTATCTCTGATTGTGACTTGTTTTGCTGTCATACTTTCTGCTGTTTGTGCCTTGCTCACACTTCCTGAAAGTGAAGCAATGACGATTAATAAAATTGTGAGTCTGCCAGGTCTCTTCATTGTCTGTATGTGCATTGTTAAATTGCTGCTAAGGGACTTTATTACCTATCGTTAATCTGATTGAGCTGAAATTTCTATTGTAAAAAATTGCAGAGTCAGGAGTAGAATAATTGTTTTCAATCTCATAATTATTTTATATCTTTTTTGATAGTTATGTCTTATTGATTGTGCACAAATTTCATAATTACATGCAGTTAGGGATTGCATGTTGCTTTCCTGTCGAACCCTGATGCCTTTGTTGCAGGCGGCGAACTTTCTTGTCCGCAACGAAACCCAAATTGATATATAGTTTTTATTGCACTAAACCCGTAAACACGGGGAGCTATTTGACAAAAGTACATGATTCTTTATATATTCGATGATTTTTCAAAACAAAAAATGACTGACTATAAGAATGAAATCAGGTTTATGTAATCAAGTTTTATCTCATCACTTGGACATTTTGTCAGATCAGATAAACTATAATGTTTTTATTCGTTTCCTTTTTATAAATAGAACACTGATTGAAACAAAGAAAGCAATACATAGCCAGGCAAAATAATCACCAAGAAGAGAATAAACTGTTCTTTGACCTTTTACCGGTACATCCGAATATAAAATAACCTCGTTGGTCTTGAAAAAATCATTTGAAGATAATAGTTGTCCTTTATAATTAAAGGAGGCCGAAAACCCATTGAATGTTGATCTAACCATATTAAACCCATTTTCAATTCCCCTTACAGATGCTACAAATGTGTGATATGGCGATATTTCTTTCCAGTCGCTACCTGGCACTAACATAATATCAATATCCATTTTTCCTGTTTGCTTAATCAGAGATGGAAAGTCCATATCGAAGCAAATTACTGAACCTATTCTCCCGTATGGAGAGTCAAAATATTTTACGATCCCATCACCTTTGTCACATTCGCCCGCATAAGTAGGCTTTGCCTTATGATATATAAAAAGTGTTTCTCCTGTTGGAGAAATCCAAATTATTTTGTTTTCAGGATTTTCGTTAGAATTTTCTTTAGGCGCTACATGGATGGGAATACCAATGTAGATACTATCACGTATTGCAACTGCTTTGGTTTTTTCGATGAAGTTCGTCTCATTATCAAAAGGTAAACTGATAATGGTTTCTCGTCCAAATACAAACTTAGCACCTGAGGAAGCTGCTATTTCACAATTCCTTAAAAATCCACCGGCTGGCTTTCCAACCAATGAATCATTATTCACTGTCATACCATCATGATACTCTGTATTCGTGCTATTGATTGAAGCAATTCTTACAGTAGTCGAGTCAATGGAATGTGACAATCGAAACTGTCCCCATATAATCACAGTTAGAAAAGGAACACCAAATACCCAAAATACCCTATAGACCTTACTTTTTTCAAAATGATTGTCCCAAAGCCAATTTGTAATCGATGCTGTCCACATAATAAGAAATGTCACTCCCCATATACCAGTAATTGAGACTAGTTGCAATAAAGCCAACGCTGATTGTGTATGAACGATAGTACCATATGAACCAGATGGATTGGTTGATATGGTAATATATTCCATTATTACATATGTGGCAGGAAATATGAGAGTCGAAACAATTCCTTTAAATTTTTGAATATAAATACGGTCTAACAAAAATGTCAAAGAAGTAAAAACACTCATCATTAGAGCAACGAAGTAATAGAAGAACCCTGACATGGGCATCATTCCTTTCCAAACGAATATATTTGATATCCAACAAGCAAGTACTATCAAAAGAAATCCATTGAATGGTTTTTGGAATCGTAGAAAGCGAATTAGAAATACAGGTGCTAGAAAAGCAGCAATCGGTAAAATCCATTTCCCGTTAAAAAAGAATAGCAAAACAGTTCCTATTAACAAATAGATATAAGAAAAACGCATTAAGCTTTTGTTCATAATTTCCTCCTAATTTTAAAAGAGTTAAATTGACACATCATTACCGGAAAGCACATCTAAATCCATCCACGCTCCGCCTAAAAGAGCACTGGCAATATTATAAATATTCCCGATGGCCAGGATCCGGGTTTCATTTCAGATTACCCCCCGAAAAACCCATAAATTTAGATAAATATTTTATTGCAGAATCGTTATGATAAAAAATAATTTAATCCACCATACTATTTATTAGCGGTTCACGTTTCTCTTTCGTCTTCAATGATCGAATATATATAACTATCAACCCACTCTCCTCTTATCGGTAATATCTTCCTGTAAATCCCTTCCCGAGTCATCCCTGATTTTTCAAGCACCCTTATCGATCTGTAATTTTTAACGGCACATCCGGCTTCAATCCGATGTAGATTCAATCTGTCAAATCCTATTTCAATCATCTTTTTCGAGATCTCCGTGGCATAACCATTTCCCCAATGTTCCGGGAATAATTTGTAAAATATCTCACCTATGCGAAATTTGTCGAGTGATATTTTTATTCCCGCTAACCCTATAAATTCGCCGGTTTCTTTAAGCACAATATTCCAGGTATACTTTGATTGCGGGACACATTCTTTCGCATCAATGTAAGGCTTGATATTCACCCGGGTTTCTTCAATGTCCACAGGTATTCCAACAGTATTAAATTCATCCACTTCAAAAACTGAATGAAGTCTATGAATATTTTCCAGGTCGTCCCATGTGATTTCAGAAAGTTCTAATCTTTGCGTTTGTATTTGCATTTCAGCTGGTATTAATTTTTTTACTGATTATATGTCAAATATTTACCATCAATCCTTGTTATTGCTCCCCCTCCAAAACAGACTCTTTGATTGTACTCTTCATCCATCTGTTTTTTAAGTCTTACGATGTTGAAATTATCCATCAACCCGTTTTGCTCAATAGACAAGTCGCTAGTTGTCCACAAGCTGTTGTTAATCAAATAGTATCCAAAAGCTGAATTTCCCGAACCTGTGGCCGGGTCTTCGATGTATCCGAAAGTAGGTGCAAAAACCCTCGTTCTGTAATCATTTGTTTTATCTTGCACATCAGATGTAAAAACCTCAATGATATCAACCCCCCGGCTAAAACAATATTCTTTCAGTTCGTCAAGGTCGGGAGCAATAGACAATATAGCATCCAAATCAGTTATCGGAACGATTAAAGTTGATAATCCGGCATTTATTACTGATATTGGAAAATTCAAGTCAATCTTACAATTATCAACCCTAAGTTTGGTCGCTAGTTCACTGACATCTACGGAAATTTCCCTTGTTTCGGGATTAGGTGACATGATAAATACAGCATCTGACTCTTTTAATCTGTTTTCAACTAATAAAGTGCCTTTGTTTGTATTAATTGTCAATGTTGGAATATTTGTCAAACTTTGTTCTGTTTTTATCAAGTCGTACAAAATGGCGATTGTAGCATGACCACAAAAATCAACCTCTCTTTCCGATGAATAATATCGCAAATCAAATTCACTTTTTCCACTTCTGGCAACATATCCCACTTCGTTTACAAATCCTTTCAACTCTCGTGCTATCTGTAGCATCTCGTTTTCAGGGATATCCTCCAGCTTATCCAAAAGAATGTAACCGGCAGGATTTCCGTCAGATTCCACTGTAGCAAAAGCATCTATTTTCTTAAATTTATATTCTTTCATTTCTCAATTTATAAAAAAGCGGATCACTTTTTGTTTCCATGGTTGTTCTCTGACTCTTCATTCTCCGGTCTCTTCATTTTCAAATTATTTGTCCGATCTCAATTTACTATATATTTCCAGGTCTGTATAAAAATCACCTGTGAGCAATTCTCCTTGCCGTTCAATTCCTTCAAACTTGAAACCCAATTTTTTCGGAATATTTTTGCTTGATATGTTTTCAACCGCACATTTTATTTGAATTCGATTTATTCCCTGGTTGTTAAATGCAAAAACACAAAGCTTATCTACTGATTTTGTTACAATCCCTTGTTTTTGGTATTTTTCGGAAAGCCAATATCCAATTTCTGTCTTTTTGTTTTGTTTGTCAGTGTCTTTAAAACCAATCAATCCTACAAATTCGTTATTTTTTCTGATTGTAAAGACATATTCAAATCTGTCTTCAGTACCATTAATTACAGAATCTACAAATCTTTCAGTATCGGATATGTCTATAGTAAATGCTACAAACGGCAACCATTTTCCTAAATAATCTCTTTGATTGTTAATCGTATTAAAAATATCTACTGAATCCGATGGCTCTAATTGTTTTAATTCAATTTCTGTATCTACTTTAATTATCATGTTGGTCTTTTTTTTGTGTTGAAGCTAACGAATGTCTTTACCAAATAACAGTATGATCAATTCATGTTATTCATTAATTACAAAGGAGTTAAATATATTGATTATATAAATTATCGTTGCGCATATATAAAAATTGAAGACGCTAAGCAAATGATCGAATCAGATTTTGGGTGAGTGTAATTCATACACATTGTGTCTACATGTCAGGGCAAAAATCTGGTAAAAGATAGTATAAATAATCCAACATGCAAGTTTAGTGAATTATTATTAATAAACTACATTTTTGTTAGTTTATTTATTCACAGTCAATTTTTTAGTGATACTATTGCGAATGATAATTAAGTCAACAGGAGGGTTGCTATTGCAGAAATTATTAAAGTCAACACGAATTACTTACTGAAACAAAAAAAACACCTATCTGAGTGATCAGATAAGTGTCTAATGGTGTCGGGGTAGCGGGATTCGAACCCACGACCCCCTGCTCCCAAAGCAGGTGCGCTAACCGGACTGCGCTACACCCCGAATAACCTGTTTACGTTCCAGCCCCACATCGTAACGACGAAAATTGCGAAAAGGACTGATACACATTAAAGGCATTTCCAAAACATGAGTGCAAAAGTACAAAAAAAATTGAAACTCTCAAAAGATCTAACCTTTTATAAATATTAATATCTACATAGGTTCATGATAGGTCAATAAATGAAAGCGACCCATAATAAGCCGGTTTAGATGTTTTCACAGCGGAATAATCCTTATTGTGAATTGCTTTCAAATATTTTGCAAATGGTTGTTACTGATACCAAAAGCACTGAATTCCATATGCAGCTATTTTGTACAAAAGCCGTCCCGGATATCCGGGACGGCTGGTGGCTGATCTTTGAAGTGTCAATTAAAAACTAAAGCTCTACAACCTGTAACTCTTTCCCAAGCTTATTAAAAGCGTTTGTTATTTTTTTAGCCTGTCTATCACGCGGTTTTGTTTCTCCGGATGCGTAGCGTTGCAATTGGCGCTGATTGATGCCAGTCAATCGCTCCAATGCAGAATTGGTAAAAATTCCTCTGTAATGCTGCAAAAGACTCACTGCATCAAATTTGTAAACAAGTTCAAAAATGCCGTTAAATACTTCTGGTATATCATCACCAAACTCTCTACTGGTTTCTAAATGAAAAGCCACAGCTTCTTTCATATTCTTATGCAGATCATCAAACGTCTTTCCGGTGGAAACACATCCCGGAAGTATGTCTATATAAGCCGAATAGTTATTGTCGGTAAGTTCTACATTCACAGTTATTTTTTTCATAATAGAGTCCTCCGTTTTTGTTGTTAAATGCCGGGCTTTTATAGCCCTGCTTGTTTCAAAATACTTTTCGCCGTGTTTGGCGGCAGATCATCACTTAGCTTTCCCGGCACGGTTACAATACCTCTTTTTGTCAGGTGTCTATATTGTCGGTGGCTTCCTTTTTGTCTCAGCAGGTACCATCCGTCAGTTTCGAGAAATGCGATGATTTCTTTCACTTTCCAAATTTTCATAGAGTTATTGTCTTTAATTGACAGTTCAAATATAGTTGTATTTTTACAACCATTCAAATCAATTTGAGTTAAATGTCCACCTCACTAGTCATTATTATAATTATTTAACATTAGAAACCTATCAAACCTCAAAATGTACCTAGAGAAAAATATTAGTTATAAACGATCGTCAAGTTGTTACTGATACCAAAGGAACTGAATTTTGAAAGAAAGTCGAGTTCCAAAATTCAATTATCTTTCCCTATCCATTTCACACAAGAATTATGTACATTTGTAGTGCAGAAAACTAACGTAAAACAACAGATATCATTTATGTACAGAAACAGCACGTGCGGCGAACTGCGGTTGGCCGATGCAAACAGGGAGGTGACTTTGGCCGGCTGGGTATCCAAAATAAGGAAGATGGGCGGCATGACTTTTATCGATCTGCGCGACCGCTACGGCATCACGCAGCTCTCGTTCAACCAGGAGGTGAACCACGACCTTTGCGAACAGGCCAACAGGCTGGGACGCGAGTGGGTGATACAGGTGACCGGCACGGTGAAGGAGCGCTCCAGCAAGAACACACACATCCCCACCGGTGAGATTGAGATCATCACCTCTGAGCTGACTGTACTGAATGCTTCCAAAACTCCTCCTTTCACCATCGAGACGGAGACAGACGGCGGCGACGAGCTGCGGATGAAGTACCGCTACCTCGACCTACGCCGCAACGTGGTTCGCCGGAACCTGGAGCTGCGCCACAGGATGGCGTTCGAGACTCGCCGCTACCTCGATGAACGGGCGTTCCTGGAGGTGGAGACACCAGTGCTGATAGGGTCCACGCCGGAGGGTGCACGCGACTTCATCGTTCCCTCACGCATGAACCAGGGTGAGTTCTACGCCCTGCCGCAGTCGCCACAGCTCTTTAAACAGCTGCTGATGGTATCGGGACTGGATCGTTACTTCCAGATCGTGAAATGCTTCCGCGATGAGGACCTGCGTGCCGACCGCCAGCCGGAGTTCACGCAGATAGACTGCGAGATGTCGTTCGTGGACCAGGAGGATGTGCTCAGCACGTTCGAAGGGCTGACGAAGCATCTCTTCAAATCGGTCAAGGAGATCGACATTCCCGACTTCCCGCGTATCAGCTATGCCGACGCGATGAGACTCTACGGATCGGACAAGCCGGATATACGCTTCGGGATGCAGTTCAATGAGCTGAAGGAGCTGACCACGGGACACGATTTCGTGGTGTTCGACGCAGCTGAATATGTGGGTGCGATCTGCGCCGAAGGATGCGCTGTCTACACCCGCAAGCAGCTGGATGAGCTGACCGATTTCGTGAAACGTCCGCAGATAGGTGCCAAAGGGCTGATCTATGTCCGCTACAACGGGGATGGAACGCTGAAATCGTCGGTGGACAAGTTCTACGGCGAGGAGGTGCTGAGAAAATGGGCTGAACAGTGCAACGCCGGACCGGGCGACCTGATACTGATGCTGGCAGGTGAGACAGAGAAAACACAGAAACAATTGTCCGAACTCCGCCTGGAGATGGGATCACGACTGGGACTGAGAGAGAAGACCAACTATAAATGTCTCTGGGTGGTGGACTTCCCCCTGCTGGAGAAAGATGAGGAGCTGAACCGCTACTTTGCGAAACACCATCCCTTCACCTCCCCCAAGCCGGAGGATATACCGCTGCTCGACACAGACCCGGGTGCGGTACGCGCCAACGCCTACGACCTGGTGATCAACGGCGTGGAGATCGGCGGTGGGTCGATACGTATCCACGACAGCGCCCTGCAGAAGAAGATGTTCTCCGTGCTGGGCTTCACCGAGGAGAAAGCACAGCAGCAGTTCGGCTTCCTGATGAACGCCTTCCAGTATGGTGCCCCACCCCACGGCGGCATCGCCTTCGGACTGGACCGCTTCGTCTCCATCTTCGCCGGGCTCGACAGCATCCGCGACTGCATCGCCTTCCCGAAGAACAACGCCGGACGCGATGTGATGATCGACGCTCCCTCCACCGTGGAGCAGGAGCAGCTGGATGAGCTGGGCATCATGCTCAAGCCGGAGAAAAAAGGATAAACAGACAACGGCTGTAAAAAAAATTCCGTACCGGTGATCTGAACAAGTTTCACCGGTGAAGGGATAGGATCAAAGTACAGTGCAGATGTTGATATAGACACAAAAAGCTGCCCGAGGGCAGCTTTTTGTGTGCAAGGGTGATACGCTTATCAGAGTGTATACCCCTCAGTGTAGCTCTTGCTGAACAACCTGTGGCCATCGGCCTCAGCATCATCCACGAATTTCTCGGCTGCAGGATCCCACTTCACGGGGCGACCCAGATCGTAGGCGATGTTGCCCAGCGTACAGACAGTGCAGGAACGATGTCCTATCTCCACGGGAACCACCGGATCACTTTTTGTATTCATCGCGTTGATGAAGTTCTCCAGGTGAGGGATCTTCGTTTCATAGGCACCCTCGGTCTCTTCCGCTACCGGTGGCAGCAGGCTCTCGTCGGAGGCAATGAAATGATCGCGGGAAACCTCAATCCATCCCTTATCTCCCCAGAACTTGACACCTTTGGTCTGCTGTTCGTTGAACGGTTCTTCAGTCATCACCACTCCATTGGCATACTTGAAGGTGAGGAATTTTGTATCCTCATAACCGGCGGGGATGATCTCCACGGGGCCGCTCTCATCCATACCCAGTCCCCACTGGGCGATGTCGAACATATGTGCTCCCCAGTCGGTGGTGAAGCCACCACCCAGTTCCTTGTACCAGCGCCAGGCACCCCAGAACTGTTCATTCTGCTCGGGTTCGATCGAGATGGGTGGATTAAGCTGTGAGTTGTAATGCAGGGATTCAGACGGTCCCAGCCACAGTGGCCAGTTCAGGTCGGCAGGTAATGTCTCTTCCGGCAGATCGTAAGGTTTGGGAGGTCCGCCTACATAGGCATTCACCCGCTCAATCTTACCGATCTTTCCCTCCTGCACCAACTTCACTGCATGCTGAAAGTTGGCATCGGAACGCTGCTGGCTGCCCACACCCAGGACTACACCATTATCACGCACTGCCTTCACCAGCTTCTGTCCCTCTTCAATTGTAAAGGTCAGCGGTTTCTCCAGATAGATATTCTTCTTTGCTTTACAGGCCTCGATGGCGATAAAAGCATGCCAGTGGTCAGGCGTAGCGATCACCACCGCGTCGATATCCTCGCGGGCAAGCAGGTCCCTGTAGTTCTCGTACACCTCCACCGCTTCAGGCTGCTCTTCCTGAGCATACTTGTCATTCACACGCTTCAGAAAGCGCTCTCTCTTAATACCATAGACATCACTGCCGGCAACGACACGTACACCGTCAATACCCAGGTAGCCACTCAACAGATACATTGACTGTTGACCCAGTCCGATAAAGCCAAGACGGATGATTCCGTCATCGGCGGCACCGGCCTTGTTCTGCTTGCAGGAAGCGAGAAACTGCGGAAACACAGCAACGCCCACAGCACCAATAGCAGCAGTTTTGAAAAATTTTCTTCTTGTTAGTTGATTACTCATGACTAGATAAAAATTAATATTAGGTAACTTTTCTCTTTCCTGTTGCAAATATACCCTTTTTATTATCTTTTTTTACATTCTCCACCGGTAAATTGATTAATTTTCTAAAATTTACCCCTCCCTACACCAATTCTTCCAGCTTGCTTCTCTGCAGCACTTTCAGTTCTCTCTTGTAAAGAGTGATCCATCCTTCCCTGATCATCTCCCCGATGGTACGGGCCAGTGAAGGACGCTGCACACCGAAATATTCTGCAAGCTGTGTCTGGGTACGCTTTAATAAGAATGTATCATGTTGCGCTGTGGTATTCTCCAGGATATAGAGAGAGAGCTTCCCTTTCAGGCTCTTGATGGACATCATCTGCACCTTCCTGGAGAGGAAGACGGTCATGTTGGAGGTGACCTTCATAAAGTTGATCAGCAATGTCTCGTTCGCCATCAGCTCCTTCAACCACAACGATTTGGGTATCATGTAGAAAACGGAGCGCTCCGTGGTGATCACATCTACCGGGAAACGGTTCTCGGATGCAACGAGAAATGCAGGTGCCAGCGGCCTCACAGGCTCAATAAACTCGATCTCAAGCACGTTCCCTTCCCTGGTCACCATCTCCGTGCGTACCAGCCCCTCCATAAGCAGGTAGAGATGATTGATGGGTTCTCCCTGGCGGGCCACGTAATTGCCTTTTTCCACCCTGCGCACCTCAGTAACGGCACGCTCCAGAATATCATCTGCCTCATTTTGAAAAAGATGAAAAAACAATGATGAGGATGAGAGATCGTATGCTGACATGTGTATCGTTTAGAAACAAAGATACAACAAAATGCTTCTTTCCTAAACGGATAGGCTATAAATAGTAAAAGCTCCGTAATTGTGTAAGTTAGCATAAATGTTAAATACCCGGAAAATGCAACAAGTGTAACCCATGTTACAGTTTATACTCATTCTAAATAATACATTTGCGTATAATTCATTAAAAAGTACAATTATGGCAACATATGATAAAGCAAAAGTGATCGCACTGGAAGATTCCATCGATTACACCTCAGGTGGAGTGATCAGTAAGCAGGTGACGAAGAACAAAGCAGGGAACATCACCCTCTTCTCTTTCGACAAGGAGCAGGGGCTGACAGAACACACCGCCAACTACGATGCTTTCGTGCAGGTGCTGGATGGTGAGGCTGAGATCCGTATCGATGGGAACCCGTACCTGTTGAAAAAGGGCGACTGCATCATCATGCCTGCGAACATTCCACATGCCTTGACAGCGGTAGAGCCGTTTAAGATGTTACTCACCATGATCAGGGGAGAGGAATTAGGATAATTACAGCTAAAGATGAGACCTAAAAATGTTTTTGTCAGTCGAACAATTTCGATAAGTGAACATAGGGATAAAACTTGTTTTTGCTCTATTGAACATGGTAATTGTCTGACTTCTGTGAAAATTTAGCTGTTTTTATACCTTACGAAACTTGAATAACCAAAAAAACTATGAGCGAACTTATCAATAATTCAACGCAACGTAAAGAGACGCTGCGTCATCTCCTCCTCAGACTACATGAAGGAGATAACCCCGAGGCATTGCGCCGGCGACTGATCGAAGTGCTGAAAAGCATCCCCTACAATGAGGTGGTGGAGGTGGAGCAGGAGCTGATCAACAGCAATGCACTGTCAGAGGAGGAGATCCTCGACTTCTGCGATCTGCATACGGCGGTGCTCGATGGCAGCATCAACCTGCAGGGGGCAGCGCCTGTTCCTGCGGGACATCCCGTGGATACCTTCAGGAAAGAGAATATCGCTATACAGAAGGAGATAGAGAGCTACAGGCAGCTGAAGGAGAAGATCGGGCAGATCGGCGACAGCGAGGTGTCCGGCTACGTGATGCAACTACGCACACTCTTCAACAACTTCTCCGATATCGACAAGCACTACAGGCGGAAGGAGTACCTGCTCTTCCCATTTCTGGAGAAGCACCTGATCACAGGGCCTCCCAAGGTGATGTGGGGCAAGCACGACGAGACACGCGAGCTGCTGAAAAATGCCCACGAGGCACTCTCCTCACCCATCGCCGGCGCGGAGGAACTGCGGTCGGTCATTCAGCTGATGCTCGATCATACCGTTGAGATGCTGGAGGGGATGATCATGAAGGAGGAGGAGATCCTGCTGCCGATGGCGATGGATACGCTCACCGAAGAGGAGTGGTACAAGGTTTACGCTGAGACGGGAGAGTTCGGCTACTGCCTGATCGACCCGGAGGAGGAGTGGAAGCCGGCAGGCATGAGGGCGGAGAAGCAGGCGTATGTGACGGCCGACGCCATCCGCCTCTCCTCAGGTGCCTTCAATCTGGATGAGCTGGAGGCGCTCTTCCTGCATCTCCCCATCGATATCACCTTCGTGGATAAGAACGATAAGGTACGTTTCTTCTCCCACAGCCCTAACCGCGTCTTCGAGCGCAACAGATCGATCATCGGCCGCGATGTGCGGATGTGCCACCCTCCGGGCAGCGTCCATATCGTGGAGCAGATACTCACTGATTTCAAGAGCGGCAAAGAGAACAAGGCGGTCTTCTGGATGTCATCATTTATGAAATCACGCTTTGTCTATATCGAATATTCCGCCGTGCGCGGCAAGGAAGGAGAGTACCTCGGCGTGGTGGAGGTGACACAGGATATCACCCAACTGCGCAAGCTGGAAGGGGATCAACGGTTGTTGTCGTATGAGCAGAGATAAGGGCGACATCACACCCGGCACCAGCGTGGCCGACCTGCTGCGCGATTACCCGGCACTGGAGGAGACGCTCCTGCAATTCTCCCCTGCATTCGCCGCCCTGAAGAACCCTGTGCTGCGAAAAACCGTGGCGCGTGTAACCTCGTTGCAGCAGGCAGCAAAGGTAGGAAACGTCCCCGTTGTGGAGATGGTGAACGTTTTGCGAAAAGAGACAGGAATGGCTGAATTGGGTGCAGGTTTCTGTCCTGAAGGAGAAGAGAACCCTGTTCCTGTCTCTATGGAAACAACTAAAACTCCTGTTACATTTATATTGGATGTACGTCCGATCATTGAAGAAGGCGATCACCCCAAAGAGATCGTACTTACAGAAGCCGATAAGTTGCTACCCGGTGAATGCATGGAGCTGATCTCACCCTTTCCGCCGGCTCCGCTCATCACACTGTTACAGCAGAGAGGGTTCAGAGTGACCATGCCAGCACCCGAGGAGGGGCTTGTCAGGACCTTCGTGGAGCGATAGTTCAAAAAAAAGAGACGGCCAAAAGCTGTCTCTTTTTTTTGAATGGAATATTGTAAATTATAAGTTCGGGTTCACACTGCTCCACTTGTCGGTGGCAGGAATGATCCCCATGGCGATCACCTCGTCACGCAGTTTCACCAGATGTCCGTAGCTCTGTTGCAGCTCGGCGATCTCAGCATCGGTACCTTTCACCTCACCAAAGGAGACACCATTCTTATCGAGCGTGGTCTCCATCGCCATCATAATATGCCCAAAGCCCTGGCTGTTCACATAGCATCCTGAAGGCCAGCGGAAGCTTTCACCGCCCATGGCAGCACGAATCATCTCAACGGAGGTGTATGCAGGACTCTGGAAAGACGAACGACCACGTAGCTTGATGATGGCAGCACCACCCTTGGTGACACGTTGTTTCAGCTCTGCCCATGCTTCGTTGGTCAGTGCGGCTGTGCCGATAAGGTCGGATAAGGGCTTACCGTCTACCTTCGCGGTAGAGGCAAACACGGCCATCTGCTCTCCATGTCCGCCATAGGTGCGGGCACCGGTCACCTTGCTCTGCTCTACACCGAAGTTTTTAGCCAGCTCGCTCTGCAAACGGGTGCTGTCGAGTGCTGCCAGTGTAGTCACCTGTGAAGGCTTCAGTCCTGAATAGATCAGTGCCACCAGACCGGTGATATCGGCAGGGTTGAAGATGATGGTGAGATGTTGCAGGTCGGGGCAGTACGATTTGATATCCTTGCCAAGCTGTGCAGCGATCTCAGCGTTTCCTTTCAGCAGGTCTTCACGTGTCATCCCATCTTTACGGGGTGCACCACCTGAAGAGATCATGTATCTGGAACCTGTGAAGGCTTCTTTCACATCGGTGGAGAAAGTGAAGTTCACACCTTCAAAACCACAGTGACGCATCTCTTCCACTACTCCTTCAAGACCTTGTGCAAAAGGGTCGTAAAGACAGATATTGGGTGTTAAACGCATCATGGCAGCAGTCTGCGCCATGTTGGAACCGATCATACCGGCAGCTCCTACAATTGTTAATTTGTCGTTCGTTAAAAAGCTCATAATTTATTGTATTTGATTGTTGATGATTCTCCTTGAACAGGTGATTTTTTCAGGCATCAAATATACAAAAAAAAGCTGAACGACAAATCATCCAAAATGATAATAAACTCTAAACAGTCCTATGCTCACAACAGACTCCAGGCGACCGTCAACCCCGCCATCACAATGGAGACCATACTCATCAGCTTCACGAGGATATTGAGCGACGGCCCGGAGGTATCCTTGAATGGATCACCCACGGTGTCTCCCACCACGGTGGCCTTGTGCGCTTCGCTGCCCTTACCGCCCAGATGACCCTCTTCAATATATTTCTTCGCATTGTCCCAGGCACCTCCCGAGTTGGCCATGAAAATAGCCAGCACGAACCCGGCACCCAGCCCACCGGCCAGCAGGCCCATCACGCCGGCAACACCCAGCAACAGACCTACCAATATGGGAACAGCGATGGCCAGCAGGGAGGGCAACAGCATCTCACGCTGTGCACCCTTGGTGGAGATCTCCACACACCGTGCATAATCGGGCGTGGTCTCACCTGTCATGATCCCCTTGATATCACGGAACTGGCGGCGCACCTCCTCCACCATCCGCTGTGCAGCTCTCCCCACTGCATTCATCGTCAAACCGCAGAAGAGAAAAGCCATCATCGAGCCCAGGAAAATACCGGCCAGCACCTTGGGGTTCATCAATGTCACCTGGAAATAACTCATGAAGTCTACAAAGCTGGCTTTAGCCACCTCCACGGTCTCACCATCAGGAAAAAGAAGGATATCGCTACCCAGTCGAAGCATGCCGATACGAATCTCCTCCATATAGGATGCCATCAGGGCCAATGCTGTCAGCGCGGCTGAACCTATGGCGAATCCTTTACCCGTGGCGGCGGTGGTATTACCCAGTGCATCGAGGGCATCGGTGCGTTTCCGCACTTCCGGATCGAGCCCGCTCATCTCGGCGTTTCCACCCGCATTGTCAGCGATGGGCCCGTACGCATCGGTGGCCAGGGTTATACCCAGCGTGGAGAGCATCCCTACCGCCGCGATAGCGATGCCGTAAAGGCCCATGCTAAGGTTCTCAGCAGCCATCATATTGGTTACATCGAACCGGATGGCAGCCAGATAAGAGATCAGGATGGCCATCACGATGGTCACAACGGGGATCACGGTGGAGATAAACCCTGTTCCCATACCGGAGATAAGCACGGTGGCGGGACCTGTCTTCGCACTCTCGGCAATCATACGCGTAGGCTTGTAGGAGTGCGAAGTGAAGTACTCCGTGCCCTGACCGATGATAATCCCTGCCAGCAACCCTGAGATCACGGAGAAAGATAATCCAACCCAGTTGGAGAATCCGAGCAGATACAAGATACCAAAAGCGCTGATAGCAATGAATAGGGCACTCACATTCACACCCCTGTTCAGTGCATCCATCAGCTGCTTGACCGTTGCCTGCTCTTTCGTACGGACAATGAAAATACCTATAATGGAAAGAAAGACACCAATAGCAGCGATGATCATGGGCGCAAAGACGGCGTTCTGCTGCATCGAGGGATTCAGCACAAAAGCCGAAGCACCCAGCGCTGCCGTGGAGAGGATAGACCCGCAATAGGACTCGTACAGGTCGGCACCCATACCGGCCACATCACCCACGTTATCACCCACATTATCGGCGATGGTCGCCGGGTTACGCGGGTCATCCTCGGGAATACCCGCCTCCACCTTCCCCACCAGGTCGGCACCCACATCGGCTGCCTTGGTGTATATACCTCCTCCCACACGGGCAAAGAGTGCCTGTGTGGAGGCTCCCATGCCGAAGGTGAGCATGGTGGTGGTGATCATAATAAGTTTATGTCCTCCATCGGCATCATCCACGAAATAATCGAGGATAAGATACCAGGCAGAGATATCGAGCAGTGCCAGCCCCACAACAACCAGGCCCATGACCGCGCCCGAGCGGAAAGCGATCTGCAGCCCGCTGTTCAACGAACGTTGCACGGCATTGGCTGTCCGAGCCGATGCATAGGTGGCTGTCTTCATGCCAAAGAAACCGGCCAGGCCGGAGAAGAATCCACCGGTGAGAAATGCAAAAGGAACCCATCTGTTCTGTAGATCAAAAAAGGCCATCACTCCAAAGAGAAGGGCAAGGATGATAAACACTACGGTCACCACCTTGTACTGCTGTTTCAGGTACGACATGGCACCTTCACGTACATAACGGGCGATCGTTTGCATCTTTTCAGTGCCTTCGCTCTCCTTCATCATTCTTTTAAAAAAATAGTAGGCAAAGATAAGTGCTACTATTGAGGCTGTGGGTACGAGATAAAAGTAGTTCACAGGTAATTAATTTATTGTTGTTATTAAAATGAATATTTCATGCTATTACAATAATCCAAATTTCCAGTAGATACAATCAGATGAACTCTCCTGATTTCGAAATAATATACAAATATGCGGAAATAATCGTTAAATAAATAAATTAACAGGGAAAAAAAATAGTTTTTAGGCATCAACACAGTTTTATTTTTGAATATTGAGAATATTTCGTAAATTTGTAGATTTAGCAAAACATTTTTATGATATAACAATGTTAATCAGACAATAAGGCATGCGTCCTAAAACAGGAAATGAATCTCTTTTTTTAACTAACACAAGACAAACACGATCAATCAACCATAACCAAATGTTATTAATGAATTGAGAACCATGGTAAAGAATCATTTTTTTAAGAGCGACAAAAGCCCGAAGAATATTCAGATAAAAAAAGACATTATCTCCCATTTCATCAATTCGGGCAACGATACTATTGCTGAACTGTCCAAAGAACTCGATCTGAGTGTGCCCACCGTCACTAAATTTATAGGTGAACTGACAGATCAGGGATTAATCGATGAATTCGGGAAAATACACACTCCTGGAGGGAGACACCCCAGCGTATACGGGTTAAAACCTACTTCAGCCTATTTTGTTGGAGCAGATATGAGCCGGCATCATCTTAATATTGCCTTGATGGATTTCACGGGAAGGATTGTTGATAGCCAAATGAGTATCTCCTACACCTATGAAAATACACCTGAATCATTCGATCTGCTGTGCGGCCATATTGAAAAATTTATTGACAAGACGGGAGAGTTAAAGAAAAAAATATTCAACATCAATCTTAATATATCAGGACGTGTAAACCCCGACACAGGATATAGTTACAGCAGCTTTTATTTCAGCGAGAACCCTATAAGTGAGACATTGACGAACAAGCTCAACTACAATGTGGGCATCGACAATGATACACGTGCCATGGCTTACGGTGAATATATGAAGGGTGTTGTGGAAAATGAGAAAGATGTCATTTTTGTGAATGTAGGCTGGGGTCTCGGTGTAGGTATTATCATTGATGGCAAACCCTATTACGGTAAATCGGGGTTCTCAGGTGAGTTTGGTCATTTCCCGATCTTCGAAAATGAGATTCTTTGTCATTGCGGCAAGAAAGGTTGCCTCGAGACAGAAACTTCAGGTGTGGCCATTCACAGAATTGTGACTGAACGCATCCTCAAAGGTGAAAGCACCATACTCACAGAACAGGTAAAAGATATTAAAAAACTCACCCTTACCGATATCATCAACGCCACCAATCTGGAAGACCCTCTCTGCATTGAGATTGTGGAAGAGGTGGGATATAAACTGGGTAAATATATTGCCGGGCTCATCAACATCTTCAACCCGGAGCTGGTGATTATTGGGGGACAGGTTGCTGAGACTGAAGGATATATCATGCTGCCAATCCGTAGTTCCATTAAAAAATATTCACTTAACCTGGTGAATAAAGATAGTCAGATTGTCTCATCAAAACTTAAAAACAAGGCCGGCATCGTAGGTGCTTGCATGATAGCCAGAAGCAGATTATTTTCTGAATAAGTGTTAACTTATCACTTATCTTTGTTTTTATATAACAAATTCTCATTATTTCTTCTATTTTTGCGAGATATTAATATTGCAAAAAGATGAGAAAAAAACATTTTGAAACCCTGCAGCTTCATGCGGGACAGGAGCCTGACCCATTTACCGGTGCCAGAGCAGTACCAATTTATCAAACCACAGCTTACACATTTAAAAGCGCTGAACATGGCGCCAACCTTTTTGGCTTAAAAGAGTTCGGGAATATCTATACCCGGCTGATGAACCCCACCACCGACGTGTTCGAAAAACGAATGGCCGCCCTGGAAGGTGGCGTAGCAGCTGTTGCCACCTCATCGGGACAGGCAGCACAATTCATCGCCATCAACAACCTGGCTCAAGCCGGCGACAACATCGTATCCTCGTCGTTTCTCTACGGGGGGACCTACAATCAGTTTAAAGTGGCTTTTGCCCGCATGGGCATTGAAGTACGTTTCGCCGATGGTGATAATGCAGACAGTATTGAATCGCTGATTAATGAGAAGACAAAAGCAATCTATCTTGAAACAATAGGCAACCCGCAGTACAACATCCCGGATATGGAAGCGATCGTTGCCGTGGCACGCAAGCATGATATCCCTTTGGTGGTGGATAACACCTTCGGACAGGGTGGATACATCTTCAACCCGATAGAATGGGGTGCCAACGTGGTAGTACACTCAGCAACAAAGTGGATAGGAGGTCACGGTACCTCCATGGGGGGTGTGATCATCGACGGGGGTAACTTCAACTGGGGCAACGGTAAATATCCGATGTTCAGCGAACCATCGGAGGGCTATCACGGCCTCAACTTCTGGGATACCTTCGGTGACAAGTCACCGTTCGGGAACATCGCTTTCGCGATTCGCTGTCGCGTGGAAGGACTGCGTGATCTTGGCCCGGTGAACAGCCCCTTCAACTCTTTCCTGCTGTTACAGGGACTGGAAACTCTTTCACTCCGTGCCGAACGCATTAATGCAAACACATTGGCGCTGGCACGCTGGCTGGAAGCGCACCCCAAGGTGGAGAAGGTCAGTTATCCGGGATTGGAGAGTAGTGAATACCACACGCTGGCAAAGAAATACCTCAAAAACGATGGCTTCGGTGGTGTACTCTCCTTCTTTGTCAGGGGAGATGTGGACCAAACGGCCAGGGTTATCGATAACCTGTCAATGATCAGCCACCTTGCGAACGTGGGTGATGCCAAGACGCTGATCATCCATCCTGCCAGCACCACCCATCAGCAGCTACCCGAAAAGGCACAGCTTGCTGCAGGCGTTTATCCCAACCTCCTTCGCTTGTCGGTGGGCATTGAACATATCGATGACATCAAAGCCGATCTCGATGGTGCATTACAAATATTGTGACCATTACAATGAATAGACAAAATGGCGGCCTTAACCGGGTCGCCATTTTATTTTTTGTGCTCCATCAGTGTTAATCAATCACCTGATTGATTACCTCCTCGTTAGTGAGCAGCGCCCTGAGCTCCTGTCGGAGATTGATATTGCTCTCCTCCAGATCTTCAATGCGGACACGCTGCCAGATCTCTTCAATCCATCTGTTCTGCACCATCCCAAATTCATCGATGGGTTGAAACCAGCGTAAGTACATGAAATTTTCCTGTGATAACTTTACCTGCAAAGGATTGTGTTTTCCCTCCTGACTTTTGTTGAATGAATTCACAATCTCTTCAGTATATATATCACCCTCCAACCTATAGGTACCATCAACCGTGATGATTGCACCCTTCTCAGTAGACATGAAATTCATGAACTTTCCATCAGATGAAATCATCTTGAACATTCCGTGGGGTGTTTCCGTATAACCCGATTCATTGCTGTTGTGAATCGCCTTCACCTCCCACAAGCCAATCATACGTTCTGTCTTTTTGCCTGTTACACCACGTTGGGATGCACCGCATCCCGTAGCGAAAGCAAGCAGACAGATAAACAATAGATAGCTAACTGTTGCCTTCATAATAATTATTTATTACATGAATACCTCCTACAAGTATAACGTTTTTATGGCAACTTTTCCTTTATTTTTGCAATTAATTTCTATTATTAACTTACCGATCAGTTTATCTCCATCTCACTGATCAGGTGCGATGCACCTGCATACTTATCAATGATAAAGAGCACATAACGGATATCAACAATGATGCTTCGCTGATAATCGGGCAGGTACTGGATATCACCGCCCACACCCTCCCAGTTGCGGTCGAAATTGATTCCTATCAGCTCTCCATTGCCGTTCATCACGGGGCTGCCCGAATTACCACCCGTAGTATGTGTAGTGGCAGCGAATGCTACCGGCAGGCTACCGTTGGACAGGGTGTAGGGTCCGAAATCCTTTTCGCGATAGAGCTTCCTCAACTTCCCCGGCACCACAAACTCCCAGTTACCGGGGTCTTCTTTTTCCATCACTCCTTCAATCGTTGTCTGGTGACGGTATACAACACCATCGCGCGGTTGATAACCTTTTACCTGCCCATAGGAGAGACGAAGGGTGAGATTGGCATCGGGAAATAGGGCGTATGGCTCCTCCATCGCCAGAAGACCCTCCATATATATGCGTCGCGCAAGTGAGAGGGGTACATCGAAAACGGCTTGTTGCGAGCGAAGCGATGCAGCCTCATCTCTTACCGATCTGGCAAAATGAAACAGAGGATCATTCCTGAGTGTTTCAGGATCAGGTTTACCGGTAGCAAAGCGGCGGAAGTTCTCTTCACTGCTGAATAGCGAATGGTCCACAAGGTGATCTACATACCGACCGATGTCGCCCTCAAAATCAGTGAATAGCTGATTGAATGCCGCAGGATAGCTCTCCCGCGGAAGCGATTGGATGTAGGCATCAAACATCTCTTTCGCCACCTTCCTGTCCACTTCAGGGTTGTAATCTTTGTTGGTGAACCGGCGGAAAGCATCCTCAAGCAGTTGCAGCTGTCTCTCTGCTTCTGCCTGATCCTCCTGCACAAGTGCCTGCAGCAGGCTGTCGGCAGCGGCGGTGGGCACCGCGGCAAACTCAACACCCCGCACAATAGCCTCATTCAGCATCCAGCTTCTGTAACGAAGACCGGCACGTTCTTTCACGATACGCTCGATTTCATTTAACGCCTCCGTGTACTGAGGCTTTTTATTGTGGCGGGACCATTCTATGAGTCGCGTTTGCTGTTCGCGCTTGAGACCTTCGAAATCACGCATATCTATTGCCCAGCTGGTACCCACAGCATTCTTGTATGCATTGGTAGAACCGGCGTACTTGGAGGCATACTGAATCTTCACTGCCGGATCATCCAGCATCTCCTCCAGCATCGCATGCTGTCGCACCTCCCGCATCTGTATTCGGACACTGTTGTCAATATCTCTACGTTCTGCCACCTCCCATGATGTGTAATACTTATGTGTTGATCCCGGAAAGCCCAGGATCATGGCGAAATCATTCTCTTCCACCCCCCGCGTAGAGACAGTGAGCCACCGTTTAGGTTTCAACGGTACATTCGTGGGTGAGTACTTAGCCGGATTACCCTCCTTATCGGCATATATACGGAAAAGCGAGAAATCGCCCGTATGACGCGGCCACATCCAGTTATCGGTGTCAGCCCCGAATTTACCTATGGAACTTGGTGGTGCACCCACCAGACGCACATCGGAATAGATCTTCTTCGTGAACATATAGTATTGATTGCCCCCGAAGAAAGGCTTTATCTCCACCTCTGTGCCGGGATGATCCTTCAGAAACTGCTCTCCCGCCTTCTCACGTGCGATGCCATTAAGATAGGACGGAGAAAGGTAAAAAAGACCATCCGTGTCCTTCTCCCTGTCACGTACCAGGCAATCCTTCACCCACCCTGTCACCTCCTCGATCTGATCGATAAAGGTCACCGTAAGTCCCGGATTGACCAGTTCGTCCTCCTGTCTCATCGCCCAGAAGCCCTCCTCCAGATAATTATTCTCCAGTGAGCTGTGTTGTTGTATCTGTCCGAAAGCGCAATGATGGTTGGTGAGCACCAGCCCCTGCGAGGATATCACTTCACCCGTACATCCTCTTCCGAATTGCACGACAGCATCTTTGAGGGAGGTACCCGCGGGATCGTAAATATCATAATCCTCCAGTTTAAGACCCAGTTCATGCATTGCTGACAATTTCTGTTGCCTGAGCTGCTGGAGCATCCACATACCTTCATCGGCATTGGAGGTGAAGATGACAGCCAGCATAAATGTAAGAAGGATGTAAGATTTTCTCAACATATTCATTATCAAGTTTTCTTAGTTAAGAGGCTAAAGATAAGAAAAAAACTCAAAAAGCACCAACAACCTGCTTTATTAAGCCTATATTTGCAGTATAAAAAACAGACCGTGTGCCGGTTACCATTTCAACTGATTAAATTACTGTGAAACCACAAATCTGAAGAAAATGAATTACGAACAAACGTTTGAAGAGATTTACAATGACCTGCAGCATGTGGAAGAGAGCGGCCATGTAGCTGACTACATCACCGAGTTGGCACAGGTCGACCCTGATCAGTTCGGTGTACATCTGACGACGGTGGAGCAGGAGGAATATTCATTCGGTGATGCAGAAAAACGGTTCTCAGTACAAAGTATAGCCAAGGTGTTCTCTTTTGTGATGGCCTACTCAACTATAAAAAGCAATATCTGGGAACGAACAAACCTCGAACCGGCGGGTACCCCCTTCAACTCCCTGCTGCAGCTCGAGCATGACAGGGGTATTCCACGAAATCCGTTTATCAATGCGGGAGCGTTGGTAGTATGCGACATTCTTGTGAGTGAGCTTGCCTCTCCGAAGGAGAATATGCTTGCATTTATCCACAGGCTGTCGGGCAACAACAGGATAAGCTTCAATCCCGCTGTGGCTCACTCAGAGAAAAAAGCAGGGAATAGGAATTATGCGATGATCTACCTGATGAAATCATTCGGTAACATCAGAAACGATATCGAAACGGTGATGGACCTCTACTTTCATCTCTGCTCCATTGAGATGAGTTGTAAAGAACTCTCCCGGACCTTTCTTTTTCTGGCCAATAATGGCGTGATCCCCTGGTCCGGCGAGCGCATCCTCTCCCCCAGCCGTACCAAACGCACCAATGCACTGATGCAGACCTGTGGCTTTTATGACGAGGCCGGACAATTCACCTTCAAGGTGGGACTACCCGGCAAGAGCGGTGTAGGTGGCGGCATCGTAGCACTGCACCCCGAGAAGTATGCCATCGCTGTCTGGAGCCCCCGCCTCAACACGAAGGGTAACTCACACAAGGGGATGCTCTTCCTGGAGGAATTCACCACAAAAACACGGCTTTCGATCTTCTGATGAAACATGCGTTGCACTGAGACTGTACCATGGCCTTGGCAACATCGCCACCAGCAAATCTTAAATTTACGAAAAAGAGAGAGCAATCATTGGGTATTAGGCTGAAAACCTTTAATTTTGCCGTCAATTGAAAAATAAGTAGTTAGATGAAGATAGACTTTAAGGAGCGTACTCCTCAACTTGCGGCAATTATTGGTGTGCTGGTCATCGTGCTGGCCATTGTCATAGGGTTTCTGCTGACCAAAAACAGACAGATAGAGGAGATACAGCAGGAGTATACGGTGAGCAAACAGGAGCTGGAAGATGAATATGAAGCCATCTCACTGCAATATGAAGGGTTCAAATTCAGCGTTCAGAATGACTCACTGCTCTATAAGCTGGAGAATGAACAGGCTAAAGTCCTTCGTCTGCAGGAGGAACTGCGTATGACCAAATCTACAGATCAGGCTGAGATAAGAAGACTGAAGGATGAGCTCTCCACGCTGCGTAAGATACTGCGTTCCTACATCCATCAGATTGATTCACTTAACCGGCTGAATGAAGAGCTGCGTGCCGAGAACAGACAGATCACACAACAATACAAGGAGACGAGCAGGACGCTCACGCAGGTGGCGCAGGAGCGGGAGGTGCTTTCTGAAAAAGTGACCCTCGCCGCACAGCTGGTGGCCACCAACATAGGTGCGAAAGCGGTGAACGACAGGGGACGGGAACAGACCAGGCTGAGCCGAAGTGCTCAGTTTGTGATCTCTTTTACCATTGCCCGCAACATCACATCGGAACCCGGCGAACGAACAATCTATGTGCGCATCATGACTCCCGGAGGCAGCGTGCTTTCTAAAAGCCCCTCCAACACCTTCCCTTATGAGAACAGGGAGTTACAGTACTCGATGATGCGTATCGTGGAGTACGGCGGTGAAGAGATCCCGGTGACCATGTACTGGGATATTGAAGAGTTCCTGATGCCCGGCACCTACAAGGCTGACATCTTTGCCGACGGCCACCATATAGGTTCACACAGTTTCTCAATGAATGAATAACCAAAAAAAACACTCCGCAAGGATAACGGGTTAGGTTATCTCTGCGGAGTGTAATCTGTCAATAAGAGCTTCCGGCCTGTTTACTGAATGACCTCTTCCGCTTCATCCACGGTCTCTTTTACATTTTCCTTCAGGTTTTCCCAGCCACGTTTCAGATCGTTCCTCACGTCATCATACTTGTTGCCGATGTCTCTCCTGACCTCTTCCCAATTATCCTCGGTGCTGTTCTCCAGCTTATCCACTTCAGCCTTAAATTCATCTCTTTTTCTTTCGAGATCAGCGATAGCCTTATCAGAGGCTTCCTTCGCATCGGCCGACAGCTCACCTGCTTTTGCATCAGCATCGGCTTTCCATTCTTCAATCTTGCGGTCCATCTCGTCGAGTTTCCTGTTGGCTTCGCTCAGTGCCACACTCTTCTCCTCATAGGTATACACCTCGAAGTTTGTGATGGTATCACTGTAGACGCCGTAGTCGCGGGTTACTTCCATAGGGACCTCTTCTTTCTGTTGTTTACGCTCATTACATGATGTGAACAGCATAAGTGCCATCAGGCTCAAAACCGTTGTACCGGTTATTGTAAATAATTTCTTTTTCATCTTTTTTCTCATTTTATATTGTTAAAACCAATTTTATAACACGACTATTGTCAGTTATGTTCAAATTTCCGGCATAAAAGGGTGTCTCATTTTTTTTGTTTAACACTGATATAAGCTTCTTTAACTTAGTTTGCCGCAGCGTATTTCGCTTGAAAGCATCTATCCGGTAAGTCAATTCCTATTGAATTTAACACACCGGGCTGATGAAGGGGCTTTCTGTCCTTGTTCCTTTCTTATTAATCATTGCATTGTTCACTACTGAAGCAAATGCACAGGATTTTAACGACGAATTGAAGAAGAACTTACGCCGGTCGCTTCTCACGCCTGAAAAGAGACCTGCGCAGCGACAGCCTCATCAATCTCCGCAGATCCTGCCCGAGGCAGACAGGGAGGTACTGAAAGTATCACCCACGACCAGACTACCCACAAGAGGCGACCGGATACAGATACTCTATCCGCCTGAGAAATATCTGATTCATATAAACCTGCAACCCACTAACAGCACCCCCATCAATCAACGACCGGCAGGGTCGGTGAGATACTGGCTCAACGGCAATAAATTACAGATCGAATCTACCGCCGGACAGCTGGTCTTTCCATCGGGGATGGATATGGATCCTATACGTGCACGCAACAGAAGAAGGCAGGGGAGAACAGATAAACTGATGAAAGCCTATCGTGGCGGCTAAGCGGGAAGCTACCCTCAGAAAGGGAACAGCAGCGGCAGCACGATGATCATCACCGCCATGTAGATCAGCTGCAGCGGTAAGCCTACCTTCACATAATCCATAAAGCTGTAACGCCCTACCGACATCACCATCGCATTGGGGGGTGTTGAGAAGGGGCTGGCCAGGCACATGCTGGCAGCGATGGCTACCGTGATCACAAACGGATAGGGACTCACGCCCAATGAGAGGGCAGCCTGCAGGGCGATGGGAACAAACAGTACAGCCGTGGCGGTGTTACTGATGAACATGGTCAGGAGAGAGGTACCCAGGTAGATACCGACCAGCACCATATAGGGTCCGTAGCTACCCAGCATCCCGACAATACCGGCAGCGATGGTTGCCGAGACGCCTGTCTTCTCCATGGCTACAGCCATGGGGATCATGGCAGCAAATAGGAACACGCTCTCCCAGCTGATGGTTCGATAAGCATCACCTACGGTACGGAAACAGCGGGTGAGGATCATTGCCACTGCAGCTAGAAGGACGGCGATGACCGGAGGAAGGATATTGAATACCATGGCCAGCACCATCAGGATCATGATGCCACCTGCCACCGGTGCCTTGTGATGCAGTGTCACCTTCGACGCCTCCATGGCCGGCTGTCCTATCACCACCACCTCTGCCTCGAGGCGGCTCAACCGGTCAATATCTTCCCATGTGCCCTGTACCAGAAGCATGTCGCCCGACTGCATCTTGATATCTTTCACATCCTGCAGGAGGTGCTGGTCTTTACGTTGTATACCGATGATGTTCACATCGTAGTTCTGTCGGAAGCCGGAGTCCTTCACCAGCCTGCCGGTAAGCTGTGAGTTGGCCAGCACCACCACCTCCGCCATGCCTATCTCATCAAACTTAAGCCTCCCGGAAAAGACGGGACGGTTGAGGGATCCGTTCGTCATCTGATCTGTGAAGGTCAGCTCGTTCTCTGAAACAAATGTCTGCACATTTTCAAAATCACCGATCAGATAGAGGATATCCCCTTCGGCCATCACCCTCCCTGCCTCAGGCAGCTCCTGGGTGATGGTCTTGATCAGCGGGGAGGCCGACCGTCGTCTTATCTCGACGATGGTGACAGCAAATCTTTTTGTGATGTCGAGTGCAGCGATTGTCTTACCGATCATGGGTGAGGGCCTCTTCACCTCCACACGGTACATGTTTTCCGACAGCCTGTATTCCGACGCCAGCTGTCCCGGCGATTTCACCGTGGAACGGTTGTCGCCGATCTCTTTCTTTCCTTTTTTATCCAATATTTTGGTGAGAGGCCACAGCAGGAGGATTGAGATCACTAAAAGTATCATCCCCACCGGTAGCGTGGTGAAAAACGACAAACCCTCCTGTCCCGATTCAATGAGTGCACCATGAACGATCAGCACCGGCGGGGTACCAATGAGCGTCATCATGCCGCCAATGCTGCTGGCAAAAGCCATCGGCATCAACAACCTTCTCACGTTCAATGCTGAGGTTGAGGCCATCGTCACCACGATGGGCATCAGCAGCGCCACCGTACCGGTGTTGCTAAGGAACGAACCTATCAGCGAGGTGACCAGCATCAACAGCAGGAACAGTTTATAGTTGCTCTTTCCCGCAAAATGCAGAAGACGGGCACTCAGTGTGCCGGCAATGCCTGTTTGAAAAATGGCCCCTCCCACGATAAAGAGTGCGGCGATCATGATGACCACCGAGTTGGAGAATCCCGAGAGCGCCTCCTCGGGTGTGAGAATGCCGGTGAGCACAAGCGCAAGCAATGAAGAGAGCGCCACTATATCAGAGCGAATCTTCCCCCATACAAAAAAGACAGCTGTAACGACGAGGATAATAAGAGTTGTTGTCATCTGGGATGCGATTGGCTATTTATTTTGCGAAGTTACAATAAAATGAAAGCAAATAAGCTCAGTTCCATTATTCCTGATTATTCTTTATTCCTGTTGAAGCATCTCCAGGAATGCATGCTCGTCTATCAGCTTCACCCCCAGCTTCGTTGCCTTCTCCAGCTTTGCCGGTCCCATATTCTCTCCTGCAAGGATATAATCGGTCTTTTTCGACACCGACCCGCTGTTCTTCCCTCCGTGCTGAAGGATCATCACTTTATACTCATCGCGCGAGTGCAGTGTGAAGGTGCCACTGATGACGAATGTCAGTCCTTGCAGCTTGTCGGTTTTTGCAGCCAGCACCTCATCGCTCAGTGAGAACTGTAAACCGTTCGTTTGAAGACGATGGAGGAACTCAACGAATGTAGGCCTTGCGAAGAAGTCGATGACACTCTGCGCGATGCGGTCGCCTATCTCCTCCACGGCGATCAATTGTTCATGTGATGCCTGTGCCAGCAGATCAATTGACGGGAAGGCGTGTGCCAGCTTCTGTGCTACCGTCTCCCCCACGAAGCGGATACCCAGGGCATAGAGCACCCGCTCATAGGGCACGCGCTTCGATTGCTCAATGCTCTTCAGCAGGTTTGTTGCGCTGGTCTCACCCCAGCGGTCGAGACGCAGCAGATCATCATACTGCAAAGAGTAGAGGTCGGCTGCATCACGTATAAGCCCCTTATCGTAGAGCAGGGTGATGGTCTCGGGACCCATGGTGATATTCATCGCCTTGCGGGTGACAAAATGTTCGATGCGCCCTTTGATCTGTGTGGGGCATCCCTCCTGATTGGGGCAGTAGTGTGCCGCCTCTTCGCCTAAGCGTACAAGCGGTGTACCACAATCAGGACAGGCGCGGGCAAACGTCACCTTGTCGCCTATCATGAAGCGCGTTTCTTTCTCCACGCCGGTGATCTTGGGGATAATCTCACCCCCCTTCTCCACGTATACCCTGTCACCGATATGCAGGTCGAGTGCGTTGATGGCATCCTCATTGTAGAGTGATGCCCTTTTCACGGTCGTACCGGAAAGAAGTACAGGCTCCAGATTGGCCACGGGCGTGACAGCACCTGTGCGCCCCACCTGGTAGGTGACCGAATCAAGACGGGTGACCGCCTGCTCAGCGTTGAACTTATAGGCGATGGACCATCGCGGGAATTTGGAGGTGGCGCCAAGGTTACGCTGCTGTGAGAGTGAGTCCACCTTCAGCACCACCCCGTCGGTGGTCACCGGCAGGTTCCTGCGCTCACTGTCCCAGTATTTCAGATAATCGAAAATCTCCTCAGGTGTGCTGCATCTCTTCATTGACCCGGAAACATTCACACCCCACGCTCTTGCCAGGGTCATGTTGTCGTAGTGACTGCCCGTGGGCAATGAATCACCCAGCATAGCGTATATATATGACTCCAGCTTGCGGGCGGCCACCACACGTGAATCCTGCATCTTCAGGGTGCCTGATGCCGCATTTCTCGGGTTGGCGAACAGCGGTTCTTCCTGCTCCGCCCTTTCTTTATTGAGCGCATCGAAGGA